>CANQBK010000011.1 GCA_947589485.1 uncultured Clostridia bacterium | reverse complement strand
CCCACTTAAGGGGCAGCGTCCGTAATAAGCCCTTATAGGGCTTTCTCAAACCACCCGTTCAACGGGTGGTTTTGATTGTTGAGTATAAATGATTATTTTGTAGTGTCAATGACTGTGTGATAGGAGCCGCACTTGTTTGCTCAGAAGCATAAAACGTGGCTGTGACTCCTCTTGCATCTCCAACCATGTCCTTTACATAGATAGGCTTGCCTGCAAAGGAAGTTTTGGGATTTATCGGCTGCCCAATCGGAGTACTTTTAACTGAAAGTCTAAAGCACAGTTTATTATCAATAGTTTCAGTGGAAGTACCATTCCATGAAAAAATCTTATTCTCACCTGTTGCAATAGTATAGCCTGCCAAAGAGGTTCTCCTATAATTTGCTGCCTTTATAGTGTCCCAATTATTAGATGTTGCGAATATCAGATTACCGCTTGCACCTTTATTAACCCAACTTGATATATCAATGCCATAAAGAGTATCGGTAATTTTACCCATCTGATTCCAGTTTCCCCAAGATTCACAATAAATATAAATGTATGGCCTCGAAATCCATTCGCTTTCATTGTGACCTTTGCCAACCATGTTTGAAACATCAAAATAAATATAGCCGCTTTGATAAACTAAATCATCAACCGCATCAACGGTATTACTACTGCCAAAAATATTCGTAGGGAAAATTCCGATCAGTATCATTATCGCGCAGACTATAGCGATACAAGATGCGAATTTCTTTTTCATTTTAGTAATCATATCTGTTACCTCCAATGCGTTTGCTGACTGTGTTAGATCTGTTAATAAATCAGTGTTGCCCTTACAATAGAGACGTGCGTCTTACTGCAATACTGACATAAATGTAGAATGTACAATTTATCCGTCCTTGATCAACCACATTATACTACAATTTTAAAAATTTATAATTCCCTAAAGTCAGAGAAAGAAAAAAGCCACAAAAACCTCAAAAAAATTCGCACAATACTGTAAGAATCTGTAAAATTTCCATACCGATACAGGTTTTTATAGATTTTTTCTAAGTTTTTAACCTTGCCGAAATATTGTAACGCTCTGCTCTCTGTAATAAGATATTGCTTCCTTTTTTATTGCATCTATCATATACATATCTTAATAAAGTTGTTTTATGTTTATATCGCCGCGCTAACCGGCAACAAAACAAACTCTGTTTTTATATAATTGTATCATATTAAACTTGTGATGTCAATATAATATTTTTTAAATATATTATAATTAATTGTTAATTTTATATAAACTTTGTCATTATACACCAAGAAAAAAGCGGGGACGCTTTGCGTACATTTCTGTTGCCTTCAAAGCTAAGACAACGACTGCGACAAACGCCACGACTGCCGCAGCCGCTATTATCACGGGCTTTATTAAGGGAGGAATCCGTTATGGAAAAAATAGCACACATAATTACAAAAGAAAACCTCGAAAAATTTAAAATATGGCTTATCGCAGAAGAAAGGGAAAGCGGAACGGTACGCAAGTATCTGCACGACCTTGCGGCATTATCGGTATGGCTTGGCGGCAGACAACTTGTAAAAGAAACGGTCTGCGGTTGGAAGGAGCATTTACTGGAAAACGGCTACAAGCCTGTGACTGTAAATTCTATGCTTGCCGCAGTCAACACCTATTGCCGTTTTGCGGGGCTTTGTATCAAGGTAAAGTTTCTTCGTATACAGCGGAAAATCTTTCAAGAGGAAAGCCGTAACCTGAAAAAAGACGAATACGAAAGGCTGATTTCTGCCGCCGAAAAAACGGGAAAGGAACGTCTTTCACTGCTTATTGAAACCATAGGCGCTACGGGTATTCGCGTATCGGAGGTTAAGTATATAACAGTTGAGGCATTGCGCGTCGGACATGCGGACATCTCGCTGAAAGGCAAGATACGCACTATACTTTTGCCAAATAAACTATGCCGCAAACTGTTGAAATACGCCAAAAAACAAAAAATCGCTTTCGGTGAAATATTTATCACCAAAAGCGGAAAAGGAATGTCAAGAAAACAAATATGGGCGGAAATGAAAGCCATTTGTAAAAAGGCGGGCGTGGAATCCTCAAAAGTATTCCCACACAATCTTCGTCATTTGTTTGCTCGGATTTATTACAAGGTAACACGGGACGTTGCCAAACTTGCCGATTTGCTCGGTCACAGTTCAATCGAAACCACGAGAATCTATCTGCTCTCCACAGGGGAGGAACACGCAAAACAACTCGAAAGCCTTGGACTGGTGCAATAGACAAAGTTATTATTTTTAGTCATAATACTTTTCTTTTAAATATAGGGGCTGTCGCACAAACGAAATTTTTAGTTTGTGGCGACAGCCCTTTCTTAAATAGATTTACTTTCCGTCATAATAACATGGTTTAAATGAGCAATGATATGTATATTCCGGATCATAGTTTGCGGTACGCCATGATATTCTGAGAATAGTCATCTGCAAAAACTCAAATTTCACAAGTACCGCTTCCTTTCGTTAATCTTAATATGTATAAGAAATTTAAGCTTATTCTTATTAGATAATGTGGAATTGGTCTTTATAATATTGAAAATCCTAATCAAACTCACTATAGTGTTACTTAATGCGTTTTTTCCTTGTAAAAACCAGCGTTACAGTTAACCCAACAGACGATACAAGTAGCAGTACCACTAACAATAAGATATTGCCTGTGTCTCCGGTTTGAGGAGATTGAGTATTTAAATTTGGTTTGTTATCTGTTTGTAGCGAATTATTTTGTTCCGGTTTGTTATCCGTTTGTGGCGGATTATTTTGTTCCGGTTTGTTATCCGTTTGTGGCGGATTATTTTGTTCCGGTTTATTTTCCGGTTGCTGCGGCTTATCAATTTGATCAGTTTTATTTCCTGTATCTGTACCTACTACTGTGATTTTTGCACAGTATGTATTATTACTATCGGATATAACCGTTACATAAGCAATTCCCTTGGATTTCGCAACAATTTTTCCATCAGCAATTTCAACTATAGAATTGTCTGAACTTTCACACGAAACTACCGAATCAACAGGTATTTTTTCTGTATCACCAATTTCCATAGTTATAGCATTTGGAGCAACAACACTGATAATTCCCGTTTCAGTAACGATTTTTCCATTTTCGAGTGTCATTGAATATGTCACATCGTAACTACCAATAGCAAGATTATCCCTAACAGGAATCTCGACTGTTGCTCCATCCTCACTTACATCAATTTCAGCAGTGTATTCATTGGAAAGGACATCGGAACTTACATTCAACTTAATGTTCGTTTTTTCCGGATATAGATTGGAAATATTTAATATTAGTTTTTGATTTTTTTGCTCACTAAATATAGTCTTGGAAGCTGTATCATTGAACCGGCACTCACCAGGATCTCCAAGTAAACCTTGTTCAAAAGCATCATCAATAGATAATTCGTCCAGTTCATGATCAAGATCAGGTTTTGTAATAAGGGTGGTTATATCATTAACATTAATTTCATCACCATATCCACCAATTAGACTGCCTACAAATTTCAGATTGTTCCATTCGTTTAGTGTCTCATGTAAAATTCCTAACTTTTGCGTTTTATCATCAGATTCTCTGTCCAAATGGCATTGTATATCTTTTTCTTCAATTCCATTTCTATTAAAGTCAATAGGTTGTCTTGCAATATCTACATCTTTTTTTTCAACAAAATCCAAAAACAAAAATTTACCTTTTACAGGGACTCTAATTGTTAGGCCCTTTCCCTCCGTAACACCTTCCGGATCAATACCACAAGATTCGTCAACATGATATTCGTCAATCTCGGGAAGTCTAAAATCTTGATAGTTGATTATATAATCTCCTAATACGGTTTTTAATCCGCTAAACTGATAGTCATAGTTCATTATACTCAAATGATTGTATTTTCTGGTGTTATTATCGTTTAATACTTTATTTGTTGAAGAATCGTAATACAAACCGCCATGGGATAAACCAAGTGTATGTCCTAACTCATGCATAATCGTTCCTGCAATAGCAGTATCGTAGTCACTACCGCCTATGCAGCCACTTGCAACAATAAAAAACTGCCCCGGACTATTTTCCGCTATACCTGATGTCCCTTTGTCATCAAACCGATTTACAAACAAGCAATATCTAAATGTGGTCCATCTCGCTTTTGTGAAGTTGTCCATTGCTGTTCGATTCCAATGCTCATAACCGCTGCCAATATCAAAAAAATCCTGATATGTAAGCGCATTTGCACCGGAAAGGTCTCCCCAAGTTTCTCCGGTATCATAGTTCATTATAGAATCCGGACCGGCATCTATATGAACTTTTATTCCATGGCTATTAAACTGATCGTAAACTTTCTTTAAAGCTAATGCTGATGGTGCGGTATTCTTTTGATTCTTTTTCTCATGAATCCACATGAAATTAAAATCGTCCCCTTCATATTCCATCCAATCAGCTTCAATAAATATATCAGGAACATTTGGATCGGCACCAATAGCCGATAAATTGAGGTCAATCACTCCATCGTGATTAGTATCTACACCATTAATTTCCCAATCATCAGGCAATCCGTCTCCATCTGAATCAATTGAATTTTCATAAATCCATTCAGAATACTCTTGCATTAACTCATAATAGTTTTCTGTGTTTATATCGATAAATCTTCCACCAGTCATTGTATAAAGATAATTATATTCATCTTCATATTGGTTCTGACTTACTACAGTAACTTTAACATTACGATTACGGAACTCTTCAGTCCAAGCGTTCATACTGTAATGATTATTTTTGTTGTTATCTTCTGTGTCTTCATAATCCTTGTAATTTGCATCACTAAGCAAAAAGACAAATTTACTTGAATCTTCTCTTGGAAAATTAAACTTTTCTTTTTCAAAATCATACATCTTTTCAAAAGCATCAATGGGAGTTTCAGGAGTATCGCCACCACCATCAACGCTAATCGAATCAAATACTTCTACAATTTTGCTTACGTCGCTTGTCCACTTAGAACCGTCAATGTCGTGATAAATAGTCGAACTTGTTCCATCTTCCTCAATATCACGATACTCCAATACAGACATATTGAGTGAAACACCTTTCGTATTTAAAGCATTAACAAAGTTCGTAAGATTTTCTTTTACTGATGTAATGTAATTTTCCATAGATCCTGTAGAATCAATGATAAAAACAATATCAGCATTTCCTGCAATGTCCTTGTTTTCTGATTCACTCGTAACAACTCCACTTAAACTATCATCTGTCATTGCTGACACATTATTAAATGGTAAAGCAATCGTTACAATGACAAGCATGAGTGAAAGTAGCATTCCTAATGTTTTCTTCATGGTCAACTCTCCTTAAATTTTATTTGGCAGTCATTTGCTCAAAGATGGTTATAACGAAATTTTCATTTCGTCTATTGTTTTCTGCAAATAACACACCATATAACTTAATACAATAAATTATAAAACAAATTTAGTAAAAATTCAAGTCTTTACACTAAAATTTAGTTCTTATATTTCACTTAAATTTTATTTTTAATTTAATATGATCAGGATAAGTTTCCGCCTTGATTATTTAAACTTTCTTTTTCTTCATATAATTTTCTAAGTATTTCTCCCATGTTTTTTCTAAGTTTTCCACAATATCCTTTCTCCTGTACTTTGGTGCAAACATCACATGATATTTGAAATTCCACTTGGAATGTGCTAAACTGCTTATATCGTCTCTTTTCATGACGATACCTCCTCGTTATATTTACTTTGGTTGGCAGACCAAACTTATTATAACGCCGGAGGTTTTTATTTTCTACTCATAGCTAAGGGTTTTCGTTACACAAAAAATATCCCGCATTTCTGCGGGATAAAAATAGCGGTTTTGAGTAGTTATTTCAGCTTTAGTCCGTCTTTAAACGCTTCACCGACTCTTTCGGCAACTCTGTAATAGCCGTGCGTATATGGATCAAAGGCGATGGCGTTTACCAGCGACATATCAACTTTATCGCCGATCATAACGCTTTCATCAGCGGTAACATTCACGACCTTGCCAATCACACCTACTCCGTAAGCATTATCTTGATATTCAATAAATTCACACTCAAGGCAGAGCGGAAATTCCAAAATGACAGGTGCGTCTACCAGTAATGATTTTTCCGCCGTAAGTCCGCTTTTTTCAAATTTGTGAGGTTCTTTATTACCGGAAACAATACCGAAATAGTCCGCTTCAGCCACATGTGCGGCATCGGCAATGCTGACCGTAAAAGCGCCCTTAGCTTTAATGTTCTGTACTGTCTTGTGAGATTCCGTCAGGTTTAATGCAACTGTTCCGCGCTCTTGCATTGTGCCCCACGCTGCGTTCATAACATCAACGCTTCCGTCCTCGTTATAGGTAGCGACCATCAATACGGGCATCGGATAAATTCCCTCTGTAAGTTTCAGATTTTTTCTCATGATGATTACCTCGATTCATAGATGTTTACAAAGACTGTGCTTTTATATAATTATAGCAGGTATAAATAAAAATACAAGACTGTATTTTTGTGAAATAATATATACTTTTAAATCGAGGTAAAATCTGCAAAATATTGACAGCGTATTCATACGCGGACGGGGTGAACGCCTACGCATCAAAAATCGTTTGATTGTGTGTACATCAATGTCAAATTACCACTTTACATTTTAAAATAAAACTGTTAAACTATAAATGACAATGACAAAAAATTAACAATGACAGACGGGTGATTGAGCGAATGCACAAGTATGGAAATATTTCTGCTCCGGTAATCAAAAGATTACCTCGGTATTATCGCTTTCTCGGTGAACTTATGGATAAGGATATTACCCGAATTTCCTCCAGAGAGCTTTCCGCAAAGATGAGATTAACGGCATCTCAAATAAGACAGGATTTGAACTGCTTTGGCGGTTTTGGTCAGCAGGGCTACGGCTATTCTGTGCCGGGACTGTATAATGAGATAGGGCATATTCTCGGTTTGAATCATTTGTACAGGGCAGTGCTTATAGGTGCGGGCAATCTGGGCAAGGCGGTTGCGGTACATATGTCCTTTGAAAAAAGAGGATTTAAGCTGATAGGAATTTTTGATAATGACAAAAACAAAATAGGAACTTCAATACGCAATATACAGGTGACCGACCTTGATGATTTGGAGAGCTTTTGTCAACAAAATCATACTGACGTTGCAATTTTCTGTGTACCAAAAAATGCGGTTCCCGATATTGCAAAACGTCTTTATAATCTTGGAATAAAAAATTACTGGAACTTCAGCCATTACGACCTCTCGCTGCTTTATAATGACATAATAGTGGAAAATGTACATCTGAACGACAGCCTTATGATTTTGTGTTATAAAATATCCGATGCCGATGTTGCGTCGGATTAAAAATGCGACCCGTTAACTGTTATGCGAGTTTGTATGAAAAATAATAGGTATCCTCCGTTTTCTATAAAAATTATATACTCATAACATTACTGCTGTGTGCATAATTATTAACAAAAACGGAGGATAAGTATTATGGACACCACACTTATCGCAATAATCGCAGCCGTGTTTGCCGTTTTGGTTATCATACAAAAATTAATGCGTTCGCCGCATCCTGTACGCAGCGCTCTGCTGTCATCTTTATGCGGGCTTCTTGCTCTTGCGGCAGTCAACGTGTGTGCGTCGTTTACTTCTGTTTCCATACCGGTAAGCAGGCTTTCACTTGCGGTGTCGGCGGTTCTCGGTATTCCGGGTGTTACATCTATGCTTTTGCTTCAAGTTATAATGTAATTGCTTGACATCAATACGAAAATTTGATATAGTTTACGGGTAGATTATAGGGCAGGGACTATCCGAATTAACGCCTGTGGAGATAGTAGGTTTACGAGGTCGATGAAGCAGGAAGTCCATTTATTTTAGACAATGTGTAGTTCACTATATTTAAAGCAATATGCGGTTACGGGATGTGTCCGTTCTTGCGCGGTACAGCGGCGGATATATTGTCCCGTGTAATTGGGAATCCGGTGAAAATCCGGAGCAACCGTCATTACCGTGAGCGGCGTTGCCGCAAGTCGGAATACTCCCGCATTTTGCGGTAACGCAATCTTGGACGAAGAAGAAGTGCAACCGATTTTCAGCCGTGTCTGTATCGTTATGCGCTTTGAGTGCCTCTATATTGTTCCGGTTGCAAAAATCTGTTGTGCTTTCTTTGTTAAATACAGAGAAAGCCTTTTTAATTGGAGTTTTGATTATGAACAGCGACGAAAAAAGACAGCGTGCCTTAAATCTGCTGAGAAGCAGAGCAAATGAACTGGGAACACTTCCGAAAAGAAGTGACTTTTCTCCCGATGACGTATGTTTTATCAAACAAAAACTGGGAGCATGGCCAAGAGCGTTGGAGGCGGCAGGACTTAAAACGCCGCCAAAAATTTCGTCAAAGCAAAAATCAAAACTGAAAAGAGAACGCAGCAGAAAATTGCGGAAAACTATGAAAAAGGATTTCTCAAAAATAACGGAGGAAAATAAAAAATGAAGAAATTCTTAAGGCTGATGTCTGCGGCAGCGGGAGCGAGCATACTGGTTTCAATGTTTCCTATGTCGGTATGGGCGGCAAAAAACAGCGGAAAGGTCAGGGTAATTGTCAGGAATGACACCTTTTCCGTGTCTGACGGTGCGGATTGGGATGGTGTTCTTATTGATGAATCAGTCCCGATTGACGAAAGCTCAAACGCCTTTAACATTCTTGTAAGCGCAATAGAAAAAAACGGATACGAATGTGTGGGCGCTGATTCGGGATACATAAGCTCGGTCAATGGTCTTGATGCGTCTGACGGGGGAAGTATGGGCGGTTGGATGGCGTCGCTCGATGATTGGATAGTAGATGATGCACTTTCGTCGTTTACCGTAAGCTCCGGAAAGCTGGAGGACGGAGATGAAATCTGTTTTAGTTATAGCTGCGATTGGGGTGCGGATTTAGGCTATGACTGGTCGGGAACGGATACCTCGCTTTCGTCATTGACGATTCACGGAGGTACTTTATCGCCGGACTTTTCCGCCGGCAACACAACATATACGCTTTCGCTTGAGGAGGATACGTCTGAAATAAGCATTTATCCCCAAACGCTGAATAAAGCGTTTCGCACAAAAATATACAAAAATGATTATACTCCGGCGGAGCAGGGAAAAGATTATAAGTTCGGTGAGAGTATCCCCGTTAACGACGGTGATATTATTTACGTCGGAGTTGCAAATTCATTGTGGATGAGCTATGTACCGGACGGCGTTTCCGAAACGGTATACAAAATATCGGTAAATTCTCCGGCACCTTCCATTGATACCGATGTACAGAGCGTCATAAGCCAAATAGATTCGTTAGACAATGAAGATACCGACTTACAAAAGGTAAAGGCTGTCAGGAAAGCGTATGACGCTCTGTCCTCCGAACAGAAGTATATGGTCACAAATTACGAAAAGCTCTTAAACGCCGAAAAAAAATATACCGATGCTGACGGCAACAGCGTAAATATAATCGGTTCGGAATCCGAAATGAAAAATATATTTGACACGGTTTATCCAAATACGGGCAGTGTGGGGAACGAATGGCAGATTATTACGCTTTCAAGATACAACCTGCTTTCGGAAGAGGTAAAGAAAGAATATGCAGGAAGCGTCAAAAAATATGTCAACAGCGTAGGAAGTTCAAAGCTCAGCAGTACACTATCGACGGACAATTCAAAAATGGTTCTTGCTCTTACTGCGGTAGGTGTTGACCCTACGGACATAGACGGTTACAACCTTGTCGAACCTCTTTACGATGCCGATTATGTCGGCAAACAGGGAATAAACGGCATTATTTATGCGCTTATTGCAATAGACAGCCATAATTATTGTGCCGAAGAAGAAAACGGCGGTCAGATAAAAGAAAATTACATAAATTCAATATTGTCCGCACAGCTTGATGACGGCGGTTGGACTATATTCGGTGACCAATCGGACGCCGATGTTACAAGCATAGCATTACAGGCGCTTGCGCCTTATTACAGCAGTGAAGAAAAGGTAAAGCAGGCTGTTGATAAAGCTCTGTTATATCTTTCGGGGGTTCAGAACAATGACGGTTCGTTTTCGTCGTTTGGTACGTCAAATGCCGAAAGCACGGCACAGGCAATTATAGCCCTTACTTCACTTAATATTGATATTTATACGGATATGCGATTTGTTAAAGACGGAAATACGGTTCTTGACGGGTTGTGCGGTTTTATTGCGGACGATGTATATTTTTCCCATACGGCAAAAGGAGAAGCAAATACATTGTCTACGGTTCAAGGATACCTTGCGGTGACGGCGCTTTACCGTCAAACTAACGGTTATACTTCACTATATGATATGAGCGACGTTACATTTGATAAAGGAAACACGCAAAGCTCCAAATCCGAAAGTGTAAAAGACCTTGCTCAAAATGAATCGTCGGTACCGCCGAAAACTACCGTTGTATCCGAAACGAGCGAAAAAACAGTTCAGACGTCATCTTCTGTTGGAGTGACAGAAAATATCGTAAATACAGGCGACACACAACAAACTGCCTATGTTGCAGTATTTTCTGTTATGATGTTGTCAGCCTCGGTTTATATGATTATAATGGTTAAATCAAAATCCGTGCGGTTGAGAAAAACAAAGAAATGATTTAATAAAATTTGGGATAGGGTGGGGAAAATGGTCGAGTGGCTGAAAAAATACAAAAATGCCGTTATAATTTCCGCTGTCGTTTTGGTATCGCTTGCTTCGGCATTTTTCCTTGCCGAACCCCCGTCCGTGACAAACGGGAGTTCGGTGCAGGAAAAAAGTTTAAGCATCTCTGACGGTCAAAGCCGAAAGGACTTGTCGGAACCGTCCGAACCGCCCGAAAGTCCCGTAAAAACTGACAGTGATGAATCTGCAAATATATCCGGCAAGCCGTCCGAATCTGAAAAATCTTCCGTATCCGTTAAAGCGTCCGATGTCCAAAACAGCTTTGAATCGTCTGTACCGAACAGTGGGGTAGGAAACGTATCACAAGTACAGAACGGTGAAAATTCGGAGGTTATCGAAACACACGTCACAAGCTCCGAAAGCATCGGCAGTACCCCTCAAAAGGTAAATGAAAGTCCGTCAAGTGTACCATTGCCGTCCGACGATAACAACACATCTGCGACGGAAAGTACAGGCTCGGTATTTTCATCTGCGGACAGTTCCGCGTCGGCGCCAAATCGGGAAAATGATTTTGTATGTACCGTTTCCATATCCTGCGTAAACGCCCTAAATAATGATATGCTTTCCAAATCCAAAAAATCCGTACAGCCGTCCGACGGTATAATTATGCAAGATGCAAATATAGATTTCAGTGACGGCGAAAGCGTGTTTGACGTTACAAAAAGAATTTGCGCCGAGATGAAGATTCCGTTTGAATTTTCAATCACGCCTGCTTATAACAGTGCGTATATAGAGGGTATAAACAATCTGTATCAATTTGACTGCGGCAGTGCTTCGGGTTGGGTGTACAGCGTTAACGGGAACTTTAAAAGCGTTTCCTGTTCAGAGATAAAACTAAAAAACGGCGATAAAATAGAATGGCACTATACCTGCGACCTTGGCAGAGATGTCGGAAACAAAAACGCAGCGGAGGGCAGTCAATGAAAAGTAAATTTTCGTGTTATCATCCCGTAACACAATTTGTTTATTTTTTTTCGGTGACGGCTGTTACCGTGTTTGTGCGGCAGCCTGTTTTTTTGCTAATATCCGTATGTGTTTCACTTTTGTATTCATACCGTGTTTGCGGCAGAAAAGCGTTTCGCAGTGCCTTTTTTTATATGCTGCCGGTATTTTTGCTTATAACCGCCATAAACCCGCTGTTTAACCACGCAGGTGTAACTGTACTTGCTTATCTTCCGGACGGCAATCCTTTAACCGCCGAATCTGTCGTGTACGGTGCTGTATCCGCTTTTATGCTTTCGGCTGTCATAATGTGGTGTCTGTCCCTTCAGGTAATTATGACGTCCGACCGTGTAATATATCTGTTCGGCAGAGCCGCACCCCGTTTAGGGCTTTTAATATCTATGATACTTCGTTTTATACCGAGATTTTCACTTCGTTTTAAGCAGGTGAGAAATGCACGCCGCTGTATAGGGCGTGACATTACTGACGGGAACGCTTTAAGGCGTATTTCAAATGCCGCAGTTATTTTTTCGTCTATGATTCGATGGTCCGCAGAGAGTTCAATAGAGACGGCGGACTCTATGAAAAGCAGAGGATACGGACTTCCTCACAGAACATCTTTTTCTTTGTTCCGTTTTGAAAAACGGGATTTTTTTGTTTTGCTTTTTATTCTTATATGTGATTCACTGATGATTTTTGGAGGGGCTGTCGGTTTTCTGTCGTTCGATTACTTCCCTTATATAAGCAATTTGGAATTTGGCGGTCCTTACATATTTTTTTATGTTATTTATTTTGTGGTTTGCACGGTTCCCTTTGCCGTTGATTCGGTACGGTAAAGTATGGTACGTTAAAGAACCCTTTATATGTTTTTAGGCGGCGCTTGTTTTACTTAAAGCATATCCACCGATTGCGAGGAATAACATAATATGGAAATCTATAATATTGAAAATTTGAATTTCAGCTACCCGGAAACAAAAGAAAAAACTCTGCGTAATGTTTCGTTAAACATTGAGCGTGGAGAATTTGTAGTAATAAGCGGTATGTCGGGATGCGGAAAAAGCACACTTCTGCGCCATCTTAAAACCTGCCTTCAGCCTTACGGCGAACGCAGCGGCAGTATACTGTTTGAGGGCGAGTCGCTTGAAAATATTGATTTTCGTACACAAACACAAAAAATAGGCTATGTTATGCAATCTCCCGATGAACAATCGGTTACAGATAAGGTTTGGCGGGAGCTTTCGTTCGGGCTTGAAAGCCTCGGTATTGACAGCCCGACAATACAGCGGCGCACAGCCGAAATATCATTGTTTTTCGGTATCGAAAAATTGTTTGATATGAATATATGTGAGCTTTCGGGAGGGCAAAAGCAGATTGTCAATCTTGCCTCGGTTATGATAATGCAGCCGTCGGTCCTTATACTTGACGAGCCGACCGCTATGCTTGACCCGATAGCATCAAGCGAATTTGTTTCCATACTCGGCAGGATAAACCGTGAACTTGGAACGACCGTAATAATGAGCGCACACAATCTTGACGATATTTATCCGCTTTGCAGCCGCATAGCGGTTATGTCGAACGGACAAATTATATCGGACGGTACACCGTCGGATATAAGCAGAATGTTATATGAAGATAAAAACGAAATGTTTTACGCAATTCCTTCTCCCGTAAGAGTGTTTGAGTATGCGGACAGTAAAAATCCAAAAACGCCGTTGTCCGTTTCGGACGCCGCAAAATGGTTGGCGGATTATTCGGAAAAAATTGTGCCGCGCCCCTTGCCGGAAGAGCAGCGGACGGTGCGTAAAGAAGATATGTTACTTGAGTTGAAAAACGTATGGTTCGGATACGATAATGGAACAGACAATATTATAAAAGGTTTGTCATTCAAGGCTTACGGCGGAGAGCTGTTGGCGGTACTCGGAGGAAACGGAGCCGGTAAAACTACAATGCTTTCATTGATTTCCGGTGTAAATAAGCCTTGCCGCGGAAAAATTGAAGTATGTACGAAAAGCCGTGCATCGCAAAAAAAGGGGACAGGTGCTTCGATAGCTGTACTGCCTCAAGACCCGAAAGTTTTATTTGTACGAGATACTGTCAATGATGAGCTATACGAAATGTTTGACGGTACAAAAACAGATGACGACGAAATAAACAAACGAATAAAAAGTGTAGTGGACTTGTGCGGCTTGGAAAATCTCGGAAACAGGAATCCCTGTGACCTTTCGGGAGGGGAACTTCAAAAAGCGGCTCTTGCCAAAATTCTTTTGCTCGACCCCGAAATTTTGCTCCTTGACGAACCTACAAAGGGGCTTGACGCATATTGTAAAAAGCGGTTTGCCGCGATAATAAAAAGGCTTACGGATAAAGGAAAGGCAGTTGTAATGGTGAGCCACGACATTGAGTTTTGCGCGGATTATTCCGACAGATGTGCATTTTTCTTTAACGGTCAAATTATAAGCGAAGACACACCAAAAAAATTCTTTTGCGGCAATAAAATTTACACCACGCCTTGCCGCTATATGTCCCAAGGGATAATAGAGGGAGCCGTAACCGAAAACGATGTGCTGTACGCACTCTGTATAGAACCGGAATGTTATGAAATTGACGATGACGAAGATAACAGTAAAACGGACGTAGATTTTTCCTTGCCCGAACATAAAGAAGAAAGCCCGAAAAAACATAGCAAATTATTGAAATATACTGTTTCATTTTTTTCGCTATGCGTTTTTGTAGTGTCAGCCTTGTCTGCTTTCGGTGCAGTCTATGTACCGTACCTGTCCGAAAACGTAATGTCCGGATATGTTTTAATGCTTTTTTCTTTTCTTGCCGCTGTTTCGGCATTTGGCAGGGGAAACAGGCGGATAAAAATAATGAAATCAAACAGACCTTTTAAGTATACCGCCGTATCGTTGATTTTTATACTGGTTACCGTACCTCTTACTATTATGGCGGGGATTTTATTTTTTGACAACACAAAATACTTGTTTATATCATTGCTTATAATGCTTGAAAGTATATTGCCTTTTTATATTATATTTGAAAGGTACGGTATGAAAGCACGGGAACTGGTTCTTATCGCGTCAATGTGTTCGATATGTACGGCAGGCAGGGTGCTGCTGTATATGCTCCCGCAGTTTAAACCGGTAACAGCACTTGTAATAATGTTCGGAGCGTCGTTCGGCAGCGAAACGGGTTTTCTCGTCGGTTCCGCAACGATGCTCATTTCAAATATTTTTTTCGGTCAGGGACCTTGGACGCCGTGGCAGATGACGGCAATGGGTGCTGTCGGGCTTTTGTCGGGACTTGCGTTTGAGCGAGGTCTGCTGCCGCCAAATAAAATAATAATTACCGTATTCGGTTTTATATGTTCTTATTTGTATGGTGCCGTAATGAATATTTCAACGCTTATGCTTTCGGGGACGTATGTAAACATTGAAAGCATACTTAGCGTTTGTGCTTACGGGCTGCCGATGGATACGGTACATGCCGTTTCAACTGCCCTGTTCCTGTATGTTGGTGCGGAGCCGATAATTGAAAAAATCGAGCGGATAAAGCAAAAGTACGGATTAATCCGAGTTTTTTTGAAAAAAAGTAAATAATTATATATTTTAATAACTGCTCCGATATGTTATAATAAAACCATCATATCGGAGTTGTTTTGTTGTATTTTTATTTTGTAATAAGCTGCATACATATTTATACCTTAAATATGTTAAGCGCAGATTCTTATACAAAATAGCAGCATCTAAAACATATTCTGATATATGAAAAAATTGATGCAATACAGAAAACAACACGATTATGAAATTACAATTATAAACAGGAAGGTCAAAACAATGGTTTTTATAAATTATCCTAAATGCACTACTTGTAAGAATGCAAAAAACTGGCTTGATGAAAATAATATAGAATACGAGGAACGTCACATAAAGGAAAATAATCCTACATACAATGAACTTAAAGAATGGTACAAAAAAAGCAATCTGCCGCTGAAAAGATTTTTTAATACAAGCGGTATGCTGTATAAATCAATGAATCTAAAGGATAAACTGCCGACTATGACAGAGGAGGAACAGCTTATGCTTCTTGCAAGCGACGGAATGCTTGTAAGAAGACCGCTCTTAATTGACGGCGACAATATACTTATAGGATTTAAACAGCCTCAATGGAAGGCGGTCCTTTTGAAAGAATAAAAAAACGGGGGAATTTTTTTGTCGGATTTTTTGCCAATATGTCGGGCTGATATGGAAAAAAGGGGATGGGACAGCGTTGATTTTGCGTTTGTGATAGGCGATGCTTATGTTGACCACCCGTCTTTCGGTCCCGCAATAATAAGCCGTGTACTTGAATCGCACGGTTACAGGGTGGGAATAATATCCCAACCCGATTGGAAAGACGAAAACAGCATAAATATTTTCGGGGAACCACGTTTGGGGTTCCTTGTTTCGGCGGGAAATATGGACTCTATGGTCAACCATTATTCCGTATCCAAAAAACACCGTTCAAAGGATTTTTTCACCCCCGGCGGAGAAATGGGCAAACGTCCCGACAGAGCAACTGTTGTTTACGGTAATCTTATACGCCGCAAATATAAGGACAAACCGGTAATAATAGGCGGAATAGAGGCAAGCCTGAGGCGTATGGCACATTATGACTATTGGGACGACTGTTTAAAACGCTCGGTGCTTCTTGACTCACAGGCTGATATTTTGTCATTCGGAATGGGTGAACATTCTACGGTTGAAATAGCGGACGCTTTGAACAGCGGTATACCGGTCAACGAAATAACTTTTATAAAGGGAACGGTATATAAAACAAAAGAGCTTGACAATATTCCGGAGTATATTATGCTTCCGTCCTATGACGAGCTGAAAGCGGATAAACTGAATTACGCAAGGAGCTTTTATACACAATATACCAATACCGACCCGTTTTCGGGAAAAGTTCTCGTTGAACCGTATGACAGAGGCACTTATATAGTGCAAAACCCTATGTCACAGCCTTTGACCCGTGAAGAAATGGACGCTGTTTACGATTTACCGTATATGCGTGATTATCATCCGTCCTACAAAGCCTTGGGCGGAGTAGACGCAATAAAAGAGGTAAAATTCAGCCTGATAAGCAATAGAGGGTGTTTCGGCGGATGCAGTTTTTGTGCGCTGACGTTCCATCAGGGACGTATAATCCAAACAAGAAGTCACGAATCTATAATTAAAGAGGCGAAAAAGATAATAGGCGATCCCGAATTTAAAGGATACATACACGATGTTGGGGGACCTACCGCAAATTTCCGCCTGCCGTCATGTAAAAAACAGCTTTCAAAGGGTGTTTGTAAAAACAAACAGTGTCTGTTCCCAAAGCCGTGCACAAATCTTACGGTCGATCATAATGATTATCTGGAGCTTTTGCGTAAACTGCGTTCCCTTGACGGAGTAAAAAAGGTGTTTATACGTTCGGGAATAAGGTTTGATTATATAATGGCTGACAAAGACGATACATTCCTGAAAGAAATGTGTAAATATCACATAAGCGGTCAGTTGAAGGTCGCCCCCGAACATATATCGGACGCCGTACTGAAAAATATGGGAAAACCGCAAAACGGCGTTTATAAAAAATTTTGCCAAAAATATGCTCAAATCAACAAAGCTCTCGGAAAGCCGCAATATTTGGTTCCGTACCTTATGTCGTCACACCCCGGTTCAACTCTCAAGGAGGCGGTGGCTCTTGCCGAATATTTAAGGGATTTAGGTTATATGCCGGAACAGGTACAGGATTTTTATCCTACGCCGTCAACCATATCTACCTGTATGTATTATACGGGGATTGACCCAAGAACGGAGGAACCGGTATATGTTGCCCGCAATCCTCACGAAAAAGCAATGCAAAGAGCGCTTATACAATATAAAAATCCCAAAAATTACGATTTGGTACACGAGGCGCTTGTAAAAGCGCACAGGACGGACTTAATCGGCTATGACAAAAAATGTCTTATACATCCTCGTAAATCAAATGTTAAGAAAAAAACATCGGCAGGACTTACCGAAGCCGAAAAAAAATACGGAATATCATTTGAAAAATATGACAGGATGATAAACGCTTCCAAAGAGGGTAAAAAAAGAAAACGCGGAAGATAAAATAATTTTTATCGGGGGAAAGACGAACAATATTTCCTCAAAAATAAATCTGAATGTGTAAGCCGCTGAATTTCGGTAAATCCGTTTCCGACGACGGTTGTGGAAGGTTCAACGGCGTTTCCGAAACACAAAATCGGAAAAAATGGGAAATAAACTTATTAAAATTGATAAGTTTTTGCAAGCCCGCAAACTTGTTACTGTTGTGGTTATAATAATCACACGGCAAAATATTTGTCGGTTATAAGCCGAACTTGCCCGTGTTTTAAAACCCATAACGACAGAAATGTAAGTAACGTTGAACAAGAAACAACCGCCTGCTCTTGCGGGCGGAGGATATTATAAAGCATATTATATGTGAGGTGATAAAAATGATGATTTGGATATGGATTGCCGTTATTGTTTGCGCCTGCTTTTTTGAGTGGCTTACTCAGCTTCAGTTGGTTTCTATATGGGCGGCTTTAGGAGGGCTTGTTGCCTTGGTACTCGAATTGTGCGGGGTCGATTTTAACATACAGATAATAGTTTTCTTTTTAATAACGCTGATTGCAATTGCGTTGACACGACCCCTTGCAAAAAAGCTGATGAAATTCGACTCAACTCCCACAAATTCCGATATGAATATCGGAAAAATCGGAAAAGTTGTAAAAATCGTTGACGGCGATATGGGCATTATGAGAGTTAAAGTTGAAAACGAAGACTGGTCGGCGGTTACCGAAAACAAATCGGCTCTGCCGCTCGGTACGGATATTCTCGTAAAAAAAATAGAGGGCGCAAAGCTCATAATCGAACCCGTCAAGCAAAAACAACCGACAATGAAATGACTTTTTGGTTTTAGAAAAATTTATTACGGAGGTAATTTATTATGTCTTTTGGAATGATAGCGTTAATTGTAGTTTTGCTTTTGGTAATCATTATTGTTGCTGCAAATATAAAGATTGTGCCTCAGGCAAATGCGTATGTTATAGAACGTTTCGGCGTATATTACAAAACGTGGCGCCAAGGTATCCATTTCAAAATTCCGTTTATGGACAGAATATCAAGGAAAATTTCGCTGAAAGAGCAAGTCGTTGACTTTGATCCGCAGTCGGTTATTACCCGCGATAACGTTTCAATGCAGATTGATACAGTCGTATATTATGAAATAACCGATCCGAAGCTCTATACTTACGGTGTTGAAAGACCTATTATTGCAATTGAAACGCTTTGTGCCACAACGCTGCGTAATATAATAGGTGAACTTGAGCTTGACAACACACTTACGTCCCGTGACAAGATAAACGGAAGAATACGGGAAATACTCGATGAAGCAACTGATGCGTGGGGAATTAAAGTTAAGCGCGTAGAGCTGAAAAATATCCTCCCGCCCCGTGAGATTCAGGTAGCAATGGAAAAGCAAATGAAAGCGGAGCGTGAACGCCGTGCCAGAATTTTGGACGCCGAAGGCGAAAAGACCAGCCAAATACTTGTTGCTGAAGGTCACAAAGAGGCGGCAATACTTCGTGCAGACGCAGTAAGAGAAACAAAAATTCGTGAGGCTCAAGGTGAAGCCGAGGCTATTCTTGCGGTTCAAAGAGCGTATGCCGATGCACTTAAAATGTTGAACCAAGCGGCTCCCACAGATAAGGTAATAGCACTGAAAAGTTTGGAAACATTTACTAAGGTTGCCGACGGCAGAGCAACTAAGATAATTATTCCGTCCGAGATACAGTCTATGGCAAGCCTTGCGACTTCTTTAAAGGAACTTGTAGTTGACGGTGATATTGATAAAACCCCTAAAGAAAATTTGGATAACTATAATTCCTCAACCCCAAAAAATTCTACCGTCAGCCCTATCAAAAATACGGTTCCGCAGCCGTCGTCACAGTCTTATGCCGATGCGCAGAACATTTTAAGGCAGCTGCCGCGTCAAAATACGCCTAAAACGTAAATACATTGAAAAGCAGGACCATGTTTGATAATATCGGTCTTGCTTTTTTTTTGAATATAATATAAAATGTTACAGGACGAATAAAAATTTCCGTCGGATTTTTTAAAAGTTTTGCGGGGGTTGAAAACAGTCCTTAAATGCGAATTTATTTCGGCTGTTTTGCAGTCAGGAATATATATGCGGTTCATATCGGGTTTTTTCCCGTTATTAATATTTGAAAAGGAGCAATATTATGTCAGAACAGAAAAAAGTTGCGGTTATTATGGGCAGTGACAGCGATTTTCCAATCGTGTCGGGAGCGATAAAAACACTGAATAAATACGGGGTGCCGTTTGAGGTGCATGTTATGTCGGCGCACAGAACGCCCAAGGAAGCCGAAGAGTTTTCCGCAAACGCCCGTAAAAACGGCTTTGGTGTAATTATCGCGGCAGCAGGAAAAGCCGCACATTTGGGCGGTGTGCTTGCCGCTAACACCACTGTTCCCGTAATAGGTATTCCGATAAAGTCGTCAACGCTGGACGGTCTTGACGCACTTCTTGCCACAGTTCAAATGCCTAAGGGGATACCCGTTGCCACGGTTGCGATTGACGGAGCCGACAATGCGGCAATACTTGCGGTTCAAATACTTTCGCTTTCCGACGAAAAACTGGCTGAAAAGCTGGAAGCAGAGAAAATCGCAATGAAAGAGGGCGTAGCCGAAAAAGACAAGGCAATTCGCCAAAAAGTACGGGAACTTATACAGTAAGAGGAGCTTTTTTATGTCTGAATTACATGATGAATGTGGAGTTTTCGGAATATTTAAAAATGACGACGATTTGAATATAGTTGAGGAAACATATCTTGCGCTCTATTCTCTTCAGCACAGGGGTCAGGTTGGAGCCGGAATTGCCGTAAACAACAAAGGAAAAATAGTATATCACAAGGATTACGGAATGATTCCGGAAGCACTGCCGGAATCCGAACTTGCCCGTCTCGGAAACGGCAGGATAGCTCTCGGTCATGTAAAATATTCTTCGGGAGAAGATGTTGACCGCGGAAATTTGGCGCCTCTTGTTATGAGGTACATAAAAGGTCAGCTTGCGCTTTGTATGAACGGTGCGCTTACAAATTATCCGGAGCTTCGTGACGATTTGAACCAAGGAGCGGCAATTTTTCAGTCAAACGGTGATACAGAGGTTATCGCTTATCTTATTGCACGCGCAAGAACGGAAACAACGACAATTGAAGAGGCTGTGCAAAATGCCGTGTCCAAAATAAAGGGAGCCTATGCGGCTGTGCTTATGTCGCCGGGCAAACTGATAGGCGTTCGAGATCCTATGGGCATACGTCCGTTATGTTTGGGTAAAATAGGCGGCAGCTATGTGATAACGTCGGAATCATGTGTTTTTGATTCAATGGGAGGTGAATTTATTCGGGACGTAAAACCCGGAGAAATGATAGTCATCGACGACGACGGTATCCACAGCTATATCGATGACCGTGTCGGCAAAACGGCGCTTTGTATTTTTGAGTACATTTATTTTTCACGCCCCGACAGCGTAATTGACGGGGTATCGGTGTTAAAAGCGCGTCAGCGCGCCGGAAGGCTTCTTGCCCGTCAGCATCATATAGACGCGGACATAGTATGCGGCGTTCCCGACTGCGGTATAGAATCGGCAATAGGATATTCTATGGAATCGGGAATAAGATACGCAACCGGACTTATAAAAAACAAATATATAGGCAGAGCCTTTAACAACCGAAAAAACAACGATGAATATCTTATGCGTATTAAGCTCAACGCATTAAAATACAATATAGAGGGCCAAAGGGTAATCGTTATCGACGACTCTATTTTGAAAGGTAATACAAGCAGGCACATTGTTGAGCTTTTAAAAAAGGCGGGAGCGAAAGAAGTACATATTCTTATAGCGTCGCCGCCATTCAAAAACCCGTGTTATCTTAACAGTGATTCCACTCCGAAAAAAAATCTGATTGCTTCCGAAAAAAGTACGGAAGAAATATGCAAATATATCGGAGCAGATTCACTCGGTTTCCTCTCGGCGGACAGTCTTAAAGAAATCGTGAAAGAATGTAACATCGGTTTTTGCGATGCTTGTTTTACGGGAAATTATCCGCTCGACGTTTCCGATACATCAAGAGAGGACAAATATTCCCAAAAAATAAAATAAAATATGACAATTACAGCAATCGCTGTTTATCGGAGGTAAAAAATGAAAAGTTTCAGTGACAGCTACAAAGCTGCGGGAGTTGACGTTACGGCAGGATACAAAGCCGTTGAACTTATGAAAGAACACGTTGCCAAAACAATGGTAAAAGGCGTCCTTTCGGGGATTGGCGGTTTCGGCGGTCTTTTTGAATTAGACACCGAAAATATAAAAAAACCTGTCCTTGTTTCGGGTACGGACGGAGTAGGAACAAAAATTAAAATTGCGTTTCTTATGGATAAACACGATACGGTAGGTATCGACTGTGTGGCAATGTGTGTAAACGATATAATTTGCTGCGGAGCAAAACCGCAGTTCTTTCTTGATTATATAGCCATAGGCAAAAATTATCCCGAAAAGGTTGCTCAAATCGTTTCCGGAGTTGCGGAGGGCTGCGTGCAGAGCGGCTGCGCGCTTATCGGCGGCGAAACAGCAGAGCATCCGGGACTTATGCCGGAGGACGAGTACGATCTTGCGGGATTTTCGGTAGGTGTTGTTGATAAGGATAAAATTCTCAACCCCGATACTCAGAAGTCGGGCGATGTTATGATTGCCATTAAGTCAAGCGGCGTACACTCAAACGGTTTTTCACTTATAAGAAAGGTGTTTGACGTTGATAAAGAAAACCTTTCAAAATACTATGACGAACTTGGCGCAACTCTCGGTGAAACTCTGTTGACCCCGACGAGGATTTATGTAAAGGCGGTAATGTCGCTTATTGACTCCGTAAAGGTCAAATCAATATCCCATATAACAGGCGGAGGATTTTACGAAAATATTCCCCGTTCTCTTCCGAAAGGTATTTCCGCAAAAATTTTGCGCAGTGACGTTCAGGTGCTTCCGATATTTGATCTTATTGCGAAAACCGGCAACATTCCCGAACGTGATATGTTCAACACGTTTAATATGGGCGTCGGTATGACGGTAGTTGTTGACAGAAACGACGTAGACGAGGCCTTAGATGTTATCAATTCGGCAGGTGAAAGCGCTTATGTTCTCGGCGAGCTGGTTGAAGGCGATGAAGGCGTTATAATTGAATATTAAAATCTAAAACCTCTAATTTGGGAGTAGTTTATTATGAAAAATATTGTGGTTCTTGTATCGGGAGGCGGTACGAATCTTCAGGCCCTTATCGACGCACAGGAAAACGGTTCAATAAAGAACGGCAGAATAACTTGCGTTATATCCTCAAAGCCCGATGCTTATGCTCTTGAAAGAGCTAAAAAGCACAACATAAAAACCCGTGTTCTTGCACGCAGGGAATATCCCGATTCCGTTGAATACAGCAGGGATATTTTAAAGGCGCTTACTGAGGAAAAAGCGGATCTTGTTGTCTATGCCGGATTTATGACGATTCTTGACGAGTTAGTTGTTAAGGCTCTGCCTAACAAAATGATGAACGTTCACCCCGCCCTTATTCCGTCTTTTTGCGGGAAAGGGTACTACGGGCTTCGCGTCCACGAAGAAGCTCTAAAAAAAGGAGTTAAACTGACAGGTGCAACCGTCCATTTTGTAACCGAGGTTTGTGACGGGGGTCCCATTATACTTCAAAAGGCTGTCGAGGTTCTTGACGGCGATACTCCCGAAACACTTCAAAAAAGAGTTATGGAACAAGCGGAATGGAAGATCCTGCCCCAAGCGGTTTCGCTTTTTTGCGACGATAGGCTGGAGGTAAGGAATAACTGTGTATATATAACTGCGGAAAATGCCGCCGGCGTATAAGACGGCTTAAAAAAATTGAAAGGTAAGAAAAAAATGACAGATTTAAAAAAGGAGATCTCCTCCACAACATATCCCGGCAGGGGAATAATAATAGGAAAAAGCTGTGACGGAAAAAACGCCGTAATAGGCTATTTCATAATGGGCAGAAGCGAAAACAGCCGCAACCGTATATTTACGGCAGAGGGAAAGGATCTTAAAACAGAGGCGTTTGACCCGTCAAAGCTCGTAGATCCGTCGCTTATTATATATGCGCCTGTGCGTACTCTTGACGGCTGTACAATTGTAACAAATGGCGATCAGACCGATACCGTAAAAGATTTTATCCTTGAGGGAAAAACATTTGAAGATGCCCTGCGTACACGCACTTTTGAGCCTGACGCGCCGAACTTTACTCCGAGAATATCGGGTATTGTTGAGCTTTCCGATGGCAGCTTTTCTTACAAGCTGTCAATACTGAAAAGCAATGAGGGAAGAGAAAATTCCGTATTGCGTTATTTTTATGAATATTCACAGCCTGTTGACGGAGAAGGTCATTTTATCCATACATACAGGTGTGACGGTGATCCTATTCCATCATTTGAGGGTGAACCCGTATCCGTAAATATCGAGGGCGATATAGATACCTTTACAAACAATGTCTGGGACGCTCTTAATGCGGACAATAAGGTATCGCTGTACACAAGGTTCATAAACCTTGAAACCGGCGAATTTGAGGA
The DNA here is from genome assembly GCA_947589485.1 of uncultured Clostridia bacterium. Lineage (GTDB taxonomy): Bacteria > Bacillota > Clostridia > Oscillospirales > Acutalibacteraceae > UBA1213. The sequence goes on along the minus strand of CANQBK010000011.1, from coordinate 14,979 downwards.
TAGGATAATAAATAAGAACAAATAATTTTGCGTATAAAAAGATATATCAAAGGAGAATCCACAATGAATGAGATAGAATTGAAATACGGATGCAATCCTAATCAAAAACCGTCAAGAATATATATGGCTGACGGAACGGAGCTTCCCGTAACAGTGCTTAACGGAAAGCCCGGATATATAAATTTTCTTGATGCCTTTAACGGCTGGCAGCTTGTAAATGAGCTGAAAGCGGCAACAGGGCTTCCGGCAGCGGCTTCGTTTAAGCATGTCAGCCCGGCAGGAGCGGCAGTTGCGACAGAACTTTCCGATACGCTCAAAAAAATTTATTTTGTTGACGATTTAGAGCTTTCACCGATTGCGAGCGCATACGCAAGGGCAAGGGGCGCTGACAGAATGTCGTCCTACGGCGATTGGGCGGCTCTTTCCGATACCTGCGACAAACAGACGGCTCTGCTCTTAAAAAGAGAAGTTTCCGACGGCATAATCGCTCCCGATTATACGGACGAGGCTCTTGAAATTTTAAAATCAAAGAGAAAAGGTACATACAACATCATAAAAATAGATACCGATTATGTTCCTGCGAAAATTGAGCGTAAGCAGGTTTACGGCATAACCTTTGAACAGGGAAGAAATAATCTTAAAATAGACGCCGATATGCTCAAAAATATTGTGACGAACAATAAAGAGCTTACAGAAGAGGCAAAACGTGACCTTGTAATTTCGCTCATAACTCTTAAATATACCCAGTCAAATTCCGTTTGCTATGCTAAGGACGGACAGGCAATAGGCGTCGGTGCAGGTCAGCAGTCAAGAATACACTGTACACGTCTTGCCGGAAACAAAGCCGATATATGGTATCTGCGCCAGTGTCCAAAGGTACTTGCACTTCCGTTTAAAGATGACATTCGCCGTCCTGACCGTGACAATACCATTGATGTTTATATTTCTGATGACTATGAAGATGTTCTTGCCGACGGCGTTTGGGAGCAGTTCTTTACAAGAAAGCCCGAACCGCTCACAAAAGAGGAAAAGAAAGAGTGGCTTGCAGGCTTTAACGGAGTATCACTCGGTTCAGACGCTTTCTTCCCGTTCGGTGACAACATAGAGCGTGCAAAGCGCAGCGGTGTGCAATATATCGCACAGCCGGGCGGCTCAATTCGTGACGACAATGTTATTGATACCTGCAATAAATACAACATTGCAATGGCGTTTACAGGTATTCGTCTTTTCCATCATTGATTTAGGAGGAAGCAAAAATGAAAATTCTTGTAGTAGGCGGCGGGGGACGTGAACACGCAATAATCCGCAAGCTGAAAGAAAGTCCCCGTGTCGAGAAAATATATGCTGCTCCCGGAAACGGAGGAATATCCAAGGACGCTGAATGTGTTGACATAAGCGCAATGGATAAGGAAAAAATCGTTACATTCTCAAAGGAGAACGGAATAGACCTTGTTTTTGTAGCTCCCGACGATCCCCTTGCCGACGGTATGACAGACGCACTTGAAGATGCCGGTATTCGCGCATTTGGTCCCCACGCTAATGCGGCAACAATTGAAAGCAGTAAGGTATTTTCAAAAAACCTTATGAAAAAATACAATATTCCCACGGCTGACTATGAGGTGTTTGACGACCCGAAAAAGGTTATGTCATATATAGATTCCAAAAACAAATACCCCGTTGTCATAAAGGCGGACGGACTTGCTTTGGGCAAAGGCGTTATTATAGCCGAAAACCGTGACGAGGCACAGGCGGCTGTAAAAGAAATTATGCAGGACAAAAAATTCGGGGATTCCGGCAATAACGTTGTTGTGGAAGAATTTCTTACCGGTCCCGAAGTTTCGGTTCTTGCTTTTACCGACGGCATATCGCTCAAACCAATGGTGTCCTCAATGGATCATAAAAGAGCGTATGACAACGACGAGGGGCTTAATACCGGCGGTATGGGTACTATAAGTCCAAACCCTTATTATACCGATGAAATTGCGGAAATATGCCGCAAAACTATTTTTGAGCCTACCGTTGCGGCAATGAACAGCGAAAACCGCAAATTTAAGGGTTGTCTTTATTTTGGACTTATGATTACGCCGGACGGTCCCAAAGTCATCGAATATAACGCACGTTTCGGAGATCCGGAGGCACAGGTTGTGCTGCCAAGACTGAAAACAGATCTTGTCGATATAATAGAAGCGGTAATAGACGAAAGACTTTCACATCTTGATATTGAATGGAGCAACGAAGCGGCGGCTTGTGTTGTTATGGCATCGGGCGGTTACCCGCTTTCCTACAAAAAGGGTATTGAAATTTCCGGTCTTGACGAAAACGGTCAAACGGACGGCGCAACGGTTTACCATGCCGGAACTAAATTTGAAAACGGCAAATTTTATACAAACGGCGGACGTGTCCTCGGCATTTCTGCAACGGCAAAAACACTTGACGAAGCCCTCGACAAGGCGTATTCGGCTGTAAAAAGTATCTCCTTTGACGGTGCGCATTACCGTACAGACATCGGGCGTGCTGTTTCTGAAGAAAAAACCGATTAATGCTCCGAATTTATAAATTTTATGAATATAATTACATAACGGGGGAAATTATTTATGATAGCGGTTGCCATAGACGGACCTGCCGGTGCGGGAAAAAGTACGATTGCCCGCAGGGCGGCTTTAGAGCTTGGTTTTATCTATGTTGATACGGGCGCGTTATATCGTGCGGTCGGTCTTGCCTGTATAAAAAACGGAATAGATCCTTCCGACGCTCCCAAGGTTGTTTCAATATTGCCGAAAACGGATATAAGCATTGTATTTTTTAACGGTGAACAACACGTTCTTTTGAATGATACGGACGTAAGCGATGACATTCGTACCGAAAAGGCGTCCATGACAGCTTCGCTTGTTTCTCAAATACCGCAAGTCCGTGACTTTTTGCTTGATCTTCAGCGTAATTTTTCAAAGACCGAAAATGTAATAATGGACGGAAGAGATATAGGTACGGTGGTGCTGCCGAACGCCCAAGTTAAAATATTCCTTACCGCTTCTCCCGAGGTACGGGCAAAAAGACGGGTACTCCAACTCAAAGAAAAGGGAGAATACGCAGATTACGACACTGTTCTTGAAGATATAGTTAAACGTGACTATAACGATTCGCACCGTGAAACAGCGCCTCTCAAGGCGGCAGAAAACGCGGTTGTAATTGATACGTCAAATCTGACACTTGATCAGACGGCGGAAAAAATAATAACAGTGATAAAGGAGAATATCGTATGAAACGTAACCCCCTTTATGTAGTCGGCAGAATAGTGTTGATACCGGTTTTTAAGCTGCTGTTTTTTTATAAGGTAAACGGGAAAAAAAATATACCCGATGACGGGGCTTTTGTAGTTTGCTCCAACCACTTGTCAAACTTCGACCCCGTTTTGCTTGCTTTGACCCAAAAACGTCAGATTTTCTATATGGCAAAGTCCGAGCTTTTCAAAAATAAATTTTTGTCAAAGCTGATTCGTACTCTCGGAGCATTTCCTGTCAAAAGGGGAGCAAATGACGGAAGCGCAATCAAAGCGGCGGAAACTATGGTATCCGAAGGGAAACTTCTGGGAATATTTATTGAGGGTACAAGATCAAAAACAGGTGAATTTTTAAGACCTAAATCAGGCGCCGCAATAATATCGTGCCAAATGAACGTACCCGTGATCCCCGTATGTATTACACCAAAAAACAAAAAAATAAAGATGTTCCAAAAAGTGACAATATCATGGGGCAAGCCCATTACACCCGCAGAACTTGGATTTAAAGACGGCGGAGAAAAGGAATACCGCAGCGCTGCCTTAAAAATAATGTCCAAGATAAAAGAGTTAAGGGAGAATGATCTAAAATAATTTATTATATTTTTAGATTTCTGGCGCTTATTTTTATCAGACCGTTTTACAGGATAACCTATATCGGCAGGAAAAATATTCCTAAAAAAGGCGCGGTGATAATATGTGCGAACCATATAAGTCTTTTTGACCCGCCCGCAATTGCATTAGGTGTACGGCGAAAAATCTTTTTTATGGCAAAATCAGAATTTTTTACCGATAAAGGATTTTTGGTGCGCCTGTTTATGAAATTGTGCGGAGTATTTCCCGTAAAACGCAGCAGCTCCGATATAAAGTCGGTCAACAAGGCAAATTCTCTGCTTTCACTCGGCAGGATAATAGGTATTTTTCCGCAGGGTAAAATAGTTCGTGATGGCAGCTTTGAACCAAAAGCGGGCAGTGCGCTGCTCGCAGTAAAAAACAGTGTTCCCGTCCTGCCGGTATCAATATATTCCAAGGGAAAAATAAAGCCGTTTTCAAAAATTACAGTAACTTTTGGAGAACTTCTTTACCCTCCGAAAGATACCTCATTAAAGGCGGCAAGGAAATTTTCAAAAACAATAAAGGAGCAAATAACTGCTCAATTGGAGGCGAACGAGTGACTGTAACTGTTGCAAAATCGGCAGGCTTTTGTTTTGGCGTAAGGCGTGCCGTAAATATTGTTGAAAAATTGCTTGACGAGGGGAAAAAAGTCTATACGCTCGGTCCCATAATCCATAACGGGAATATGGTTGAGGAGCTTGCATCAAAAGGAGTAAGGATCGCAGATTCGCCGGACGATGTAAAAAACGGAGAAACATTGGTCATTCGTTCGCACGGAGTACCGAAAAATATTACCGACAGGATAGATGAGCTTAAAATAGACTTTCGTAACGCAACGTGTCCTTTTGTAATGAAAATCCATAAAATAGTTGCCGAACATTCCTCGCTCGGCGAAATAATTCTTATAGCGGGGGACAAGGATCATCCGGAGGTACGCGGCATCGTCGGTCACTGCGTTTCCGAGTACCATACTTATACGGATTGTTCCGAGTTGAACGAAATTATAGAAAAATTTCCTCATATAAAAAACGAACGAGTGTGTGTTGTCGCCCAAACAACCTTTGACGTTGCGGAGTGGAAAAAAACTTTAAAAATATTGCAAAAAGTATGTACAAATGCTAAAATATTTGATACAATATGTAGTGCCACATCCGATCGACAATCCGAGGCGGGGCTTCTTGCCTCAAAGTCGGATCTTATGCTTGTAATCGGCGGAAAACACAGTTCAAACACAAACAAGCTGTTTAAAATATGCAAAGATAAGTGCCGTGAGACTTATCTTATAGAATCGGCTAAGGAATTGCCGCTTGTTGCGGTGCAAAAAGCCAATCGGATAGGTATTACCGCCGGAGCATCGACTCCGGCAAGCATAATAAAGGAGGTACTTGTTACCATGACAGAAGAAATTAAAAACAATACTGAAGAAAACAAAACTGAGCCTAGCGAATTTGAAGCGCTCCTTGAAGAGTCTTTCAAAAATTATAATACAGACGGCAGGGTACACGGCGTTGTTGTTGGTGTTACCCCAACAGAGGTACAGGTTGATGTAGGCAGAAAACAAACAGGGATAATTCCCCTTGACGAGCTTTCAAATGATCCGACTGCAAAACCCGAAGATCTTGTAAGCGTTGGGGACGAGCTTGATCTTGTAATTATGAAAACTAACGACCAAGAGGGCACAGTTCTTCTTTCCAAGAAACGTTTTGATTCCCAAAAGGGTTGGGACGCTATTGTTAAAGCAGAAGAAGAAAAAACGATAGTAAAAGGTGTTGTTAACGAAGTAGTTAAGGGCGGCGTAATTGCCCTTACAAACGGCATAAGAGTGTTTATACCCGCATCGCAGGCAACAGCCTCAAGAGGCGAAAACCTTGAAAATCTTCTTAAAAAGGAAGTTTCTTTCCGTATTATCGAGGTTACAAGACAAAGAAGGCGTGCGGTAGGATCTATTCGTTCCGTTCTTAATGATGAACGCAAGAAAAAGGCGGAGGAATTTTGGGAATCTGCTGAGGTCGGCAAGAAATATACAGGTGTTGTAAAGTCGCTCACCTCTTACGGTGCGTTTGTTGATATTGGCGGAATTGACGGAATGATCCACATTTCAGAGCTTTCATGGAGCAGGATAAAGCATCCGTCCGAGGTTGTAAACGTAGGCGATACTGTTGAAGTTTACATAAAATCTCTTGACAGAGAAAAGGGTAAAATTTCTCTCGGATACAAAAAGGACGAAGACAATCCTTGGGAGATCCTTAAAAACAATTATCCTGTCGGCACCGAATGTGAAGTAGAGATAGTAGGTCTTACTCAGTTCGGCGCATTTGCAAAGATAATCGCCGGTATCGACGGTCTTATCCATGTTTCGCAAATATCAAACGAGCGTGTAGAAAAGCCCGAAGATGTACTTTCGATAGGTCAGAAAGTAAAAGTTAAAATTACCGCTGTTGATTTTGAAAACAAGCGCATAAGTCTTTCAATGAAGGCTGTTTTAAACGATAACGCCGAGGAAGAAACGGCAGAATAACTGTAAATAATAAATATTATTTAGGCATCTCGTATGAGGTGCCTAAACGTATTTTATATTGGAGATGTTTTTATGTATGAAGAAATTACAAAACAGGCAAACAATGTTATTTTGGAGGTTCTTCAGAGTGCCGGACTGAAACAGGGAGATATTTTTGTTGTTGGGTGTTCGTCAAGTGCAGTAAAGGGAGAGGCTTTCGGAACCGCATCAAGTATGGATATTGCACAGGCAATTTTTGACGGGATTTATCCCGAACTGCAGCAGCGCGGCATATATCTTGCCTCACAGTGCTGCGAACACTTGAACCGTGCCATTATTGTTGAAAGGGAGGCAGCTTTGTCTCAGAACAGAGAAATTGTAAATGCTGTTCCCCGTACCAAGGCGGGCGGTTCATTTTCCACAATAACCTACAATACGCTAAATGACCCTGTTGCTGTTGAACATATCGTCGCCGACGCCGGTATAGACATAGGCGGAGTATTGATAGGTATGCACCTTCGCGAGGTTGCTGTACCGCTTAATTTTAAAACAAAACAAATAGGCGAAGCACACGTTACCGGCGCGCGTACAAGACCGAAATTTATAGGCGGTGAACGCGCTTGTTATGACGAGGCTTTGAAATAATCAAATGAAGAGGAAAAGCTATGGACTACAAAGACGAATTTATAAAAATATACACTGAAAACATAAAACGCGATGGTGCGGCTGAACTTCTTGAATGGCTTAAAACCACAGACTTTTTCACAACACCCGCAAGTTCAAAATTTCATTGTGCGTGTGAGCAAGGGCTTGTAATGCACAGCCTGAGCGTTTATTATACAATGATGGAAAAACATTTTGAATCCGGAAAGGACAGTCTTGAGAGCTTTACAATATGCTCTCTGCTCCACGATTTGTGTAAGGCGCAGTTTTACAAAATATCGCAGCGCAATGTCAAAAACGACGAAACAGGCGTGTGGGAGAAAAAACCCTTTTATGCGGTAGACGATCGTTTCCCTTACGGTCACGGAGAAAAATCGGTGTTCCTTATTGAACGCTTTATGCGCCTGAAAACATCTGAAGCCATTGCCATACGCTGGCACATGGGCGGATTTGATGAGGCGGCAAAAGGCGGCAGCTTTTCCATAAGCCGTGCATACGAAAAATATCCGATTGCTGTTAAACTGCACCTTGCTGATTTGGAATCGACCTATCTTCGTGAAAAGAATACTTCTGCCGTAAACTAAAGAGATTTTTAAGGAAAAAATAAATTTTAATTTATATAATTTTTATATAATTTTTTTAATTTTGATATTGACAAATAAAAAATACGGTCTTATAATTAACATATCAATTATGTTAAACCGTTGAACGGGAATAGTAAATATAAGTGATGCTTAAGAGAGCCGTCGGTTGGTGCGATGACGGTAGTTCAGCTTATATCGAATGGCCCCGTAAGGGCGGCAGGAAATCGCAATTTGCGAAAGTAATGGCCGACGGTAGCTCTAACCGTTATCAATTGAGTATGTATGCAGTACATAATAATGAGCGGATGATTTATTTCATCAATTTGGGTGGTATCGCAGAAGTTGTCAAGGCTTTTGTCCCTTTTAACGGGGACAAAAGCCTTTTTTAATCAGTTTTATTTTTGTATTCTGTCAGGTGAATTTTGCGCAGCCGCCGTATTACCATTGATTTGGAGGCACGAAAGTATGTTAAAACCGGATTTTGAAACTGTGAAATCAATGTCGAAAAAGTACAACACCATACCTTTGTCAAAGGAATTTTATGCTGATGTTGTAACACCCATAACACTTCTTAGAAGGATTTCGGGAATAAGTAAACGTTATTTTCTTCTTGAAAGTGTTGAAAACGGCACGAAATGGGGACGTTATTCATTTCTCGGCTTTGATCCCGTAATGCATATTACCTGTCGGGATAAAAAAGTAACAATAGAAAAAAACGGCAAAATAGAGGTTATAAATACCGCAAGACCGTTTGATGTAGTGCGTGATATTTTGAAAAACTACAAAGCGCCCAAAACTTCCGATTCTTCACCGTTTACGGGCGGCTTTGTCGGATATTTTTCTTATTCTATGATAGGATATGCGGAACCGAAACTGAAGATCAGCACCGGTGAATTTAATGATGCTGAGCTTATGCTGTTTGAAAAGGTTATAGCTTATGACCATCTTAAACAAAAAATAAATATAACGGTAAATATTCAAACCGATGATCTCGAAAAAAATTATAAAGCTGCGGAAAAAATTATAGATGATACCACAAGGCTTATAAATTCCGAGGAACCTCTTCCGCAAACCGAAAAGCCTAAATATTCAGATTTTGTGTGTAACTTTACAAAGGAAGAATACTGTAATGTCGTTGAAAGAACAAAGGAATATATCCGTGACGGAGATATTTTTCAGGCTGTTATTTCAAGGCGTTTTGAGGCGGATTTTGAGGGCAGCCTTATAAATGCCTACCGTGTATTGCGTACCACAAACCCGTCACCGTATATGGTCTATATAAGTATTGATGGTCAGGATATTATGAGTACATCTCCCGAAACCCTTGTAAGCCTAAGAAACGGAAGATTGTATACATTCCCCGTTGCGGGTTCACGTCCGAGAGGTAAAGACAAAAAAGAGGATTCCGAGTTGGAACAAGGACTTCTTGCGGACGAAAAAGAGCTTTCCGAACACAATATGCTTGTGGATCTCGGAAGGAACGATCTTGGCAGAATATCAAAATTTGGTTCGGTTGAAGTTACAAAATATAAAATGATACACCGTTATTCCAAAATAATGCATATATGCTCACAGGTCGAGGGAAATATACGAGATGATAAGGACGGGCTTGATGCCGTTGAATGTGTACTGCCGGCAGGCACCCTTTCAGGTGCGCCAAAAATAAGGGCGTGTGAGATTATTGAAGAGCTTGAAAAATGCCCAAGAGGAATTTACGGAGGGGCGCTCGGTTATATGGACTTTTCGGGCAATCTCGATACCTGTATTGCCATACGAATGGCAGTCAAAAAGAACGGGAAAGTTTATGTTCAGGCGGGCGGCGGTATAGTTGCCGATAGCATACCCGAAACGGAATATGCCGAATCATACAACAAGGCTCTTGCTGTAATGAATGCGGTACAGTCAAGTGCAGAAATAGATTGATGTGGGAGGTGAAAAATATGATTTTGCTTGTAGATAACTATGACAGTTTTTCTTATAATCTGGTTCAGCTTGCCGGTTCCATAAATCCCGACATAAAGGTTATTCGCAACGATGAAATGACGGTTGACGAAATAAGAAAGCTGGACCCGTCACACATAATTCTTTCTCCCGGACCGTGTTACCCGAAAGATGCGGGTATATGCGAGGAACTCGCATTAAAAATGCGGGGGGAACTTCCCATACTCGGCGTTTGTTTGGGACATCAGGCAATTTGTGAGGCTTACGGAGGAAAGATAATACACGCAAAGCAGCTTATGCACGGTAAGCAGGACAGGATAAACATAGACAACACCTCACCTATTTTTAAAGGACTTGATACCGAACTTGATGCTGCCCGTTATCATTCCCTGATAGCCGATGCGGAAACAATTCCCGATTGTTTTGATATAATAGCAAAGGATAATATAGGCGAAATTATGGCGGTAAAGCACAAAAAAAGCTGTCTTTACGGTTTACAGTTTCACCCCGAATCAATTATGACGCCGATGGGGAAAACTATAATGGAAAACTTCCTGAATATGTGATGACCCGTGAACTCGGCAGATGAATTTATTTTAATATTTTGAAAGGATGGATTCTAATGATTAAAGAAGCTATTGCGATACTTATTGACGGAAAAGACTTGGACTTTGAAACTACAAAAACGGTTATGGGAGAGATTATGGGCGGCAAGGCAACCGATTCGCAGATTGCCGCGTTTATTACGGCTCTCAGCATAAAGGGCGAAACGATTGATGAAATCACGGCCTGTGCCGAGGTAATGCGGGAAAAAGGAATAAAGCTCGATACCAAAGGACTTGATGTATTTGAAATAGTGGGTACGGGCGGCGATAAGGCAGGTACATTTAATATTTCTACAACATCGGCATTTGTTATTGCCGGCGCGGGAGTACCGGTTGCTAAGCATGGTAACCGCAGTGTTTCAAGCAAAAGCGGCGCCGCCGACATACTTGAAAAATTCGGCGCGAACATCACGCTTACACCCGAACAAAATGAAATCGTTCTTCAAAAAGCACATATCTGCTTTATGTTTGCACCGGTTTATCATCAGTCTATGCGTTTTGCCGCGCCTGCAAGACGTGAAACCGGCGTAAGGTCGGTGTTCAATGTTCTCGGGCCGCTTACGAATCCGGCCTCTGCCGAATATGAGCTTATGGGAGTATACAGTGACAGCCTTGTCGAGCCGCTTGCAAAGGTACTGAATAACTTAGGCGTTAAAAGAGGTGCCGCCGTGTGCGGAGCGTCCTCTTTGGACGAAATGACAACTACCGGTCCTAATCTTGTATGTGAGATAAATAACGGTGAGTTTAAAACATATACGTTAAATGCAGAGGACTACGGTCTGAAGAAAGCGAGTACGGAAGATATTATAGGCGGTACACCGGAGGACAATGCAAAAATAACAATTGATATTCTCAACGGAAAAAAGGGTGCAAAACGGGATATAGTTTTACTCAATTCCGGTATGAGCCTTTATCTTGCAGATAAGGCATCATCTGTTTCAGACGGTATAAGGCTTGCCGAAGAGGTTATAGACAGCGGCAAAGCTAAGGCAAAGTTAGACGAATTTGTAAATGCGACAAATGAATTTGCAAATTAAAAGTAACTCCTTGCAACTGCTTTTAAAAAACTTATAAAGGAATGAAACAAATGATCCTTGATAAACTGTCGGAGTCGGCAAAACATCGTGTGGAAAAAGAAAAAAAGATAATATCGCCCGAAGAAATGAAACAAAAAGCCCTTAATATGCCAAAGAAAAATTTTGAGTTTGAAAAGGCGCTTAGGGGTGACGATATAAAGTTTATTTGCGAAGTAAAAAGAGCATCTCCGTCAAAAGGACTTATCGCAAAAGATTTTCCTTATGTGCAAATTGCAAAAGAATATCAGGACGCAGGAGCAAACGCTGTTTCTGTCTTGACTGAGCCCGAATATTTTATGGGCGACAACAAATATGTATATGAAATAGAAAAAAATATAAATCTTCCGATAATCCGCAAAGACTTTACGGTTGACGAATATATGATATATCAGGCTCGTACAATCGGTGCTTCGGCGGTTCTGCTCATTTGCTCGATACTTGATACCAAAACAATTTCAGAGTATATAAAAATATGTGATACGCTCGGCTTATCCGCACTTGTTGAGGCTCACGACGGGGAAGAGGTAAAATCCGCGCTTGATGCGGGCGCAAGACTTATCGGGGTAAATAACAGAAATCTCAAAGATTTTACGGTTGATATAAACAACTGCGTAAGGCTTAGGGGACTTGTACCGCAGAACATAACGTTTGTTGCCGAAAGCGGAATAAAAACACCCGACGATATTAACACTCTTCGTCAGGCGAATGTAAATGCGGTTCTTATAGGTGAAACGTTAATGCGTTCTTCGGACAAGAAAAAAATGCTTGCAAGACTGAAAGGCGAATCTGTATGACAAAAATTAAGATATGCGGTTTAAAACGCATTGAAGATATATATGCCGTAAACGAATACAAGCCCGATTATATCGGCTTTGTATTTGCCGAAGGACGGAAACGTACCGTGACGCCGAAACAGGCGGAAAATTTAAAAGCGGCTCTCAGCGACGGCATAAAAACAGTGGGAGTATTTCTGAATAATGACATAGGGCTTGTGACAGAGCTTGCAAATGCGGGAATAACGGATCTTATACAGCTTCACGGTGATGAAGATGAGGATTATATAGACAATGTGCGAAAAAAGACGTCTGTTCCGATAATTCGTTCGGTAAGAGTAAGGAACACAAGCGATATTCTTGAGGCTGACAAGCTATGCACGGATTACCTTTTGCTTGATACGTTTGTAAAAGGAATTTACGGCGGTACGGGAGAAACCTTTGACTGGAGTATTATTCCGCCGCTGAAAAAGCCGTTTTTTCTTGCGGGAGGGCTTAACACGGGAAATATATCCGATGCACTCGGTCGCGGCGCATATTGTCTTGACGTGAGCAGCGGTGCGGAAACAAACGGAGTTAAAGACAAGAAAAAAATATGTGAGCTTATAAAAATTGTTAGGAGTGAATGAAATGTCAAAGGGAAGATTCGGTATACACGGCGGACAGTATATTCCTGAAACGCTTATGAACGCTGTAATCGATCTTGAAAAAGAATATAATTTCTATAAAAATGACGAACAATTCAACAAAGAACTTTCAGCTCTTTTTAATGAGTATACAGGCAGACCGTCGCTTTTGTATTATGCCGAGAAGATGACAAAAGATTTAGGCGGAGCCAAAATATACTTAAAACGTGAGGATCTTAACCATACCGGTTCTCATAAAATAAATAATGCACTCGGTCAGGCACTTCTTGCAAAGAAGATGGGAAAAACCCGATTGATTGCAGAGACAGGAGCGGGTCAGCACGGCGTTGCGACTGCAACTGTGGCTGCTCTTATGGGTATGGAATGTGAAATATATATGGGAGAAGTTGACTGTCAGCGTCAGGCACTGAATGTTTACCGTATGGAGCTTCTCGGCGCAAAAGTTCACCCGGTAACGAGCGGTACACGTACACTTAAAGATGCGGTCAATGAAACATTTCGTGAATGGGTATCAAGAATTGATGACACTCACTATGTTCTCGGCTCAGTAATGGGACCGCACCCGTTTCCGACGATAGTACGCGATTTTCAATCAATAATAAGCCGTGAGATAAAAGCCCAACTTATGGAAAAAGAAGGCAGACTTCCTGATGCGGTTCTTGCCTGTGTAGGCGGAGGAAGCAACGCAATCGGTGCGTTTTATAATTTTATAAATGACAAAAGCGTTCGGCTTATCGGCTGTGAAGCGGCAGGGTTAGGCGTTGACAATCCTAAAAACGCCGCAACAATGGCAAACGGACGTCTCGGAATATTTCACGGTATGAAATCCTATTTTTGCCAAGATGAATTTGGTCAAATAGCACCTGTATATTCCATATCGGCGGGTCTTGATTATCCCGGTATAGGTCCGGAGCATGCTTTTCTAAAGGATTCGGGCAGAGCCGAATATGTACCGATAACAGACGAAGAAGCGGTTGAAGCGTTTGAATATCTTTCAAGAACCGAGGGCATTATACCGGCAATAGAAAGTTCCCACGCCGTTGCCTATGCGATGAAGATAGCTCCGGAAATGTCAAAGGATAAGATAATTGTCATCAACCTCAGCGGTAGAGGGGATAAGGACGTTGCGGCAATCGCAAGATACAGGGGGGTAGATATTCATGATTAAACTTGATACGGCGTTCAGGAACGGTAAAGCGTTCATTGCGTTTATTACAGCAGGCGATCCGGATCTTGAAACAACCGAAAAGCTCATATATGAGATGGTTGACAACGGGGTAGATATTATAGAGATAGGAATACCCTTTTCGGATCCGATTGCCGAAGGGACCGTAATTCAAGAGGCAGATATTCGCGCGCTTGCGAACGGCACAACGACAGATAAAATTTTTAATCTTGTGGAAAAGATTCGTCCCAACGTAAAAATTCCTCTTGTATTTATGACGTACTGCAATGCAGTTTTTGGTTACGGTACGGAAAAGTTTGTAAAAAGATGCAGTCAGATAGGTATTGACGGGCTTATAATTCCGGATGTTCCCTATGAAGAGAAAGAGGAACTTCAGCCGTATACAAAAAAGTACGGTTTGGAGCTTGTATCATTTGTTGCTCCAACGTCAAACAACAGGATAAAAAGCATTGCAAAAGATGCCGAGGGATTTCTTTATGTTGTATCCTCGCTTGGAGTTACGGGTGTACGTTCGGAAATAAAGACCGATATAGGCGAAATAGTATCCCTTGTAAAGTCGGTTTCGGATATACCGTGTGCGGTCGGTTTCGGAATTTCCACACCCGAACAGGCGGCTTCAATATGCGGTAAAGCGGACGGCATTATTGTTGGAAGTGCCATAGTAAAAATTATTGCAAAATATGGCAGGGACTGTGTAAGATATGTTGGCGAATACGTTAAGTCAATGTCCGACGCAGTAAAGAACATAAAATAATATACATAAATAAAAAGTTTCGGTACATTAAAAAAATTGTTACCGAAACTTTTTATTTATGTTAAGGGCTTTGCCCTTAAAACCCACCAAAGGCTCCGGCGCAGTTAAGGGCTCCGCCCTTAAAACCCGCCAAAGGCTCTGCCTTTGGAAACCGCAAGCCTTTGGAAAGGCTTGAGCGAAACTTTTGACTATGGGTACATAAACTTATTGCGCGCGAACGCATTTATAGCTTTCAGTACGAGCGAACGGAGTGAGCGATAACGCGAATTGACAGCGCGGGCACCGCGCAGTTAAGGGCTTTGCCCTTAAAAACCCACCAAAGGCTCTGCCTTTGGAAACCGCAAGCCTTTGAAAAGGCTTGAGC
>CANQBK010000010.1 GCA_947589485.1 uncultured Clostridia bacterium | reverse complement strand
TTTAATTATGGGAACATAAACTAACGCCGCGCGAATGTACTTGTTGCTTTCAGTACGAGTGAGCGTAGCGAACGACAACGCGAATTGCCTGCGCCGGCTCGGCGCCGCGAATGTACCTATTGTTTTCAGTACGAGTGAGCGGAGCGAACGACAGCGCGAATTGAGAGCGCAGGCACTGCGCCTTGAGCGAAACTTTTGATTATGGGTATATAAACTAACGCCGCGCGAATGTACTTGTTGTTTTCAGTACGAGTGAGCGTAGCGAACGACAACGCGAATTGAGAGCGCAGGCACTGCGCCTTGAGCGAAACTTTTAATTTGGGTTAATATAAACTAACGCCGCGCGAATGTACTTGTTGCTTTCAGTACGAGCGAGCGTAGCGAACGACAGCGCGAATCGCCTGCGCCGGCTCGGCGCCGCGAATTGAGAGCGCAGGCACTGCGCCGCGAATGTAATTATCGTTTTAACGTATGTTTCATTCCGCTTCCGTGTATTTTGCATAATGTGACATAAGTGTTTGAGAATTATAAGGAGTAAAAAAGTGAAAATCAGAAAAATAAAAATAAAATTCTTATCCGTTCTCTTAGCCGTTGCATTGATAATTACCGCCATACCCGGCTGTTCAGTAAGTACCGACGAAAGCAGTATTGCCGTGGAAAGCAGTGAAGTTAGTAAAATCGAATATACGGACAGCCGCACCGTACTTATATATATGTGCGGTTCAAATTTGGAAACAACTTTCGGGGCGGCGACAAAAAATATAGCCGAAATGCTCTCTGTCAATCTGCCAAAGGGCGTCAATGTTATTATAGAAACGGGAGGAGCAAAAAAGTGGCGAGATTATGATATTGCAAACGATAAGATAAGCCGCTACACAATAAAAAACGGAAAGCTCGTACTGCTTCAGGCGCTGGAACGTTCGAATATGAGCTATATAAAAACTTTTTCCGATTTTCTCGATTACGGTTTCAAAAACTTCCCCGCAAAAAAGACCGCCGTCATACTTTGGGATCACGGCAGCGGCTGTATAAACGGTATGATAAGCGACGAGAATTACTCAGGTTCGCTGAGTGTTGACGATATTAAAACAGCTCTTACGGACGCCGAAAATAAATATAATAACATAGATGTTGATCTTTTGGGTATGGACGCTTGCCTTATGGCGAATTTTGAAACAGCCTACATTCTTAGGGACTGCGCCGATTATATGCTTGCTTCCGAGGAGATAGAGCCGACCGGTGGTTGGGATTATAAGGCACTGTTCGGTGCTATCGCCAAAAATAAAAATGTTTCAGCCGTAAATATCGGCAAGGCTGTTTGTGACGGCTTTTGCAAAAAATATTCCGATTCTTATAACAACGATGCTACACTTTCAATTATTGATTTGTCGAAAATTGATGGATTAAAAACTATCTTCAACGACGCTATGGGAACTCTTGCGAACAAAAAGATTGATGTTAAGGACATAAGGAAAGTTGCCGACAGCGCTTACCATTCCTGCCGCTGCGGCGCAAACTCCGATTACAGCGGATATTCAAACCTTATAGATATGTCGGATTTTGCCTATTATTATTGCGGTTTGGTGGGAAATAACGATTTTGCCGACGTCGTTTCAAGCTGTATTGTTTACAACGCAACATCTGAAAATGACAGCGGACATGACGGATTATCCTTTTATTATCCGCTCAGTTACAACGATGAGAGCTTTAAAAAATATTATGATAATATCTGTCCGGTTCCCTCATATAAATCGTATCTGAAAAATGTCTATCAAAATATGCCCGAAGACGCTATCAAGATAAAGGATACTTCCGTAACCAAAGACGGTGCGCTTAGGGTTGATGTGGAGGAGGAATCACTGCCGTATATTCTTGGCAAGCAGTTTACACTTTATGAAATTCTTGAATACGAGGACGATGGGAACGGTTTTACGGAAGAAAATATAACGCTTTTACGAATGCTCGGTTTGGATAATGATATTATTGAGGAAAACGGGGGAAAGACATATAAAAGTAACTTCAGAGGAATAACACTCACACTAAACGGAGTGGAAATTTTTTATGATTTTGTAGGAAAAAATAACAATTCATACATTTTTGAAACTCTCGTGGGCGTTAACGGAAAACCGTGCTATCTCCGTTTTGCATTTGTTATTGATGAAACGAAGTTTAACAACGGTGATTATGAAATTATCGGAATCTGGGACGGTATCGACCCTTTAACAGGTATGCTCGACAAGGGATTTAAGCAGCTAAAACCCGATGATGATGTAGAAGTATATATTTATAAATGTGGCAGTGCTGTTGTTGTGGACGACGATAGCTCAGATGATGTACAAAAGGTGCCGAAAATGGACGGCGGATATAAAATAACCGAAGAGCCGCTCAAGGGTAAATATTATCTTTATAAATTTGATTTAATGGATATTTACGGCAGAATTTACGGAGAGCAGGTGAATGCTGTTTTTCGTATGAATAAATCGTATGATGAGCTAAAGAAAAATCCGCTTCCCGACGGTGAGTATGCAGGAGAGGTTGTTGATATGTGGATATCCTCTTATGAACAATAGTGATAGCAACGCTATTTACGGCGTTGATGTGCCTGTTCGTCGGGAGTATTAATTGAGTGTTGGGACTGCTTGCGTTAGTGTCTTAACCGATTTAGGCATTACTCAGCGGTGGTGGCGGCATAAAATTACGAACAAAATTTGGGGAACTTTTAAGTTTCGTGCCGCAGCGAATGACCGCAAAGAATAAAACTGAGACCTATGCTTGTATCAACTGCGGAAAAGCCGTTTGCCCAACGAAAATTGAGATGCAGTCGGATTTGTATGAACAATGATATAAGCATTTTTTTGGAGAATTTGGGGTAAGGTTATGCATGATATATGGAATCCGTGGCACGGCTGCATAAAGTGCAGCGAGGGCTGCCAGAATTGCTATATGTATTTTCTTGACCGTGTTCGTGACCGAAACGGCTCTGATATTTACAAAACAAAATCAGGATTTACCTATCCTATTCAAAAGAACAGAAACGGCGGTTATAAAATCCAAAGCGGTGAGCAGATACGTGTTTGTATGTCCTCGGATTTCTTTTTGGAAGAAGCGGACGAATGGCGTGATGAGGCGTGGGAACTGATGCGGGAGCGCAGCGATGTGAAATTTTTTCTTCTTACAAAACGCCCACAGCGGGTAAAGGACTGTCTGCCGAAAGATTGGGGCGACGGCTTTGATAACATCTTTTTCAATGTCACATGTGAAAATCAGCGCAGAGCCGATGAGCGTATCCCGATTCTTCTCGAATTACCGTTCAAGCACAAAGGTATTATGTGTGCGCCGTTTATTGGTGCAGTCAGCATTGAAAAATACCTCGGTGACGGACAGATAGAACAGGTCATTTGCGGAGGAGAGAATTACGACGGCGCAAGACCGTGTAACTTTGATTGGGTGAAAAGTCTAAGGGCAGAATGTGTGACGCATAACATCACATTCTGCTTTATTGAAACCGGGACGGTATTCATAAAGGACGGAAAACGCTATCATTTGCCCAAAAAGCAGATACAAAGCGAGATGGCATACAAGTCCTGTATGAACTTTGCAGGGAAACCGATAGAGTGGCGGTTGGTAGATAATTTTGGCATAGAAATTCCAAAGGAGCAGTTGTATGTTCCGCACTATCGAAAAAATTGTGAGCATTGTGGAAGCCGTTTAATATGCAACGGCTGTTCTGATTGCGGAAGATGTAAATAACAAAATTCATAAATTTTGCCGCTTGTAAGGAAATGAACGGCGGAATACGAGAAAATCGAAAAGCAGATCTCTGACAACCTTGCGAAAAGCGAGGTTATGAGTACATTCATCAAAACGCTGAAAAATCAAGGCAACGTGGTGACCGTATTTGACGATGCCTTGTGGGGAGGTCTGTTCGACTTTCTGACAGTCTACAAAAAGGACGATATTCGCTTTACTTTCAAGGACGGAACGGAAATAAAAGCGTAAACATTCAAGAACATTTCTGTCTATGCAAATAAAACGAGTAATGTCACTCTGATGAATATTAGATCAAGGATGGTGCTGATTGTTTTTGACAGCCTTTGATTTTTCTGCAACGGGAGATTATGAAAATTAGGTATTGATTCACTTTTGATATGACAATGTAATGTGAAAAAAGTTTTTCATTTTCGATTTAAGGACTTCTTAATAATTTTGTGGCATAATGAAATTATAGAAAGGGGTCGTCGGAAATGTACAAGAGAATGATTTTGAGGGACTTGAAAAGAAAAAAGTCGATGAACATCATATTACTTATATTTGTGGTGTTATCGGCGATGTTTGCAGCAAGCAGTGTAAATAATATAATGGCTGTGGAAGGCGGACTTGACCATTATTTTGAAGAAGCCGGTATGGCGGACTACTACATATTGTCGCACAAAAGCAATGGCAAGTATTCCGTTGAGGAACTGCTGAAAAACAGTGAAAATACAAAGTCATACCGAAAAGATGATATAATTTTAACATCAAAGGACAATTTCAAACACGATGGCAAAAAAATCATGGAATACTCAAACATGTCAATGGTGCAGCCGCTAAGCAGTTCGGATTTCAATTTTTTCGACAGTGATAATAAAATTGTCAAAGAAGTGGAAGCCGGGAAAATGTACATCACAGGAGCAATTGCGGGAAAGTCAGATTTACAGGTCGGGGACAAGCTGATACTGAGCATAGGCGCAATAAACATGGAATTTGAGTTTGCAGGTACACTGAAAGATGCCCTATTTGGCTCTGAAATGATGGGCAATCCAAGAATGCTTGTCAGTGATGAAGATTTCGGAAAAATTACAAATGATGATTATGTGAAACAGTATGGTATGGGCAGTCTTTACTATATTGATACAGATTATCCTTCTGCACTGGAATCGGAAATAGCAGACGCAGAAAATGTTTATTTTTCATCAGGCAATGATACCATAAAACTCTGCTATTTTATAAATACGCTGGTCGCCGCCATTATTTTAATTATCGGTATTGGTCTTATTGCCGTATCATTTGCGGTACTGCGCTTTACAATCGGTTTCAGCATTGCGGAAGAATTTCGGGAAATCGGCGTCATGAAAGCCGTAGGGCTGAAAAACACTTCCATTCGTTCGCTTTATCTTGCAAAATATTTCTTTATCGCCCTTGTGGGTGCAGTGATCGGTTATTTTCTGAGTATTCCCTTCGGCAAAATGCTTATCGAAAGCGTCAGTGAAAATATGGTTCTTGAAAACCGCAATTCTGTGATGCTCGGAATTTTCTGTTGTATAGCAGTAGTCATCATCATACTGTTTTTCAGTTGGAATTGTACGGGAAAAGTAAAAAAACTTTCTCCAATCGATGCGGTAAGAAGCGGACAAACAGGTGAACGTTTCCGCAAAAAAAGCATTCTTCATCTTGGTAAAACAAGATTGAAAAGCACTGCATTTCTTGCGATAAACGACGTATTCAGCCAGCCTAAACAATTTGCCGTTATCATATTTATATTTGCATTATGTACTGTTTTTGTGATGGTTCTGTCCGTTACAGCAAATACGTTGTGCAGTAAAAACCTTATCGGCATTATGTCTCTCAAAGAAAGCGATGTATATTATCCCGATACTCAAAGAGCCATGGAAATCATGACCGGAGCGAAAACGGAAAGGGAAACCGAAAAGGAGATTTCCGATATTCTTGCCCGGAATAATATGCCCGGTACAGTATATATGGAAGCATGGTATAAATTTCCCGTTACTGTAAACGGCAAGAAATACAACATGGACTTTGTGAAGTGCAGAGATACGAAGATGACGGAATACATATACACAGCGGGCAGTCCGCCCATGTATCAAAATGAGATCGCATTGTCAGAAGTAATGGCTGAAAAATTGGATATAGAGATCGGCGATACTCTGACAATTAATATCGACGGAAAAGAAAGAGATTTTATTCTGACTGCACTATTTCAGTCTGTCATGCAGATAGGGGAAATAGGAAGATTATATCAGACGTTGGAAATTCCTGATCGTCTGATAACCGGTACTCCGGCATATCAGATAGATTTTGATGACGATCCCGACGAAAAAACAATTGCAGTGCGAGTAGAAAAGCTAAAGGATATTTTTCAGAATAAAGATATTTACGATATTCGTGAATTTATCGCACAAATGACAGGCGTTTCCGACACTGTGAAAAGCGTAAGAAATCTTGTACTTATCATATCTTTGATTGTTATTGTCCTGATTGCCGTACTGATGGAACGTTCATTTATTTCAAAGGAAAAATCTGAAATTGCCCTGATGAAAGCAATCGGATTTAAAAACGGTTCGATCATGACACAGCACACAGGAAGATTTTTAATTTCGATTATTTTAGCGCAAATAATTGCGGCTGCATTATGCGTGCCGCTGCTAAAGCTGCTTATCGATCCGGTTTTTTCAACAATGGGTGCAACGGCAAGTATCGAGTATCAATTTAACGCGCTTGAACAGTTTTTCATTTATCCGCTTATCATAACTGCGGCAGTCGTTATCAGTACGTTTTTGACGGCGATCTACACAAGGACAATTAAAGCGTCCGATACGGCAAATATTGAATAAACAGGAGGAAATATTATGAATACCGTACTTGAAGTAAAAGACCTTTGCAAGACATATATCGTCAACAAAAGGCAGAACAATGTGCTGCGAAACGTGAGTTTTTCCGTAAACGAGGGAGAAATGGTGGGAGTAATGGGGCCGTCGGGTTCGGGAAAATCTACATTGCTCTACACCGTTTCGGGAATGGATAAAATGACTGCAGGAGAGGTCTTTTTCAGTGGAAATAATATGTCTAATCTGCATCAAAATGAGCTTGCCCGAATGCGTCTTGAGGATATGGGATTTATTTTTCAGCAGATGTACATGATGAAAAATCTCTCCGTACTGGACAATATCATTCTGCCTGCGGTGAAGTCCTCAAAAAAGAAAGAGAGCAATCGTGAAATTGAACAGCGTGGACGGGAACTTATGAAGCGTCTTGGCATTGCAGAAATTGCCAACAATGATATAAATGAAGTGTCAGGCGGACAGCTCCAGAGAGCGTGCATTTGCCGCAGCATGATAAACGATCCGAAAATAATTTTTGCGGACGAACCGACGGGTTCTCTCAACCGTACATCTTCTGAGGAAGTTATGGAGGAGCTTGAAAAACTCAATGCAAACGGAACAACGATGATGATAGTTACCCACGATGTCAAAGTCGCCGCAAAATGCACAAGAGTGCTGTTTATAGTTGATGGAAATATCAAAGGAGAGTATAATATAGGCAGTGAGAAAAATATGCGTGACAGAGAACGTTCATTGAATAACTGGCTCATGGAAATGGGGTGGTAAAATGGTCGATATCCTTCTTGTTGAAGATAATGAAGAAATATGCAGTTTGCTTGCCGATTTTCTACGCAAAGAAAATTATACGGTGAATATTGCAAAAACCGCTGAAAAAGCCTTGTCCCTGTATGAAAAATACGGGGCAAGGCTTGTCCTGCTTGATATAAATTTACCGGATATTGACGGTTTTTGGGTATGTGAACGATTGCGCAGAAATGACAATGTTCCCATAATAATTATAACCGCAAGATCAGACAGGGACGACAAACTGAACGGTATTTTGCTCGGTGCGGACGATTATATCGAAAAGCCGTTTGACATTGAAATTTTGATTGCAAAAATTAAGGGTATTTTCAAACGCAGACTTGCCCGTGACATGATTTCGGACGGAAATATCACATTTAACATTTCGGAAGGTACGGTTACAAAGAATGATGTGCAAATCGATTTATCCGCAAAAGAATCCGAGCTTCTGCAAATATTCATGCAGAATAAGGGGCAGACGCTCAGCAAAGATTATTTATTTAATAGGGTGTGGGGAATCGACAGTGAATCCGAAATGCAGACTTTGACCGTACACATCAAATATTTGCGTGAGAAAATCGAGGACGATCCGCAGAAACCCGAAAAGATTATTACTGTCTGGGGAAAAGGCTATAGGTGGGCGTGATGAAAAGTTACGATAAAATTATTATCGGGTTCGTTATTGTTTTTGTTGTCATTTCAGGCGTAACAAATCTTTTTCTGCAATTTAGTAAGATAAATAATACGGGACCTTACAAAGTTGAAACAAACCGTATTGTACAGGAACTTGAAGATGGTAATAAAATCAATGCCGACAATTATCAGACGATTGCAGGCGTATATGAAAATCAGAATGATAACTTTTATGATTCGGAAAATCCGTATGTGATCCGTGAAATAAGCGGGAAACTTTACCGCATTGAATATAAGGAAGAAATTCGGAGCAATAGTATCTTATATCCTGCCAATGTTATTTTGATACTATTGTTTCTGACTGTATCCGGAGTTTTGCTGTATATCAGGCAGGCAATCATCAAGCCTTTCCATGAAATAAGCGAGCTTCCGTATATGCTTGCCAAGGGCAATTTAACTGTACCGCTGAAAGAAACAAAAAGCCGTTATTTCGGGAAATTTATCTGGGGACTGGATATGCTCCGTGAGGAACTGGAACGCTCGCGGCAGCAGGAATTGGAACGGGCAAAACGTGAAAAAACTGCCATGCTGTCCATTTCGCATGACATCAAAACACCGCTTGCGGCAATCAAATTATATGCAAAGGCAATCTCAGTGCAGTTATATTCTGATGCTGAAAAACAGCGTTCGGCTGCGGACAGTATCAATGCCGGAGCCGATGAGATAGAACGCTACGTTAATACACTGAGAGAAAAGCTCATCGGCGATTTTATGGAATTTCACGCAGAACCCCAAGAGGTCTATCTTTCTGCCGTAATTGACGGGATAAAAGGGTATTATTCCGAAAAGCTGAAATCACTCGGTACCAATTTTGTCATAGCAAATTACACGGATTGTCTGCTCCTTTGTGATCCCGAACGTATTGAAGAAGTCCTGCAAAATATCATGGAAAATGCAATAAAATACGGCGATGGAAAAATGATACGCATAGATATTTCCGAGGAAGAGGACTGCATTCTGATAACCGTATCCAACAGCGGCTGTACATTGCCTGACACGGAGCTTTCTCATATTTTTGATAGTTTCTGGAGAGGTTCTAATGTAGGAAACCAAGGCGGCAACGGATTAGGGCTTTATATCTGCCGCCGTTTGATGAACGAAATGAACGGCGATATTTTTGCGGAAATTCGAAATGATACAATGCGCGTGACTGTTGTATGTCATAAATTCTCGTGATAAATCAAATTATCTTGCAATAGAAAATTATATATATATGAATTTCAATAAGAGAAACAAAGGCGTAAACTTTCTAATGCACTCGGAAGAAATTTCGGGTGCTTTTTATGTCATTTTGCACACGCTTTGATTTGACAATGCACACGGTGTGCATACTCTGCACACGGGAAAATATGATAATGCACACGGCAGCGCATTTTGCACACGGAAAAATAGTTTGTATCAACGAGAGAGTTTACATAGAAAAGTAAATAACGACTTTAATACAATTTGAACCCCTTAAATATCGAAAAAAATGTAGAAAACAGGGTTTTCGGCACATTTGAGCCGCCGAAAGCCCTGCTTTTTCTTGTTTATGTATTAGTATTGACGGAGAACTGGTGTTTATGCGTGAACCCTCCCCAGGGTCAATTTTGAACCCTCTATGAACTTTTGAACCCCTTACAAAGGAAAAATCAAAAGGTATTACCGCTTGACTTTTTTGCCTTTTAGAGCAATTACTATTATCAACCCACTGTGCGAGGAGGTATTAGTTTGGAGAATGAAAAAGCACGTTGTTGATATTGTTAAAGCTCCATAGAAAATTTAATTTGAATTTCCCTTAAAAATTTCTCTGCGGCTTTGGAGAAAATTTGGCATCGTTTCCAAACGATATATAATCCTGCTTCCAAAATCGGGGACAGCGGTCTGAAACAGAGATTGCTGTCCCCGTCTGTATTAATCAGCTTGTCCAGTGCAATTGCGTATCCGAAACCCGATTTTACAAATCTCGAAGCGTTATACAGAAGATCATAAAATGCCACAATATTTAATTGGGATAAATCTTTACGCAGCCATGCGGTCATCTCGCCGCCGGAGGCTGTCTGATGTGATATTATCAAAGGTTTATCCAATAAGTCCTCCGCACAAATACTTTCTTTTTGTGCAAGAGGACTGTTTGCGGGCATAAGTACACCCCACATATCTTTTACCGGCAAACGTATATAATCATATTTAGCGGTGTCGAAAGGCTCGACTAACAGTCCGAAATCAATAAGCCCCTTATCTAATCGTTCTGTAATGTGTTCTGCATCGCCACTGTAAATATGGTAACGAATAAGAGGATATGTGCATTGCAAATCCTTTGCTGCGTCTGCAATTTTGGAAACTGCGTCGGTTTCGCCGCTGCCAATGTAAACATCACCGCTGATTGTTTCGTCGGAAGAGGATAATTCTTTTTTTGTTTTTTCCATTAAGGTAACAATTTCTTCCGCTCTTTTGCGGAGAAGTACGCCATCATTAGTCAGCGTAACTTTTTTGCTCCCTCTGATAAAAAGCTGTTTTCCTATTTCGTGTTCTAAATCTTTTAATTGTCTTGACAAGGGTGGCTGCGTCATATTCAGTGTTTCAGCCGCCCTTGTAATGCTTTCTTCTCTTGCTACCGCAAGAAAGTATTTTAATACTCTAATATCCATTTGATTCCCTCCATAAAAAATCATAGCATATACTACGATACCTTTCAAGTATGCAAATGCATTTAATATATGTATTTGATATTATATAATGTTTAAATTATAATAGAATCAAACAAAGAATATTTTGTTATTTATTTTTGTATAAAGAGGAGTGGTAATTTTGGAAAAAGAAAGATTAATATATTTCAGCGAAGACACAGACGCAGACCAAGACAGGCAGTTGGCGTACAACAGATTGTTTCAAGAGGCAATAAAAATCACTATGGAAATAAATAATCACTATCATACGCCGAATGAACTTCACGACCTTATGGAACATCTTACAGGAAAAAGCATTGATAACAGCTTCCGTATGTTTCCGCCGTTTTACACGGATTTTGGCAAAAACATTACAATCGGAAAAAATGTGTTTATTAATTCGGGTTGTCATTTTCAGGATCAGGGCGGTGTTTGGATTGGCGATGATGTTTTAATCGGACATAATGTTGTGTTTGCTACCATCAACCACGATCTTGAACCAAAAAACAATCGCAAAAACCACTATAAACCTATTACCGTCAAAGATCACGTTTGGATCGGATCAAATGTAACCGTTTTGCCGGGAGTAACGATTGGAGAATGGGCTGTTGCCGCCGCAGGAGCGGTTATTACAAAAAATGTAGAACCTTACACTGTTGTCGGCGGTGTTCCTGCGAAATTTATCAAACGGATAGAGAAAGGGGAGGCACTAAAATGAAACGGTTTCTATCAATTATTATTTTATCAATATTTGTTTTTCTATTTACCGCCTGTGTTGGTGAGCAGGAGAATACATCTCGGTCGAATGAAGTGACTTCAACTGCGGATTCAAATACAAATTCGGCAATTTCTTCATCTGATAAAGCAAATACAGCGGAAGTGTCAAGAAAATCAAAAAATGAAACTGATAAGAAAGATGATAACAATATAAATAAAATTTTAGTTGCGTATTTTTCTGCAACAGGCAATACAAAGTCGCTCGCAGAGTACGCCGCCGATATTTTGGACGCAGATTTGTACGAAATCGTACCAAAACAGCCCTACACGGACGAAGATTTAGCCTATTACACGGGAGGTCGTGCTGATAATGAACAAAATGATAAATCCGCCCGTCCCGCAATTTCCGGTTCGGTTCAAAATATGGAACAATATAATACTATTATACTTGGTTATCCCATTTGGCACGGAGAAGCACCGCGTATTATAAGTACATTTTTGGAAAGCTATGATTTTTCCGGCAAGACGATTTTGCCGTTTTGTACATCACATAGCAGCGGAATAGGCTCAAGTGCAAGCAATCTCCATTCCCTTACGCCTAACACAAGCTGGCTTGACGGTGAGCGGTTTGCCGCAGGTACTTCAAAAGAGGAAATAGAACAGTGGCTGAATAAGAATGATATAGCTACTAACAGAACCACCGATTCGGTCAAGGTAGGTAAATTTGATTTTGAAAAGAGGACGGTTATGCTGAACAGCGGATATGAAATGCCCATTAGTGGGCTTGGAACTTACAGCCTTTCCGATGAAGAATGTTATAACTCCGTTACGGCATTGTTAAATGCCGGGGGAAGGCTTATAGATACGGCGTATATGTACGGAAACGAGGCAGCCGTTGGCAGAGCGATACGGGATTCCGATGTACCGCGTGAAGAAATTTTTGTGATTACAAAAATCTATCCGGGAGAGCAATTTGAAAATCCCGAAAAAGCCATTCAGGAAGCTCTTGATAAACTCGACATAGGCTATATTGATATGATGCTGTTGCACCACCCCGGCGAGAATGACGTTAAAGCATACCTTGCAATGGAAAAATTCGTTGCGGATGGGAAAATTCACTCGCTCGGTCTGTCTAATTTTTATATTGAAGAACTTGAAGAATTTCTCCCGCAGGTAAATATAACTCCGGCGCTGGTACAAAACGAAATTCACCCATACTACCAAGAAAACGATGTTATACCTTATATTCAAAACCTCGGAATAGTCGTTCAGGGCTGGTATCCGTTCGGCGGCAGAGGTCATACCTCGGAGCTTCTCGGTGACAGCGTGATTTCAGATATTGCCAAGGCACATGGCGTTACCTCGGCGCAAGTCATTCTGCGTTGGAACTTGCAAAAGGGAGTTGTTGTAATACCGGGTTCAAGCAACTCGGAGCATATTAAAGAAAATCTTGATATTTTCGGATTTAGTTTGACTGACAATGAAATGAGCCGTATCAATGCGTTAGACAGAAACGAAAAGCATGATTGGTACTAATTCTTCGTTGTGTGACAGATAGATTTTCTCATAATAATGTAAACCGCTTAATTGATACGATTTGAGAAATATAAAATATCTCAGAAACACAAAAAACAGGACTTTTGGCTTACTTGAACAGCCGGAAGCCCTGTTTTTTCTTAATTAAAATATTATGAAAGATAAAATTTTTTATATGTGTGTCACTTTAAAGTCATTTAAGTGTTGTATAGTTAAAGTACAAAATATTATAAATATATTTGGGAGGTAAATATGGAAATTTTAAGGGTAGAAAATCTTGTGAAAACATACAAGGAAGGAAATGATGAATTTAACGCTGTTGATAATATATCCTTTTCCGTGGAAAAGGGAGAATTTGTCGCAGTTGTTGGCGCAAGCGGAAGCGGTAAGAGTACGCTTATGCACATGATTGGAGGCGTAGATAAACCGACAAGCGGTAAAATATTTATTGACGGAAAAGAAATAAACACAATGGCTGCTGATAAACTTGCCATATTCCGCAGAAGACAGATAGGGATAGTATACCAGTTCTATAATCTTATACCTATTTTGACCTCGGAAGAAAATATCTCATTACCGATAGAGCTTGACGGAAGAAAGCCGGATAAGGAAAGAATAGAAGAGATAATGGAAAAATTGGGTATTCTTGATAAAAGAAACAGCCTGCCTAATGAGCTTTCGGGCGGTCAGCAGCAAAGAGTGGCTATTGCAAGGGCTGTTATAAATAATCCGACAATACTTCTTGCCGATGAGCCTACGGGAAATCTTGACACAGGTACAGCCAACGAGATAGTGAAAATTTTCAAAATGACAAATGAAAACTATAAGCAAACTATACTTATGATAACGCATAATCCCGAAATAGCCAAAAATGCCGACCGAATACTGCATATTAAGGACGGCAAACTTATAGGGGAGGTATAATGATGAATATAATGCGTAAATTTACGCTTAAAAGTATGAGAATGAACAAGAGCAGAACCGTTGTTACCGTAATAGGAATAGCCCTGTCTATGGCGATGATTACAATTATCGCCTGTTCTGCCGCAAGCCTGCAAGAATCTTATTATAATTTTTATTTAAAAGTTTTCGGGAATTATGATGTATGTTTTTTTATGGAAAAACCAACAAGTGATAATATAGAAAAATTGGAGCTTAACAGAAATACAGAAACGATATATAAAGAGGAGGCAATCGGTAACTCCCCATTTAAAGATTCAACATCAAAATTCAGGAAATTTATTTCTATAATTTCATATAGTGAAAACTGCTTTAAAGAATGTTATGATTTTTCGCTAAAAGAGGGGCACTATCCGCAAAATCCCGATGAGATTGTTCTTTCAAAGGATTTTATGGATTATTCCTCCAAAAAATATAAAACGGGAGATAAGATGACCCTTGATGTAGGAGTTTATCAGTCAAAAGACGGTATAGCGGAAATCGGAGCGGACTCCGTGTTTAATAAGTCATTTACCAAAACATACACGGTTGTCGGAATACTTGAACGTGAGCCTCAGAACGATGACAGACCGGGAAAGAATTATGTAAATATATACGGATATACTGATTTATCCGATAATATAGCAACTGCTTTTGGTGAAGGAGAATTTAACAAAGCGGTAAAAATAAAAATACATAACGGAAACAGAGATAACTGCGTTAACTTTATATCCGACATTACCGGAATAGATAGTGAAGATATATTTGAAAGTCTTTACGGTATGAATTTTGGTGAAGAAACGGAGAATGACACATATAAAAAATTGGCGGAAAGTGAGTTCCGCATTTTGTCTGTTTCAATTAACGATAATCTTCATTCTTGCAATGAATCATTTGAAAATACATTTAAACCTATTATGTTTTATATATCTTTAGGACTGATTATACTTGTAATGGCGGCAAGTGTGTTCATAATTAAAAATGCTTTTTCCATATCCTTAACCGAGAAAATTGTTTTATACGGAAATTTGTCAACTGTCGGAGCAACACCTAAACAAATAAGAAACAGTATATTTTTTGAGGGCTTTGTCTTAGGTATATTCGGCATATCCATAGGATTATTTATCGGTATAGGCGGAGGTATAGCTGTTGTCAATTTGTCAAACGTAATACTTTTTGATGTATTTGACGGATTAAACATAACCTTTTCAATTTCATGGATTTCAGTGCTTGCGGCAATTGTACTTGGAGCAGCGACTATATTTTTCGCCTCTGTTTCGGCGGCTATGAGAGCCTCAAGAGTTTCACCGATAGAGGCAGTCAGAAGAAATAAAGAAATTTATATAAAGAAAGGTAAGAAAAATGCCTTTAAAACACCGACTAAGAGAGCCTCAAGAGTTTCCTCGATAGAGGAAGTCAGAAAAAATAAAGAAATTTATATAAAGAGAGGTAAGAAAAATGCCTTTAAAACACCGGCGTTCATAAGTAAGGTGTTCGGTGTGGGAGGAAAGCTCGCATGGAAAAATATGAAAAGGAGCAAGCGTCAATACCGCACGGCGTTAATATCAATAGTTGTAAGTGTATCTCTATTCATTGCTGTTTTTTCTTTCGTTAATTATTCATTGTATCTTTATAATACAACATTAATTAGTTATAATTGTAATATGAGCTTGGAACTCCCAAATGATACATATAACGGTGAGGAACGCCTGTCTTTTGATGAGCAGGAGGATATATTCAAGGAAATTGCAAAATACGATGAAGTTGAAGATTATTGCTATACATTTTATGACCCATCGTGTTATCTTATATATGATATTCCTAACGATAAGCTCCCCGAAAAAATAAGTGATTATGATTATACTGTTGCGTTACACCCGAACCAAAAATATGAATACAGTAAAAATATGGGTTTTGATATTATTTCTGACGAAAATGGAGAATGGAATAATATGTCCGCTCTTGCACATCTTATAGCTTTTGATGACCTAAATTATAAAAAGCTGTTGAAAAAGTTAGGGTATAGTTATGATAAAATGAAAGATAAGGCTATAATAGTAAATATAAATCAAGGAGTTATTAAACCGGATAACGAAAGTATTACTCATACAATTAAGTATATGAAGAACCCTGTTGGATATACGTTGGATATGAAATACCATTTGTGTGACAAAGAAAACGGAACATATTTGCCTGAAGAACAACACCTTAAACTTGAAATAGGAGGAGAGATTACGAATACGGCAGAATTTAAAGATTTAATAACAAAAAACGGCTTGAATTATGGTTATCTTATTGTCAGCAAAGAATGGCTTTTGGCTAATTATCCCGAATCAGACAAAATTAGTAATATGATGTATATATTTTCATCAAATTCCGTCAGAACCGAACAACGCCTCAGCAGTATTGACAGGGAAATATATATTTATAATAATATTGTTGAATCGGCAAAACAGGTAAACTCAATAGCTTCAATTGTACAGTATCTGGTATACGGTATTATAGCTGTGATTTCTCTTATTGCCGTTACCAACATTTTTAATACTGTTACGACAAATATGAAATTCAGACAAAAGGAATTTGCAATGTTGCGTTCAGTGGGTATGACCAAACGGGAATTTAACGGAATGATAACGCTTGAGTGTCTGTTCTATGCCGTTAAAGGTCTGTTTATAGGCTGTATGACCGGTATAATAGCAACGGCTGTTATACATTATATATTTACAAGTATGTGGGACGCTGAATCTGTCGGAAAATCTCTTGAATTTATGTTCCCATGGCAGGCAGTTCTGATAAGTATTTCGGCCGTCATTGTATTGATTTTAATTACAGCCGGTTTCTCGAAAAAAAGGCTGAAAAAGCAAAATATAATAGAAATTATCCGCAATGATAATATATGATAAAAAATACGGCGGTAATACCTGTACAGGGGGTTAGTATGAATATATTGCTGGTTGAGGACAATAAAACAATATGCAAGGGACTGAAGTATTATTTTCATAATAACAATTATGAAACCGTCGTATGTTCAACATATAAGGAAGCGCTTGAAAAATCCGGCGGTGATTATGATGTTATAATTATAGATATAACACTGCCGGACGGAAACGGATTTGAGCTGTACGAGGAAATAAAAAATATAAACTGCGCTCCGGTAATATTCCTCACAGCTCTCGATGATGAGGATAATGTTGTAAAGGGATTTGAGCTTGGTGCGGAGGATTATATAACAAAGCCGTTTTCAAGCCGTGAACTTCTGGCAAGAATAAAAAGGCTTACCAAAAAGAATAACACTTCAAATGTTTTAACTTTAGGTGATATAACAATTGATTCGAGTGCAAGAACCGTAACAAAAAACAATATTCCGTTGGAATTAACTTCTTTGGAATACAGAATATTTTTAATGCTTGTCCAAAATTGCGGAAAAACGGTCAGTCGTGAAAGCATATTGGAAAGGATATGGGATATTTCAGGAAATTATGTAAACGACAATACTCTTAGCGTTTACATTAAGCGAATAAGAAAGAAGCTCGGTACGGATATTATAAAAACAGTTAAAAATATCGGTTACAGGATGGAGAAAAAATGAAGCGTTCAAAATTGGTTATTATATCTTTTGCGGTTATTACGATAATTTTTACGGCAATCGGAATATTTACGGTAAAACTCAGTCTTGATAGTATAAGAAATTCTACAAACAATTCCGTGGAGGGAATTATAAGTGTTGTTCTTGAAAAATATCCCGATATTGACGAAACTGAAGTTTTAAAAATATTGAACGGAGAAAGCGATGCTGAAGCGGGAAAAAATTTTTTGCGGACATACGGCATATCCCTAAATGATTGGTCGGTATATGAAAATGAACAAAACAGTTATAGTACAATACTTTTGACGTCAGTTGTTATAATTGCGTCAGGAGCAGTATATACTTTAGTTTTTGTTATATATCAGAAAAAACGCAAAAAAGATATTGCTGAACTTACAAATTATTTATCTGCAATAAACAGCGGAAAATATAATATGGAAATCGAGAAAAACACGGAAGATGAAAACTCGGTGCTTAAAAATGAAATATATAAAACTACTATAATGCTTCGTGAATATTCCGAAAAAAATCTTAATGATAAGGTATATCTTAAAAGGTTGATTTCCGATATATCCCACCAAATAAAAACACCTATTACCTCAACTATGGTTATAGTAGATAATATTATTGAGGACAATTATATGACCGATAAAATGCGAAAGGAATTTTTGCGTGATATAAGGCAGTCGTTGGACAATATGAGCTTTCTTGTTCAGTCGCTTCTTAAACTGTCAAAATTTGATTCAAATACAATCGAATTTCATTATGAAAATGAAAGCACCGACAGCATATTTGACGATTGCATAAGGAACAACGATATTATTGCCGACCTTAAAGGAGTAAATATAATTAAAAACGAATGTAAAGAAATACAGTTAAATTGTGATAAAAAATGGATATGTGAGGCTCTGTCAAATATAATTAAAAACTGTATAGAGCATACGGGAAGAGGGGGGACAGTTACTCTTTCCGCTAAGGACAATAAACTTTATACTGCTATAACAATATCAGATACGGGAATAGGAATTTCAGAAAAAGATTTACCGCATATTTTCGAGCGTTTTTATCAATCAAGAAATTCCGACGGAAACGGTATCGGAATAGGTTTGTCCCTTGCACAAAGCATAATAGAAAAGCATAACGGAAGTATAGATGTAAAGTCTGTCACAGGCAAAGGAACGACATTTATTATAAAAATATACAAATACAAGTGACTTAATATTATAATTGAAACCGCCGAAATAGGACGATATTTATATCGAATAAATTTATAAATTATGTTTTTGACTTTATTCCAAACCGTTGGTAATTTTGGCTAAAAAATATTGCGCGCAACAAAAGTTGAGCGCAATAAACAGCGGAACATATAATATGGAAATTGAGAAAACCACGGAAGATGAAAACTCGGTGCTTAAAAAAGAACAACCGTTTGATCATATTTATATTTGTAATCTGCTTTGGTGAATGTGTTATAATCAAGACAGTTCGTATTTACAAAATATACGCAATAGCGTTCATAATGTTGTGATTCGTGTGAATAGCGATAATTGTATTCAATTATTCCTGATTCGTCTTTATGAAGAATAAGAGCGGTTTCACAAGTTACATTCATTCCAAAAAAATGAGATTTCGGGTTATTAAAATCTTCGTTATGACCTCGTCTTATAGGTCGATAGCAGTTATTATTGTTTATAAGTGAATGCCATTTGATACGATAAGCGTCGTCTTCTTCAATAATAATAATTCCGGGTATTCTGGGATCATCAGTAAAATTACCGTCTAATACAGCTTTGTATTCTCTATGTATCAACAAGTGTTTTCTAAATGTATTATAAGATATAGGAGATGTTGCCTCATCAAATTTGTTCATTTCAAAAAAGTAAACAGATTCATTGTAAACTTTCTTATTATCCTGTATGAAATTACAGTGATTAATAAATGCTCCTTCTCCTTTTAAGCAAACACTATCTTTGATTTTAAACGGACCTATAAATTTCTGCCTTTCAACAGCACTTTCCGGTGTTCTGTCCTTTTTAGTCCAACTAATACGGATTTTTTGTATTGCAAGCAAGGTTATTCCTCATTTCTATTTATTACAAGCAACATTATATCATATTTATCAATGGCTACACCAAAAATACTGCGGAATTAGCAGACTATTTACTTGGTGCGATAAGGTAGTCACCAAGAGTCAGGGTATCGAACCATGTGTAACGATACCGATTGCGAGGAGAATTTGTGTTTTCTTGCTGCACCGCAGGCGTAATAACCTTGTGCTGATGCGCGGTAAACGGGAAGCTGTTTATACGCCCAAAACGTAAAAGCCATTATATGTTTTTGCCGTGTTAAGCCATTCTACGAGCTTCTCATAATCTGTTGGCATTATTTTATGGAGTTTTGCTATTATACCGTCGATTAGTTCCGGTCTGTAATAATTAATCCCATACGGGTCTATTGTGCCGGATTTCAAGTTATTATAAATTCCACAGTTGAATATACGTTCATATTCTTCAAAAAACAGGTTATAATCATTGCCGGATACATAGAGAGAATCATCCTGCCAGTCGACGATGTTATCTACCGATACAATTATTTCTATTGCCGTATTTTTTGGCAGTCTGCAAAACTGTATTTCAAAAAAATCACTGCCGCCAAACTTTCGCCGCTCTTTCTGAGAAAAGAATGTGTGAAACAACAACGATAATACCTCCCAAAATCCCGACTCCTCTTTCATAATTCCCTACGGTTTGCCTTATGTTATAAGCAACCATGTACCCCGGGAAAAGACTAATATTTCAAGGATTTAAAATGTTAATTTAGAATTGATAAATAATTTCAACCTTTCCTGATGTCAAGTCTTTTTGCATAAATGCAACTTTTGCCCTGACATATCCTGTTCTCCAACCGATAGAATATGATGTATCTTTCTTTCCATATTTTACAAGGTAATATACTTTATCATCGAATTTTTGTATAAAATCTATATTATAAATATTAGAATCATCATTTGGTTTAGGAGGTTCATCTCCTATTATAGAATATTCATTAACTGAGATAATCTCTTTCTTTTCCCCGTTACTGCGGTCTATACTGTAAACATTGTCGTTTTCAACACAAAAATCTTTCATATTAACATACATTACCAATCGCGAGTTTAAATCAAAGGCATTTACTGAACCATCTTTATTTATAGAAAATTCAGCTTCAACCAAATTTGGCTCGCCGGCAACCACTTCGTTATCACTGCCATCATATTTCATCCTTATGATTTTGCCCCCTTGAAAAACAAATGCCGAGCCTGATACACATCCATACGAGAAATAGATATATTCATTTCCAAAGTACATTTGTCCAACTTGGGTTTCTCCTGCATTATAGTTATACAATTCTGATGTTGTAGTAAAAAGGTCTTTTTGGTTTGTTCCGTCCGGCTTTATGCAGGAAATCGTTATTTTTCCGTTATACATTTCATAGAAATCACTACTTAAAGGTTGATAGTAAACTATACCATCATGACAATCTATATAGGAACCGTTTTCTGACAATACGATTTCTTTTTCAGTTTTTGTGTCTATTGCACTTATCCGTTTTTCGTCAGAACAAATTAAATATTTACCGTCCTCTGTTGCATCCAAAATTTTATTTTTACCGATAATTACTTTATTTTTTCCGTCTATATCGCAAATACACACGTTTCCGTCTGAGGAAGAATAGAACACTCGTTTGTTTACGATTGCAAAGCTTCCATACCCTTCTGCTTGAAACAATACAGTTTCATTTCCTGAGGTGTTTCTGCGTACCATTTGATTTACAGTTTCTTTTTGTACTCCAAAGTATCCTGAATCACCACTTTTTGAAAATGTATTGTCGTTATATTTCCAATAACATATATCACCGTTTAAATTAACAACAGACCCGAAAAAACTTAAGGAATCAATCTTTACCTCCCGCGAGATCCATTCTCCCTTAACCTGTTTTTTTTCGTTTTCAAAGGTATACTCATATATAGGACAAAGCTTTATAACATAAGTAGTATTACTTTCCAGATTGCTTAAAATGCAGCCGCCTTTATCCGCATTAATATAAGTATCCACATAGTCGTACTGGTCGGAATCTTTCTTTTGGTAAGAAACATACACCTTGTTGCTCATAATTTGTTTGTCAAACATAACTTTAGCTTTTTTGTTCCAGCTAATATCAATATTATTAGGGGTGTTCTCCATATCCACCGTCGCATCTACATCCGACAGTGCAATATATTCCGGTACAAGAGTTCCGTCTGATTTAACATAGAACAAATCAAAATCATCCAAAATATCACATGGCTTGTAGACTCCTTTGGTCACATCTTTCTCATCGAAATTCTTTTCTATATAGTCCTTAGTCCACTTTGGAGCATCAACTTTGCTTTCCTTGATTTCCTTTTCATTGTTGACCATATTCCAAGCGCCTAATGCATAAGTGGTACAGTTGTTGGTTAGAGCCTTATATTTTGTTCCGGAATATTTTACAGTAAAATTAATTAATTTCTGCACTTCATCTTCTGTCAGAAATTTTTTTATAGAAACCACATCATGCGATTTATCCTGATTTCTTAAATCCTTTAAAGCGTCATAATTAATTTTAAGCTTTGAATCCGGCCAATAGCCAAGTGTGATTTCCTTTCCCGACTCGATCGGGTAATTTAGAAAATCGATAGTATCG
Source organism: uncultured Clostridia bacterium (assembly GCA_947589485.1). Taxonomy (GTDB): domain Bacteria; phylum Bacillota; class Clostridia; order Oscillospirales; family Acutalibacteraceae; genus UBA1213. The sequence continues at coordinate 18,218 of CANQBK010000010.1, read as the reverse complement.
TCGCTTGTGTTTGTTAGTGTCAAATAGGTGTGTCCTCTATCAGAATCATCCCAAGACGTTGTTCCAAATACATAAATGCCCAGTTCGGCATATTTACTTTTCGGTATGCTTTGCTTTGAATCGTTGCATCCACAAATTACGCTTATCAAAAGTATAGAGAGCATAATTGACAGAGTTCTTTTTATGTATTGTACCATATTTCTCATATTTATTTCACTCCTTAATACATATATTTTACTTTTGACGAAATATTTTGTCAAGGCAATAGGCGATATAGGCCAGGCAGGGCAATCGCATTTACTTTTTAAAGGAAAAATAGTAAAATAAAGATATGAAGATAGAGGATTTAAAAGAGGAAATACAAAATATTACGGAGCCGAGGAGAACAAGTCACGGAAACATCCGCCATAAGCTTGAAGATATAATAATCATAGGACTGTGTACAGTTATATGCGGAGGAGAAGATTATTCCGATATGGAGGCGTTCGGAATAAATCGCAAAGAATATTTAGCGAAATTTCTTGAACTTCCGAATGGTATACCGGACAGTGATACATTCAGACGTGTTTTTGAAAGAATCGACCCGTCTGAGCTCTCGTTGTGTTTGATAAATTGGTTATCAGTAAAAAGAGGAAGAAGAGAAACAATAGCAATAGACAGGAAAACAATATGCGGAAGTGGGAATGAAAAGCATAGAGCCTATCATGTTATAAGTGCTGATGTTTTGCTCGAAAAATTGAAACACTTTATTCTGTTGTTGCCGTATTTATCGATGCTTTTAACCGTTTCGGATTAGCCAAATATAAATACCGTCAGCGTAAGAAAAATGGTGAATTGCCTTTTTCCGTTGTGGATTTTCTTTAACAACGCCTTTAGCTACTCCTTAAAAAACAAACTTCTTTGCAAAAGGCAATATCCGTGATATAATCTTCATAGGATTAAAAGCGGTATTTTGAAGTAGAGATTGTGTTGCTGCGAACCCTTTGGGTCAAAAGAAATGCGGGAATGGGCACATCCGCCAAAATACCGCTTGACATCTTAGACAAACAAACGTCGCTTTTGATTTAAAGGATTACTGTACGCTCTTATTATATATTAAACTTCACCGTACTTGAGAATAATATCCTGCAAGTTGACTCCGCTGTTTTTTAACTCAAGCATATTTTTTGCAGGGTTTGTTCGGAGTTTTACCCTGTCATAAAGCGGTGTTAATAATTTTTCTTCGTTAAGATCTCTTTCACATAGACCTTTATATGACAAATCTATTATTCTCTTAGTAAGGGTATATAAGTCATCTGCGTCTATAAAGTTCGGCAGTCTGCGCCCGATAAGGAGCTTTCTAAGCTCAAGCGCATTATATCCCTGATGATAAAGCACACGGTCATTTTGGAGCAGGCAAGAAAGTTCATTGACTTTGTTCATAAGGCCGAGGTGAAAGGCGGAGATACACATACTGTCCTTAATTGGTTGGCAACACATACTGCGAAACTCTATTGTTCCTCTATATGTTAAATCAATAAATTTAAAAGTTCTCAGATATTCAATATCTTCGAGCTTTGGTATAAATTCAATAGTTTTATATTTTTCGCCGTCAAAGTATTCGCCTGTGATAACCGATTTATCAAAATAATCTTTCAGTTTAATCGGTTCAAAATTTATGTATTTATTATCCCTTTCCGTGCAATAGATAGATGAAGATTCAATATATGAAATAATCTCGTCAATTGATGAAAACTCATAATCATACATTCCGATATTGTGAGGATTTATACCGTGTGTACTGTTTTCCCAGAACATATCACGGCAGCATAGAAGCTCCTCGTTTTCATCTAAGAGAACGGAATTTGAAAACAGCAAGGCTTTAATCGGTTCAAGCCTTGAAAAGGTGTTTACGACGAGAGGCAAATCGTCATACGATACATCAAGCTGAACCTGTGACGCGCTTGAAAATGTGCCGTATTCAGGATAGCTGTGAAAAAACATAGGCAAATCCTTGTATTTTTTATAAGAGCCTAAATGGTGAAAAAGCATACGGTAACGTCCGTTTGGTATAGGAATATTATGATTATATTTTCGATAGGGGTTTACTCCCATACCCGTTAAAGTATAGTTATATTTTATAAATTCTTGATTCAAGAACTTATAATATTCAAAAAACCTATTTTGAATGTTGTATAAATTTTTTTCTCTGCCGAATGACAGCTCAAGATTGTTATATGAACAATCATACGAAAGAATATCTCCGTTTTCAGGGCTTTCAGCGGAGTAGATATTTCCGTCGTCGTCTTTGCCGAACGGCTGAAAGCCAAACCGATTTAAAAAGCTGTCGGTAACGCTGTGAACAATATTGAAGTCTACCGCCCCTTTTGATAGGTTCACAATCGGCATTTCAATTTCAACGCCAATATATTTTTCCGTCTTTTTTTTGGTAGGTTCTATATATTTGTTATATAACGCTTTCCTTATAATTTCATTATCCATATTTGCCTCATACTTTCTTTTATAGACAAGAGAATATCTGATATAGCAATTTCATTGATTCCTCGTTATCCGTATATTCATTTTTATGATTAGTACCCTTGAATACCGTCTTGCCGTCCTTATATGACATCAAAGTCGTAAATGTCAGCTTCTGCCAATCTTCATTGCTCAGCGGAAGAGTAGAAAAAATAATCCCGTTTTCGTTTTGAAGATAGTATAAGGAATCCGCATAATTAGTATGAGCATACATATACTTTCCGTCGTAAATCAGAAGATTGAGTTTGTTTCCGCGTGACATATCTGATACAATATTATCAAGCAGGGAAAAGCGTTCCCACGAGTTAAGAGTTCTTTTCAGTTCCGATTGCTTTTTGTTAATCTGTTCAATAATATAAAGCAATATACGTTCGCTGTCCGTATCGCCTTTTTGATGTTTCAAAAAACCGTTTAGCGGCGGATAGTCAAAAATAGTACCGTTATGAATAAGCGTCCAGCGTCGTGATGAATTATCCCTTTTTGAATAAGGATGGCAGTTTTTGTAATCAATATTTCCTATTGTTGCGTAACGTATATGAGCCAATGCTGATTTTGTAACAATAGGCAAAGAAAGACGTTCTTTAAGATATTCGCTTTTTGATGCCTGCATAGGTTCTTTTTCTATTGAAATATTATTGTCATCGGAAACAGCAAGTCCCCAACCGTGGGGGTGATTGTTGCTATGACTGAAAAATGTTTTTAAATAGTCGTTTATGAATGTTTCTTTATTACAGCATACGCCGAATATTTCACACATTTAAAGCAGCCTCCCTGCAATATTTATCGGCGTAAGCCATAGACAGCTCCAGCCCGTTTATTACATAATTTTTGCCGAAATCATTCCTTATTGTTTCGGCATATCTTTTGTTTTTATCGGTTATTTTCGTCATTTGATATTTTATACATTTGACTGCATCAGCTTGACCGAGTTTTAAAAAGAAGTTCTCCATATTTTTGAGAACCGTAAGTGCGGAATCTTTAACCGTTAATTTCTTTCCGCCAAAATCTATCAATGTGTTAATGTCGTATTTTGCGGCGCACTTTGTGTTTATTATTGCTTTTATTTGTTCGCTGTCCAAAAAATCCCCGGCGTCAAACGACATAAGGTATATTATGAGAAAATGAATAAAATTAATATCCTCTATTTTTATTCCTACGGGTGAAAGCGGATTTAAATCAAGCATCCGAAGCTCAATATGATTAACGCCCGTTTGCCTAAGATTTTCCAAAGAATTTTCACCGCGCGGTTTGAGCCTGAGCGGATAGTAAAGCTCTGAAAAAGATTTAAGCAAACCATTGTCAACATAACGCCGTATGCTGTCAGTATAGCTTTCAATATTGTCGTACTTAAAAACTGGAATGAATTTGTTCCAGTAACCTATTTCACTGCATCGAGCAGAAGAATACGGCGTTATTATATCGTTACCGATTGAGCTTTCACGAAAAAACGATGAATCCATAATCGGACTTGCGGCGGTCAGGAATACAATAAGCCAACTGTATTTTGTGAGTTTTTTAGCAAGCTCAAGATATATGCTGTCCTTATATTTTCTGAAAGAGTCTTGGTCGCTTTTTTGAAAGCCGATAGCAAGAAGATTGTCGTCAAACGAAAAATTAAAGTGTATTCCCGAAAAAAGCATTTTTTTCTTTCCGTATTTTTCCGCCAGATACTTTCTGTAAATTTCTTTTCCTTTTAATATTCCGCCGAAATTTGCAATCGGAACATCGTTTTCGCCTTTTATGTAAGGAGGCGAGGAAAACGGCCATAAAAGCTCTCGTCCTGTTTCAAGGCGGTCAAGCGTTTTGATGACCGTATTATGAAGTTCTGTAAGCCGATTATAAACAGACTGAATACTGTCACATACATCGGTAACAATTTCAACCTGATTTTCGCAAAAGTCGCGGTCAATATTCGGATTATTGACAAATGGGTGTCTTGTGTGTGAAAGATAACCTCTCTCATCGACCCTAAGACTTTCCTTTTCAATTCCGAAAAAGCCTTTAAATACATTCTTTTTTATATTTGTGTTATCAAAATCAAAACTCATAAAATCACCGAATTAAATAAGTCGTTGTGTAATTAAATCAATAAACTTACGGATATAAAAATATAATGCCGTAAATTTAAAACATATAATTAATCATATAAAATATATAGGTTTAATATGCTATATATTACTACTTATAAAAAGAAATGTCAAGGGTTATGGATAAATAAGTAATATTATTTGCAAAAAAAATTTTATGTTCTGTATTTTTATTTATAATTTAATAGTTTCCGAAAGGCTTTTTGAATTGCGGGTTTAGCTTGTTTTTCCATAAATTTTTTCAAAAGGCTTTATTTAATTGTTATATCGCACAAACTTACTAAACATACAAAAATAATAGGTAAAAATCTCTTGACAAGATAATATTGGCTGAATATAATATAAGCACGACAAAACATAGAAAACATACGAAAATAGTAGGGAATAAATCAAACCTATTTATATTCGATTACTCGTTAATATCCTTTGCTTTGCCGTGTTGATGTTACATTAATAAAGAAAGGCGGTGCGAGAAATGTATAAAAAGATTTTCAAGTATTTTTTATTATTTTTGCGCCACAATTGGAGAAAAGGACGAATGTGTAATATTGAATGTATGTCGGACGGAGGCATATCATACTGTTGAATCGGTTAATTATCAATGTTAAACAAATTTTTAATTAATGATTCTAATTACACTATTCTAAAATGAGGTTATTACAATGAAAAAGAGAATATTATCTATTATATTAACAGCAGGAATTTTGACAACATCAGTGCTTGCTTTTACCGGATGCGGCAATTCCGCAGGTGCCTCATCGGGCGGTTCATCAAGCAGCTCATCAAGCAAGGATTCTGCCGATAAAAACAAATCAAGCGAGGACACAGCCGGTAAGACCGATAAGGTAACAATAACGAATGTTTCGTATGACCCGACAAGAGAATTGTATGCGGCGTATAATGAGGCGTTTAAAACTCACTGGAAAGAGCAGACAGGTCAGGATGTAGAGATAACTCAGTCGCACGGCGGTTCCGGCAAGCAGGCACTTGAGGTTGCAAACGGTCTTGAGGCAGATGTAGTTACGCTTGCTCTTGAGGGCGATGTAAATGCCGTTCGGGACGCGGGACTTATTGAGGACGGCTGGGTTAAGGAATTTGATAAAGACAGCGCGCCGTATACTTCAACAATAGTTTTCCTTGTAAGAAAAGGTAATCCCAAAAATATAAAGGATTGGGATGACCTTGTTAAGGACGGAGTAGGCATTATCACTCCTAATCCGAAAACATCGGGCGGAGCAAGATGGAATTATCTTGCGGCATGGGCATACGCAGATAAGCTCTATAACGGTGACGAGTCAAAGATACAGGAGTTTATTAAAAAGCTGTTCCAAAATGTTTTGGTACTTGATTCGGGTGCAAGGGGAGCGACAACAACCTTTGTGGAAAACGGACAGGGAGATGTCCTGATAGCATGGGAAAACGAGGCGTTTCTTTCAATCAAGGACTATCCTGACGATTACGAAATTATTACGCCGAGCATCAGTATTCTTGCACAGCCGTCGGTAGCAATAGTTGATGAGGTCGTTGACAAGAGAGGAACAAGAGAGGTTGCAACAGAATATCTCAATTATCTCTACTCGGACGAGGCTCAGAAAATAGCAGGCGATAATTATTACCGTCCTTCAAACGAAAAAATCCTCAAAGAATATTCAGATGTGTTTAACCTTGACATAAACCTTGTGACTATTGATGATTTCGGCGGCTGGGACAAGGCTCAGGAAAAACATTTTGCCGATGGCGGGATTTTCGACCGGATATATGAAGAATAAAGCTAAGGTGTAGTTAATGAATAAAGCAAAAAAGAGAGTAATACCGGGCTTCGGACTGTCAATGGGCGTGACTCTTGCCATACTCGGTTTAATAGTCATAATACCGCTGGCGTCGTTGGTATTGTTCACGGCTCAAATGGACTTCAGTGAAATAATAGAAATAATAACCCGTAAACGTGTACTTGCGAGCTTTTATGTGAGCTTTATTACTGCATTTATCGCATCATTGATAAATGCAGTAATGGGGGTTATCCTTGCGTGGGTTCTTGTAAGATATGATTTTCCGTTTAAGAGAGTTCTTGACGGAATGATAGAGCTTCCCTTTGCGCTGCCCACGGCGGTTGCCGGCATAGCTTTGACTGCCCTGACGGCAGATACGGGTGCAATAGGCAGCTTTTTTGAGCAATTCGGTATAAAGATTGCTTATACGAGGATCGGAATAACGGTGGCATTGATATTTATAGGAATACCGTTTGTTGTCAGGTCGGTGCAGCCCGTGCTTGAAAAGCTCGATTATTCTTATGAAGAGGCGGCGGGCGTTTTAGGCGCAAGCAAAGCGAAAATTTTTTGGAAAATCATATTCCCTGAAATAAGACCGGCGATATTTACAGGCTTTGGTCTTGCGTTCGGAAGATGTATAGGCGAGTATGGCAGCGTTGTCTTTATTGCGGGCAATATGCCGTATGAAACAGAAATAACGCCTTTGATTATTATGTCGGAGCTTCAGGAATACGACTATACAAGCGCAACTGCAATCGCTTTGGTAATGCTGTTATTCTCTTTTGCGGTATTGTTTGCGGTAAATATAGTTCAGGCACGCAGTACCAAAATTTTAAAGGGAGGGAATAAATAATGCAGGAAAACAAAAAGGGTTCAAAGGCAGTAAAGTGGATATTAATTTCCATTTGCGTTATTTTTGTATTTTTTATGCTTATCCTCCCTTTGATAACAGTCATAACCGAGGCTTTACGCAGCGGCTGGGAAACATATCAAAAAGCGGTTACTGATGAATATGCTATCGATGCGGCAGGCTTGACGATAGAAGCAACAGTTTTTGCGGTTCTGATAAATACAGTGTTTGGAATTTTCGCATCATGGGCGATCACAAAATTCCCATTCAGAGGGAAAAAACTGCTTACAACTATTATTGATATACCGGTCACGGTTTCGCCGATTATTGCAGGCTTGATTTTTCTTCTGACATTCGGCAGACAAAGCCCGATCTATCCATGGCTTCAGGATTTAGGCTTGCAGATAGTTTTTGCGGTTCCCGGAATAATCCTTGCAACGGTATTCGTTACATTTCCGTTTATTTCAAGAGAGCTTATACCTGTTATGGAAGCTCAGGGAACAGAGGAGGAAGAAGCAGCGGCTCTTATGGGCGCAGGCGGATTTACAATTTTCAGAAAAATCACCTTTCCGCATATAAAATGGGCGCTTTTGTATGGAATAGTTCTTTGTGCTGCAAGGGCAATGGGTGAGTTCGGTGCGGTATCCGTTATTTCGGGTCATTTAAGAGGAAAGACAAACACCTTGCCTCTTCATGTTGAAATTTTATTTAACGAATTTCAGTATGTTCCTGCATTTGCGGTGTCATCATTGCTTGTTATAATGGCCCTTATTATACTCATTATCCGCAGTATAGTTGAATACAGGGGAAAGAAGGCTTGATGATATGTATGTGGAATTAAAGAATATAAATAAGAAATTCGGTGATTATAAGGCTTCGGATAATGTAAACTTCGGCATTGAAAAGGGAAAACTCATAGGACTTTTGGGTCCCAGCGGAAGCGGAAAAACCACTATCCTCAGAATGATTGCGGGACTTGAAACGCCCGATAGCGGTGAAATAATAATCGACGGAAAAAAAGTAAACAATATTCCCGCAAGCAAGCGCGGCATAGGATTCGTGTTCCAGAATTACGCGCTTTTTCGGTATATGACTGTATATGATAATATTGCTTTTGGGCTGAAAACACAGAAAAAGGATAAGAAAACGATTGATGAAAGAGTAATGGAGCTTATAAAATTAGTCAACCTTGAGGGACTTGAAAAAAGGTATCCGAGTCAGCTTTCGGGAGGTCAAAGACAGAGGGTAGCTTTTGCAAGGGCGCTGGCTCCGAATCCGCAGCTTTTACTTCTTGATGAGCCGTTTGCCGCTATTGATGCAAAGGTAAGAAAGGAGCTTAGGAGCTGGCTCAAGGAAATGATTGAAAAGTTGGGGGTCACAAGTATTTTTGTAACCCATGACCAAGACGAAGCAATAGAAGTTGCCGATGAAATTATCATAACAAATGCAGGAAAAATCGAACAAAAGGGAACGCCTCTTGAGGTTTACCAAAATCCGCAGACGGCGTTTACCGCATCATTTTTCGGTCATCCCTCGGAGCTGCCCGACTACGGAAAATTTCATACATTTAAACAGCTCGAAAAGGTCGATAAAGCCTTTGTGCGTCCCGAATTTGTTAAGGTTACGAAGAAAAACGAGGAGCAAAGTTATAAAAGCTCTTCAAGTGAGGGTATAGTAGAAAAAGTTTCATTCAGAGGGGATAATATTGAACTGGAGGTCCGTACAAACGATACCCTCTTAATTGCGAAAAGAGCGCTTGATTTGCCGCCTGTATCAGTCGGTGAAAAGGTCGATGTTTTTATTTACAGAATTTTTGTCACATCGGGCAATAAATCATATCTGCTTGAAAATCAATCGCTTCGTGAAGAATTTGTTATTATTTGATACGTTACCAAAGGCTGTATAATTTTAAAATACAGCCTTTTGCTTGTCGATAAACCTGATTTTGGCAGGAGAAAAATAAAGTTTTCGCCCGCCTTTTTCAAAAGGCGGCAGTTTCCAAAGGCGGAGCCTTTGGTCGCAGCCCGCAGGCTGCGAAATTTTCCTGCGTTTTAAAGCGCAGGAGGGGCGAAAAACAGTCCGGCGGACTGTTTTTCGGCGGGGAACCCTCGCCGGGGGTTCCCCGAAAAAGTGGATTTCTTTGCAAAATTAATCAAGGCAAGAATACTTTTTCGACAGACTGAAGGCTGTATAATTTTAAAATACAGCCTTTTGTTGTATTAATAATTGGGCGCATATCAGATGAAAATAATTGACGAAAGCTATTTGCTGTATTAAAATAACTTTTGTAAGGGAAGTGTCTATTTTGTATTGTATCAGCTTAAATTACAAAAATGCCGATATTGATTTGCGCGAAAAGCTGGCATTTTCAGAAACCGTTTGCAATAAAATTATTTCGGCGCTGATAAAAAGCAAATATATATCTGAATGTGTCATTCTTTGCACCTGCAACAGAACTGAAGTTTACTATTGCGGTGAAAAAAACTCGGATAAATATGTTATAGGTTTGCTTGCCGAAAATTCGGGGACCGAGGAGGATCTGCTTTTAAGAAACCTGTTGATTTTTCACGGAGATAATGCAATTCAGCATCTTTTTAAGGTCGCCTGCGGTATTGATTCAATGGTAATAGGCGAAGATGAAATATTAGGTCAGACTAAGAGAGCTTATATGTACTCCAAAGAAAATAATTTTGTATCTTATGAGCTTAATATGATTTTTCAATCGGCTTTTGCCTGCGCAAAGAAAATAAAAACAAAAACGGCTTTGTCAAAAACGTCCGTATCCGTTGCAACGCTGGCGGCAAACGAGGCGGCAAGATTTGCCGAAAACGTCAGCGTGCTTGTAATAGGAGCAAGCGGAAAGACGGGCAGTACGGTACTTAAAAATCTCGTATCTCATAAAAATGTTTCTGTAAAAGCAACGCTCAGACAGCATAATTCTCATTTGAAGTTTATAGAAGATATGGGAATAGAAACGGTCGATTATCAAAAAAGATACGAATATATTCAAAGTGCGGACTGCGTAATAAGCGCAACCTCAAGTCCGCATTATACGGTTGCGCTTTATGATTTGAAAAAACACATAATCGGGAACAAGAAAAGACTTTTTATTGATTTAGCCGTGCCGCCCGATATTGACGCTTCAATTGTCAATATAAAGGGTGTAAGATTAATTAATATAGACTATTTTGAAAGGCTTGCACAGGAAAACAATGAATTAAAAGCGGACAGCGTTTATGCGGCAAAGGAAATTATATCACAAGATATAGACGACTTGAAAAAGGATATGATTTTTCATTCGTTTTTGCCCTCGCTCGGTAATGTGAAGAACGCTTTGTCGGACAAACCTCTTGAAGAACTGATTTACAGAATGAAAAATAACGCCTCGGCTGAAGAATTTTCCGCTTTTATAAAAATTCTTAAAACCTTTGAGGCACAGGAGTAAATATGGGATATTTTCCGTTTTATATTGATATAGAAAATAAAAAATGTTTGGTTGCAGGCGGAGGAATCGTAGCTTTAAGAAAGGTGCGAAAGCTGTTGCCGTTTAGGCCGCAGATAACAGTTGTTGCAGATAGGATATGTGACGAATTAAATAAGATAAAAGAAGTAAAAATCCTTAACAGAAAATTTAAGGATACCGATATTGATGATGCCTTTATGGTTATAAGCGCGACAGACGATAACAAACTCAACACCCATATTTTTGAGCTTTGCAAAAGCAAAAATATTCTTATAAATACAGTTGACGATAAAGAAAAATGCGGATTTATTTTTCCTGCACTTGTTAAGAGGAATAATGTTACCGTCGGAATTTCAACCTCGGGCAAAAGCCCTTTGTACTGTAAGGCTTTGCGTAAAAAAATTGAAAAATCCCTCGATGAAAAATGCGATAAAACAGTAGAAATTTTAAGCAAATACAGAGTGTGTATAAAGAGTGAAATTAAATCGGAGGAGAACAGAAAAAAAGCCTTTGAACGCATACTTGAAATTTGCGGTGAAAATTACGATAAAGTTGATGAAAAGCAAATTTTAAAAATAATAGAGGAATTAAAGTAAATGAAAATAAAAATCGGAACAAGAAAGAGCAAGCTGGCTCTTGTACAAACTCAAATGGTAATAGATGAAATTGAAAAGCAATTTCCCGATATTGAAACCGAAGTTGTTTACATAAGTACAAAAGGCGATAAAACACTTGACAGACCTCTTGCGGAAATCGGAGGCAAAGGAGTGTTTGTATCCGAAATAGAAAGTGCTATGCAAAATAATGTAATAGATATTGCGGTACACAGCGCAAAAGACCTGCCTGTTTTTCTTTCCGACGGACTTGAAATTTCGGGAGTGCTAAAGCGCGGAGATTATCGCGATGTCCTTGTTGTCAAAAAGGATAATGCTATAAGAAACTCTCGTGATTTTGTTGTAGGAACGGGCAGTTTAAGGCGCAGACTAAATCTTAAAAAAATCTATTCGGATATGAGCTTTGAAAATATAAGAGGAAATGTTGACACCCGCCTCAGCAAGCTCGAAAAAGGGGAATATGACGGTATAATACTTGCCGCGGCGGGAATTAAAAGACTTGGACTTGATACCGATGTAAGATTTGATTTTACTTATTACGATTATAAGCAGTTTCTTCCCGCGCCGTGTCAGGGCATAATTGCAATAGAAAGCAGAAAAAATGATTTTGCGGCGCAAATAATAAAAAAGATAAATGATAAAAATACATTTCTGTCGTTTGAAACAGAACGGCGTATTATAGAGCTTTTGAGCGCTGACTGCGGTATGCCCTTGGGAGCCTATTCATATATTAAGGATAATGAAATTTTAATTACACTGTCAAAGGACGGCGATAAAACCGTATGCGGCAAGGATAACAGTTTAAACCGTTTTCGGCTTGCAAAGGAGTTGGTTTCAAAGCTATGAATAAATTTGGTAGGGTTTATATTGTCGGTGCAGGTTGCGGCAGTTATGATTTAATAACTCTCAGAGGAAAGAAATTAATTGAACAATGCAGTGTAATTGTGTATGACAGCCTTATTGATACCGCCCTGCTTGATTATGCTCCCGATAACGCCGAAAAAATCTGTGTAGGAAAGCGTGCGGGCAGACATAGTGAATCTCAGGAAAATATAAATAACATTTTAATTGAGAAAGCGCGAGAGGGAAATACCGTTGTCAGACTCAAAGGCGGCGACCCCTTTGTGTTCGGCAGAGGAGGAGAGGAAATTTCCGCTCTGCAAAAAAATAATATCGAGTATGCGGTAGTTCCGGGAATTTCGTCGGCAATAGCGGTTCCCGAGCTTGCGGGAATACCCGTTACACACCGCAGGTTAAGCCGAGGCTTTTATGTGATAACAGGTCATACGGCGGATGATATGCTGCCTGAGAATATGAGAGCTTATGCAAGACTTGACGGCACGCTCGTATTTTTAATGGGGCTGAAAAATCTAAAGCAGATTGCAAAAAGCCTTATTAAAAACGGAAAAGATGAAAGCACGCCTGCGGCTGTAATTTCCAACGGCGCAGGTGCAGCTCAGCGTGTAGTAACAGGTGCGTTAAAAGATATAGCCGGAATCGCAGAAGAGCAAAATTTAACAGCACCGGCAGTCATAGTGATAGGTGAAGTCGCAAAATTTGATTTTTCGCAGACGATTAAAATGCCGCTTGAAAATATTACTGTTGCAGTAACGGGAACGAAACGGTTTGTACATAGGCTTTCAACCCGTCTTAGCGGTTTGGGGGCAATCATAAAGAATCTCAATTATCTTGATGTTATTGAATATAGTGACAATGCAAGATTTGATAATGCATTGATGAATTTAAATGATTATAGCTGGATCGTGCTTACAAGTATAAACGGGGCGGAGATTTTTTGGAGCAAACTTAATAAGCTGAAAATTGATATAAGAAAGCTCGCAAAAATAAAGTTTGCTGTAATCGGCAGCGGAACATCAAAGATTTTAGAAAATCACGGGATATTTGCCGACCTTATTCCCGAAAGCTATACGTCTAAAGCACTTGGAAATAAACTTTCTGAAAAAGCGTCCAAAGGCGAAAGAATACTCTTACTGAGAGCGCAGCAAGGCTCAACAGAGCTTACAGAAATTCTTGACAGAAAAAATATTAGCTTTGACGATATAAAAACTTACGACGTTCAAAGCACTGCTTCAAATTTTATAGGTGAAGAGATAAATACGGACTTTATAGCATTTGCAAGCTCGTCCGGTGTAAACGCTTTTTTTGAAAGCGGATACAGAATTTCCGCGAAAACAAAAATTATCTGTATAGGCGACATTACCGCAAACGCTTTAAGAAAGCGTAATATAAGGAATATTAAAATTTGTGAAACAAGCAATATTGAAGGGATAGTCGATACGATTATCAGGGAGGTACAAAATGAAGAGATTCAGACGATTAAGATCAAACAAGCAGATTCGCAGACTGGTTCGTGAAACACATATAATTAAGGACGATTTGATATATCCGATTTTTGTTGCCGAGGGAGAAAACATAAAAAATCCCGTTGTCTCAATGCCCGAAATATATCAGTATTCAATCGACAGGATAGACGAGATATTGTCCGAGATAAAGGACAGTGGGATCCTCGGCTTGCTGATTTTCGGGATCCCGAAGCATAAGGACGAGATTGCGAGCGGCGCGTATGACGAAAACGGAGTTACGCAGCAGGCGATACGTTATATAAAAAAGAAATATCCCGAACTTCTGGTAATTGCAGATGTTTGCCTTTGCGAATATACATCTCACGGACATTGCGGAGTTGTAAAGGAAGATAAAATATTAAATGATGAAACTCTCCCTTTGCTGTCAAAAATGGCGGTAAGTCTTGCAAAAGCAGGAGCGGATATTATTGCACCGTCCGATATGATGGACGGCAGAGTTGCGGCGATAAGAGAAGCACTTGATGAAAACGGATTAACAGATATTCCGATTATGGCTTACAGCGCAAAGTTTGCCTCAGCCTATTATTCTCCGTTCCGCGATGCGGCAAATTCAGCGCCGTGTTTTGGAGACAGAAAAACATATCAAATGGACTGTGCAAACGGCAGAGAAGCACTAAGAGAAATTTCCGATGATATTTCCGAGGGGGCGGACATTGTTATGGTCAAGCCTGCGCTCGCTTATCTCGACATTATCAAAGAGGCAAGCCGCTTTGAATTTCCTCTTGCGGCGTACAATGTCAGCGGCGAATATTCAATGGTAAAGGCGGCGGCAGAAAAGGGATTCATTGATGAAAAGCAAATCGTTATGGAAAATATGATTGCCATCAAACGAGCCGGCGCAGATATAATAATCACATATCATGCACTTGATGTTGCAAAATGGCTGGAGGAAGATATATGAATACCGAAAAATCCGAAAGACTTTATAAAGAAGCCTTAAAGTTTATGCCGGGAGGAGTAAACAGTCCCGTAAGAGCCTGCCGCAGTGTCGAAAAAACGCCGTTGTTTATAGACCGTGCGGCAGGAAGCAAAATATATGATGTTGACGGAAACGAATATATAGACTATGTTTGCTCATGGGGACCTAATATTTTGGGACACGGAAATTCGGAGGTTATAGAAGCGGTCAAAAATGCCTGTAACGGCGGATTGACTTTCGGCGCCTGTCATAAGGGTGAAATCGAGCTTGCACAATTGATACAGAAGAATATACCCTCTATGGAAATGCTCCGTCTGGTTAATTCGGGAACGGAGGCAGTTATGAGCGCTGTCCGAGCGGCAAGAGGATTTACTCATCGGGATAAGGTCGTAAAATTTGAGGGCTGTTATCACGGACATTCGGACGGTCTTTTAGTAAAAGCGGGGTCGGGACTTTTAACAAATTCGATTCCCGACAGCGCAGGAGTTCCAAAGAGCTATACAGACAATACGCTTACTGCTGTTTATAATGATGAAATGTCGGTAAAAGAGCTGTTTGAAAAATACGGAGCTGACATAGCCTGTATAATCGTCGAACCGTGTGCGGCGAATATGGGAGTAGTTCCGCCCAAGGAGGGCTTTTTGCGATTTCTGCGTGATATTACCAAGGAGAATGGAGCGCTGTTAATATTTGACGAGGTGATCACCGGTTTTCGCCTTTCGTTGGGCGGCGCACAGAAATATTACGGTGTTACTCCGGATTTGACAACATTAGGAAAGATAGTAGGCGGAGGAATGCCGCTTGCCGTGTACGGCGGAAAGAGAGAGGTAATGGAATGTGTTGCTCCGTTAGGGTCAGTGTATCAGGCGGGTACGTTATCGGGGAATCCCATAGCTGTTTCAGCGGGAATCGCAGCATTAAAGGCTCTGGAGCGGGATAAGGATTTGTATGACAGACTCGATAAAAAAGCAAAAAGACTTGGGGAGTCAATGAAGTTGGCAGGACTTAATTTTAACCGTGAGGGTTCGCTGCTTACGGTATTTTTTACTGACGAAAAAGTTGTTGATTACAGTACCGCCAAAAAATCCGATTGTAAAAAATTTGCTTTGTTTTATTCTTATTTGCTCGAAAACGGTATATATGCGGCGCCATCACAGTTTGAAGCTATGTTTGTTTCAGACGCACACAGCGACCTTGATATTGAATATACCTGTAAAGTGATCTCTGAATTTACGCTGTAAAACATACCATAAGCGATAATCACCACCCATCAAACGGGTGGTGATTTGCTTTTAAATATAATACATTATTTGCTCTGAATTGTTTTCTATGGATTTGTAATACCGCTCAATAATATCCGCAAGAGTAAGGTTTTCGGAAAAATTACGCATATAATCGGTCATTTTATTCCATAAATTATCATTTATTGTATTAACGATTTCCGATTCAGTCTGGGGAGAAAAATAAACATCGCTCAAAATCGTAATATCAAGTGCGTTGATAATTTCTTTAAAAGTAATATCCTCAGCAGGTCTTGTCAGTACATAACCGCCTTTTGAGCCCTTTAATCCCCGAATAAGGTGAGCTTGCCTTAGAACAGGGAGGATCTGCTCAAGGTATTTACCCGAAATATTCTGACGCTTTGAAATGCTGTAAACGGTTACCGCATTGTTATTTTCCGAATTGATAGCTATATCTATTATGGCTATAATTCCAAATTCTACTTTGGTTGATATTTTCAAATTCTCAGCCCCTTTAATAACATATTAAACATACCTTAATAGTAGTATATCACGATTTTAGGTATTTGGCAATATGAGTAAAATGCAATAAATACCTATAAAATCTATGAAAATACTATGCAAATCTACAAAATAGAAAAATACCTATTGATTTACTATGTTAAGTAGGTTATAATAGGCGCAACGATTTTACATCGCAATTTATTACTTTGTACATTCTATCTATTATACTGAAAATCAGGTGACAATATGAAATTTAATACTGCGTTACTGCACAAAAATTATGAAAGCGATTCCTTGACGGGCGCTACCGTAACGCCGATTTATCAGTCAAGCGCATTTTCCCATGAATCTCCGGAAAAGCTCGAAAAAATATTTAATAATAAAGCGCCGGGTTTTGCTTATTCGAGAATAAGCAATCCTACCGTTGATTCGTTAGAAAGACGCATAGCCTCGCTTGAAAACGGAATAGGCGCGGTAGCTTGTTCGTCAGGTATGGCGGCTGTAACGATGTCGCTTTTGAATATACTTAAAACAGGCGATGAGATCATAGCAGGTTCGGGACTTTTTGGAGGGACCATAGATTTATTCGGCGACTTAAAAGCATTCGGAATTAAAGCAAATTTCGTAAAGCGTGTCTGTAATGCTGAAATAGAACCTCTCATCACAGAAAGGACCAAGGCGATATTTACCGAGCTTATCGGAAATCCCGCACTTGACATCGTAGATATAGAAAAAGTTTCAGAGCTTGCACACAAGCATAAAATACCTTTAATTATTGATAGTACGACCGCAACGCCGTGTCTTATTCATCCCATAGATTACGGTGCGGACATTGTTGTTCATTCCACCTCTAAGTATATAAACGGCGGGGGAAATGCCATAAGCGGTATAATTATCGACAGCGGTAATTTTAAGTGGGACGAGAACCGCTATGAATTTGTCGGTGAATATAAAAAATACGGCAAATTTGCTTATCTCGCAAAGCTGAGAAACGGAATATGGCGCAATATCGGCTGTTGCCTTTCTCCTATGAATGCGTTCTTAAATACTATCGGTTTGGATACTATGGGTTTAAGAATGGAAAGATTGTGCGACAATGCCTTACAGCTTGCAGAATATCTTGATACCTTTGAAGATATTGACGTAAATTATCCTATGTTGAAAAAAAGTCCGTATTATCCGCTTGCACAAAGGCTTTTTGCAGGAAGAGGCGGTGCAATACTCACAATACGAGCGCGAAGCAAAGAAAGAGCATTTAAACTTATGAATAATTTGAAATTACCTCTTATAGCGACGAATATAGGAGATGTGAGAACCTTGGTTATTCATCCTGCAAGTACGATTTATGCACACAGCAGTGAGGAACAAAAAATCAATGCAGAAGTATATAACGACACGATAAGAATAAGTATCGGCATAGAGGATATAGAAGACCTGAAAGAGGATTTCAGGCAGGCAATAGAAAAACTGCGGGAGGAAAACTAAATGGCTGTAGATTATGCAACTTTAAAAAAAGGCGGATTTATGCGCCAGAAGCAAAAGAATAATTTTTCATTAAGACTGAGGGTGGTAGGAGGAAACATTACTGCAACACAGCTTGCAAAAATAGCAGAGGTTGCAGAAAAGTTTGGTGACGGACACGTTCACCTGACCTCACGGCAAAGTGTAGAAATACCGTTTATTAAGCTCGATGATATTGAGGAGGTAAAAAACGCTCTTGCCGAGGGTGATGTTCAACCGGGAGTGTGCGGACCGAGAGTTCGTACCATTACTGCCTGTCAGGGACAGGAGATATGTCCGAGCGGCTGTATTGATACATACGCTCTTGCAAAGGAGCTTGACGAGCGTTATTTCGCAAGAGAACTACCGC
>CANQBK010000009.1 GCA_947589485.1 uncultured Clostridia bacterium | reverse complement strand
CATACGAGAAATTTACAAAAGAGTTTTTCTCTAATTATGAACAACCTTGTCAACATGAATGGAAATTTAATTATTTAACAGAATTAAAAGAATGCTACATTCACTCTGAATTTTCAAGTATAGAGGAAAAACAAGATTATATAAACGAAAATTAAAAACTGACAATTCCTAAATAGCTGAATGATATTGCAGTGATGGAAAAGGTTAATTTCTCGCAGTTGCTGCAAAAAGCACTTAAAGAAGAACTGCATCTTACTTAAACATCATAATTAACGAAAAACTCCGCCATCTGCAAATAGAAGCTGAAAAAGTTGCTCAGGCTATTGTTAAAACTCACACTTTTTTGTATAATATTTTAAGCATTTTTTATAAAAATAGTTACAATTTTAAATTTACTATTGATTTTTTCTCTAAAATGTGCATAATATATATTAGTAGTTGGACTACTATGTTTTGATTGTAAGCTCTTGGCAGTAGACCTCCCACCATACGGGAAGTGTTGAGACCGAGAGCTTTTTTATATAAAAATAAGGAGTGGTAAAATTGAAAGTTGCTATATTAGTTGATGGAGGTTTTTATTTAAAGCGTGCCGAATATATTTGGGGAATTAAGTCACCAGAAGATAGAGCCTACGAGTTGATTAGTTATTGCCAAAGACATTTAAAAACAGAACATTCCAAAAAAGATTTATATAGAATATTTTATTATGATTGTATGCCGTCAAATAAAATGGTATATCACCCATTTTTAAAAAAAAATATTGACCTTAAAAAAACAGAAGTGTATAAATGGAGTAACAGTTTTTTTGAAGAATTAAAGTCAAAACGAAAGGTTGCTATAAGGCGTGGTGAATTGCTTGAAGGTACCATAGGGTACATCATAAAAATGGACATAGTCAAAAAACTATGTAATAAAACATTAACGATTGACGATTTAAAAGAAAATGATTTTAAACTTGATATAAAACAAAAGGGTGTTGATACGAGGATCTGTTTGGATATTTCTTCTCTTGCTTATAAAAAGCAAGTTGACCAAATAATACTTATAGCCGGTGACAGTGACTTTGTTCCTGCCGCAAAACACGCGCGTAGGGAAGGCATAGACTTTATCCTTGACCCGATGTGGCATACTATAAAATCAAGTTTGAATGAACATATTGACGGTTTACAAACAAAGGTATCAAAACCTGGTTCAGACAAAGTAAAAGAAGACCCACTTTATAAAAAATAGTCTGCTATAAAACCAGTGGAGCAAAAATTAACCGATTTTTATGTTGAACGAGTATATCAAAAGCTACAAAACAATTCGCACACGACATCGAGGAATGATAGGCTGGAAAGCAAAAGCGGTATGTTTATGCAAAAGATACGTTAAATCGACTTGAAAATATATGAATGGAATTAATTTTATGAAAAAGATAAAAAATAATAAAATATATGATACACAAACCGCACAAGTAATAGGAACTTGGAGCAACAATGAGAGGAATGATTTTGAATTTGTAAAAGAAACTTTATATCGAAAAAAGACAGGAGAGTTTTTCCTTTATGGAATAATCGGCGGTCCCAAAACTTGGCTTAACGGTGAAAGTATACATCCATTAAGTTATGAAGAAGCTAAAAAATGGGCAGAAGAAAAATTACCGATTGAGATTTTCAATAGAGTATTTAATATAACAAAAGATGAAAATTGTTATATTGGAATTAATCTAAGTAAAAAAATGGTAAGTGAAGTCGATAAATTTGCCAGAAATAAAAAAATTAATCGTTCGGAAATGATTAGAGAAATTATAAAAGACTGGCTTTTAAAAAACGGTGAAAATGTAAAATAAAGTTAAAAATCCGCCTATGCTTTTTTTAGCAAGGCGGATTTTAAAAAGGTCGTGATTGAATAATGCCGATAAATAAAGTTTTCGACAAAAACGGCAAGCCCGTAAAAAAAGACGGTAAGCAAAAATACAGGGTGAGGATAAACTATACTGATAACAACGGAACTAATAAACAGATCGAGCGTACAGCTTATGGAGCTGATGAGGCAAAGCAACTTGAATTGGAATTAAAGTATCAATTTAAAGAAACAGCTCCGGCTGCTCGAATGACAGTAAATGAACTTTATCAAAAATATATTGTTGCTAAAACTCATGAAGTGAGAGAAACGTCTTTGATTAAAAGTATTAATGTTATAAGTTGCCACGTTTTACCATATCTTGGCGATTGTAAATTAAATAAACTAAATGTACAAAATTTGCAATTATGGAAAAATAAAATCGAATCTTTAAATCTTAGTGCAAAAATGCGAAAAAATATTTATAGTGAATTCAGGACTATGCTTTATTTTGGAGTTAAGCTTGAATATTTACCTAACAATCCGTTACTTAAAGTAGGAAATTTTAAAGCTCCTCTCGAGGATCATAAAGAGATGCTTTATTATACACCGGAAGAATTTAAACTCTTCATTTCTGTTGCTCGTGATGTTGCGGAAAAAACCGAACAATTGAATAAGTGGGATTTATATGTCTTTTTTTACATTGCATTTTTTACCGGAGCGAGAAAAGGAGAAATCAAAGCCTTAACTTGGAATGATATTATTGATAATGAAATCCATATCACAAAGAGCATTGCAAAAATAAAAGGTGAGGACAAAATCACCCCACCGAAAAATAAATCCTCTATCCGAAACATTGGCATACCTAAACCACTTAAAATAGTTCTTGACGAGCATTATAATAGATGCAAAACTTTTGCGCAGGATTTCAATGACGATTATTTTATATGCGGTGGTATTATTCCTTTAAAAGACGCAACAATAGAAAATGCTAATAGAAAATATGCTTTAGCTGCAAATGTTAAGCACATCCGTATACATGATTTTCGACATTCTCACGCTTCGTTTCTTGCTAATAA
This sequence comes from uncultured Clostridia bacterium, assembly GCA_947589485.1. Taxonomy (GTDB): domain Bacteria; phylum Bacillota; class Clostridia; order Oscillospirales; family Acutalibacteraceae; genus UBA1213. The sequence continues at coordinate 38,761 of CANQBK010000009.1, read as the reverse complement.
TGGTATTAACATTCAAGAAATTGCTCGCCGACTTGGACATTCCGATATAAAAATTACATTGCAGACGTATTCACATTTATATCCTAAGGAGAGGGAACGGGCTTTGCAGGTTCTTGATAATATAATATAATTAAAAAAACCCCGAATTACGTTTTTAAAAAACAATAATTCGGGGTTTTTTCGGGGATATAATTTTAAAAAGCTACTAAATAAGCGATTTTTAAGGCATTATAAAAACTGTAACACAGGTTCTTCCTATTTGCTATTATTTTTTACTCACTGTAACATATCAATCGTAAACCTACAAAATAAGTGCAAAACAGTTTTGGCAAGATGTTGAATTATAAACAAAAAATGATATAATGATGTTATCCGTAATTTTTGACAGGAGGATAATATTATGCAGAAACATAACGGTGAAAAATTTTATATTACCACCCCGATTTACTATCCGTCGGGCAACCCGCACATCGGTCACTGCTACACGACGGCTGCCTGCGATTCTATCGCAAGGTATAGAAGAATGCAGGGTTACGACGTAATGTTCCTTACGGGTACGGACGAACACGGGCTGAAGATCGAGCAAAAAGCCGCGGAAGAGGGCGTTACGCCAAAGCAATATGTTGACGGAATTGTTGAAAATTTCAAAAAACTTTGGAGCTTTATGAATATAAGCTACGACAGGTATATTCGTACAACGGACGATTATCACATAGAGTCGGTTCAAAAAATATTTAAGGCTCTTTATGACAAAGGATATATATATAAGGGCGAGTACAAAGGAAAGTATTGCACACCCTGCGAGAGCTTTTGGACCGATTCGCAGCTTGTTGACGGAAAGTGTCCCGAATGCGGCAGAGAGGTTACGGAGGCAAGCGAGGAAGCGTATTTTTTAAAAATGTCGCCGTTTGCCGAAAGAATAGAAAAGCTCCTTACCGAAACAGACTATTTGCAGCCGAAAACACGGGCTGTCGAGCTTGTAAATAATTTTATAAAACCCGGACTGGAGGATTTGTGCGTATCCAGAACGAGCTTTAAGTGGGGAATACCTGTTACATTCGATACGAACCACGTTGTTTATGTGTGGATAGATGCTTTGTCAAACTATATAACGGCTCTTGGTTACGGCAACAGCCGTTATGATGATTACGATAAATTTTGGCCGGCAGATGTACACATGGTCGCAAAGGATATTATGCGTTTCCACGCGATTATATGGCCTGCAATGCTTATGGCGCTCGACATACCGCTGCCAAAGCATCTTGCCGTTCACGGCTGGATAACATTTAACGGTCAAAAAATGAGCAAATCTCTCGGTAATGTTGTTGACCCGTTTGTTTTGGGCAAACGATACGGCGCCGACGCAATAAGGTACCATATTATGCGTGAAATGGCTCTTGGCGCTGACAGTTCTTTTTCAAACGAAATTATGATTAACCGTATAAATTCGGATCTTGCAAACGGTCTTGGCAACCTTGTGTCAAGGACGGTTGCTATGGTTGACAAATATTTTGGCGGTACACTTCCCGAACAGCACGAAAACGACGCGTTTGACGAGGAATTTATTTTACAGTGCCGTACACTTGTCGACAAGGTGGACGAGTGTATAGATCAAATAAGGCTTAACAACGCCCTTGCAGAAATATTTAAGGTCGTATCAAGGGCAAACAAATATATTGACGAAACTCTCCCATGGATACTTGCAAAGGACGAAAGCAAAAAGCCCAGACTTGCTGCGGTATTGTATAACCTGTTGGAGGCGATAAGGATAGTATCAACTCTGCTGTCGCCGTTTATGCCCGAAACAATGCCTAAAATATGGGAACAGACAGGCGTTTCAGCCGAAGATGCGATGTATGAAAAAACATCAGAGTTTGGCGTATTGCCCAAAAATGTTACGGTGCATAAGGGTGAGATAATTTTCCCGAGAATCGACGTTGACAAGGAGATAGAGGAGCTTAATGAATTTATCGGTTCACAAAAAGAGGAAGAAAAAAAGTCTGAAAGCAAAGCGGAGGGCGTGGCTCTTATAGGGATTGACGACTTTGAAAAAATAGAACTTACGGTTGCAAAAATCAAGGCGTGCGAGCCGATAAAGAAAGCCAAAAAGCTCTTAAAGCTGACGCTTGACGACGGAAACGGCGAACGTACCGTGGCAAGCGGTATCGCAAAATTTTACAAGCCGGAAGAGCTTGTCGGAAAAAGCGTTATACTTGTTTCAAACCTTAAACCCGCTGTTCTTTGCGGTGTTGAAAGCAACGGTATGATACTTGCCGCCGATGACAACGATAAAATAAAAGTTATTTTTGTTGACGGCATCGAGCCGGGCAGCAGGATAAGATAATTTTCTTAAAGAGCGGCAGGTCTTATGTTAACGGACTTGCCGCTTTAAAATTTTGAAACAACAAATTAAAAATAATTGCCTATTTGCGTTTACCCAATGCGCCGTAAAGCCCCTACCTTTAGGTATGGGGATATAAGGCGCAATAATTTTTCGGAAATCTCTCGCAATAGATAGGGGTGTATGGTATAATATAAAGAGTTTAAAAAATCCGAAAGGAAGATATTTTTATGAAACCTATTACTTGCGGAATTAAGGGCACTCAGGATATACTGCCCGCCGAAAGCCATAAATGGCAGTTTGTGGAAGATATTATGCGTAAACAGGCAGAGTCATACGGATTTAAAGAGATTCGTACACCCGTGTTTGAGCATACCGAGCTTTTTAACCGCTCGGTAGGAGATACGACCGATGTTGTACAAAAGGAAATGTACACCTTTACGACAAAGGGCGGCGAAAGCGTAACCCTGCGTCCGGAGGGTACTGCGGGAGCCGCCAGAGCAATGCTGGAGCACGGCATATATAATGACGGCTATCCCATAAAGGCGTATTATTTTACTTCTTGCTACCGTTACGAAAAACCGCAAAAGGGACGTCTGCGTGAATTTCACCAGTTTGGAATGGAGGTTTACGGCGCGCCGTCACATTTTGCCGATGCAGAGGTTATATGCGCCGCAAAATCCGTTTTTGACAGGTTGGGTATATCGGGTCTTAGCCTTGAAATAAATTCGATAGGCTGTCCAAAATGCCGTCCGAATTACCACGCCGCATTGAAAGAGTATTTCGGCGAACATAAGGACTGTTTGTGCGAAACCTGCCTTTCACGTCTTGACCGAAACCCTATGAGAATACTTGACTGCAAAAATCCCGAATGTACCGAAATTGCGGCAAATGCTCCGACGGTGCTTGATTATATATGCGAAGAATGTAAGGAGCATTTTGACGGGGTAAAAAACTGCCTTGACTCGGCAGGTATTGAATATGCGGTCAATCCGCAGATAGTACGCGGCCTTGATTATTATACCAGGACTGTTTTTGAGTTCGTTTCAAACGACATAGGCGCTCAGGGTACCGTGTGCGGCGGCGGTCGTTACGACGGACTTGTGGAGGAGCTTGGCGGAAAGCATACCCCGTCGCTCGGCTTCGGTATGGGTATGGAAAGGCTTATTTTGCTTATGGAAAGCCAAAATATTGAAATTCCAAAGCCGCAGACGTGTGATATTTATATTGCCGGAATAGGTGATGCCGCAAAACTAAAGGCGTTTGAGCTTATTGAGGGAATAAGAAATTCCTCTCTTATAGCCGAGGGCGATACGGTAGGCAGGAGCCTTAAAGCGCAAATGAAATATGCCGATAAAATAAAGGCAAAGTTCAGTATGGTTATAGGTGACAATGAGCTTGCCGAAAATAAGGCGGTACTGCGTAATATGGAAAGCGGGGAACAAACGGATATTTCTTTGGACGACAGCTTTTTTAGCAGTTTCTTTAATATTTATGTGGAAAACTGCAATTCAAAACTTATAGAACAAATGAATGACAGTATAAATTAATTTATAAAGGAAGTATTATTATGTCGGAATTTTTGACCGGTATTAAAAGAACGAACTACTGCGGCGAGCTGCGCGCCTCTGATATAGGTAAAAAGGTTGTTTTGTGCGGCTGGGCGCAGCGTATGAGAGATATGGGACACCTTATATTTATCGACCTCCGTGATCGGAGCGGTATAATTCAGCTTGCCTTTGACGATAACACCGAAAGAGCCGTATTTGAAAAAGCGTCCTCGGTACGCTCCGAGTATGTTCTTGCGGCTGTAGGCACTGTAAGGGAAAGAAGCGCAAAAACAAACAAAATTCCAACAGGCGATATTGAGATAGAGGTAAACGAGCTGCGTATCCTTTCGGAGTCCGAAACACCGCCGTTTGAGATTGCAGGCAGCAGCACGGCTTCGGAGGCAACAAGGCTTAAGTACCGTTATCTTGACCTCAGGCGTTCGGAACTGCAAAACAATATGATGTTTAGGCATAGAGTTGCCAAGGTTACCAGGGATTACTTTGACGAAAACGGTTTTATTGAGCTTGAAACACCGATGCTTATAAAATCCACTCCCGAGGGTGCAAGGGATTACCTTGTGCCGTCAAGAATACACAAAGGTTCGTTTTATGCTCTTCCGCAATCGCCCCAAATGTACAAACAATTGTGTATGGTTGCGGGTTTTGACAGATATATGCAGATTGCAAGATGTTTCCGTGATGAGGATCTCCGTGCCGACCGTCAGCCTGAGTTTACGCAAATCGACATTGAGATGTCATTTGTTGATATGGACGATGTACTTCAAATAGGCGAGGGATACATAAAAAGACTGTTTAAAGAGGTTATGGATATTGACATACCCGTACCGTTTCCTCGCTATACATATAAAGAGGTTATGGAACGTTTCGGCTCTGATAAGCCCGATACTCGTTACGGTATGGAAATATTTGACCTTACCGATACAGTCGCAAACAGCGGTTTCGGGGTGTTCAAAAGTGCTGTTGAGGGCGGCGGCAGTGTAAGAGGTATTACAGCCAAAAATGCCGTTAAAACCTACACAAGAAAGGAAATAGACAAGCTCACCGAGTTTGTACGGGGCATAGGTGCTAAAGGGCTTGCATGGATAAGGCTTACCGATGACGGTGCTGCGTCGAGCTTTAAAAAGTTTGTTACCGAAGAAGAACTAAATGGAATTTTGGAAAAAGCGGGTGCGGAAAAGGGAGATGTTGTGTTCATAATTGCCGATACCGACACAAACAATGTCCTTACGACCCTCGGTGCGGTAAGAGGAGAGTGTGCAAAGCGGCTCGATATTATCGGCGACGGTTTCAATTTCCTTTGGGTAGTAAAATTCCCGTTTTTTGAGTTTGACAAGGAAAGCGGAGAATGGGTGGCAATGCACCATCCGTTTACTTCACCTACGGACGATTGTCTTGACAAGCTCGACGGAAACAAGGGCGAGGTTTATGCAAAAGCATACGATATGGTTCTGAACGGAATCGAGCTGTCGTCAGGCTCGATAAGGATAACAAATCCCGAACTTCAGAAAAAAATGTTTGAGATGCTCGGAATGAGCGACGATGAGGCACGTCTGAAATTCGGGTTTTTGATGGACGCGTTCAAATACGGAGCGCCGCCGCACGGAGGTATGGGTATAGGTCTTGACAGACTTGTAATGCAAATGCTTAAAGCGCCTACTCTGCGTGACGTTGTACTGTTTCCAAAGGTACAGAACGCAAGCGAGCTTATGACAAATGCTCCGTCGGACGTTGACCCTCGGCAGCTTGAGGAGCTTGGAATTAAAATAAGTGAAACCGAAAAGGAATAAAGTCGTTATTTACGGAAAAACGGTTTACGATAAAATGATTTTAAACCGTGAGCCGTTTTTTAACAGCAAAATAAAGAAATCCCGCAGCGGAACGATGTTTTCCGTTACGGGATTTTTATTATTGTTTTTTCAGCGGTTTTATATATACGCCCTTGATTTTCGGAACGGTTTCCTCGGGTATTATATGCTCACGCTTTGTAAGCTCTTCATAAAATGTATAAAGAGTTTGTACGCCGTTTTCCAGTATATAATAATGTCTTATATAGGGAATAAGCAGCACAAGCAGCATACCGAGCAGTACCAGCACGCCTATGCTTTTGTAAAAAAACAGTACAACTACCATTGTCATTGTGAGCAGCGCAAAAAGAAACGTCACAAGAAGATGTATTAGACGTTCGTGCTGCCAAAATTGTATTTCGGTAAGCAATTCCTTTTTTAAGGCTTCAATGTTTTCGATTTTGCCGCCGTTTTCCAAAAGAGCCTGAAGCTCATGTATGTAATTCTTTAATTTTTTGCCCATTTCATTTCACCTAAACGCCTGCGACCTTTCTTTCCATAACAAATTCTTTGCATATAAATCCTTTGCCAATATCTGTATCAACAGACCTTACTCTTTTAAAGCCCAAATGTTCATATACGTTTATTGCGAATATGTTTTTTCTTTCCACATTGAGTTTCAATTTTTTAATGTGGTTCAATTCGTTTTCCTTTGAAGAAAAAATAGAATCAACGTGTGCGATAAGCCTTTTGGAAAGTCCCTGTCTTCTGTATTCGGGTTTTATATATAATCGTGATATAAAAATACAGTCGCTTTGTATCTGTATACATAAATATCCCGCAAAGTTTTCGTCGCACATAAGCATATAGTACAGATAGCCCTCGGACATTTGTTTTTTGACCGCTTTCTTTGACTGGAACTTTTTGAGCATATATTCGATTTGTTCTTTTGAATATATTTCCTTATAATAGTTGTGCCAAACATAGTTTGCGGCTTCTTCTATCTCAACAATTTGTTTTTCCGTAACAACGGGCATTAAGTCAAGTTTCATATTATTTACCCCATAGTTTTTAACAAACAATAAAAATACAGAGGTGCTTTTGCGGATTTTTGTCGGGTTAAAAACAAAATGCCTTATTTGTATCTTTATTTTTGTATCTTTGTTTTTGTTACATTTGTGTCAATAAGAGTATCCTGTGATACTCTTAGATTTAGCGGCGCTTTATTGTATGGATACGTTTCGGTTTTTCCGTTTGATTTATAACCGTGATAAACGCAGGATACCGTTGACAATGATATTATAGCGCTTATTCCGACGGAAACAATTATAATTTTGTTAAAATCAGGCTTTTTGGAACGTTCTTTTTTGTGTGACGATTCTTCGGCAGCCGACACTGCGGTTGTTTTTTCCGATGACGATATATCCGTTTGCGATGTTCCTGCGGCGTAAACGGCTGCCGAGCCGAACAGCAGTGCTGCGGCGATAGCCAGTACAGCCGATACCTGAACTATAATTTTTTTCATAACAGATAATAACCTCCGAGTATCCCCAATACGGAAAGCACAATAAAAATTGCCGCTGCGAGCAACGCCAATTTCGATTTTGAGCATGGCAGCTCCCCGTAATTTTTTCCTGTTTGACCGTTCATTGCGTAAATATAGTTTTTATTTTTATATTTAAACGTCATAAGCCATACAGGCAGCATAGCATATTTCCACGATTCGTTTATTGTGTGCAGCTTTAGGCTTTCAACACTTACCGAATCATAGCTTGGGTCGATTGTGTTTTCATAAATTTTTTGTGCGTATTCTTGAAGCTCCCTGTCTACCTCAGCCTGAACCTCCTGACGTTCGGTGTCACGTTTTTCGGCAAAGAATCCCGAAAGGTAAGCCATTGAAAATTTTTTTAAGTCTTTGTCATCATAGGGATTGACATATTTCAAAATGTTCCTATCCTGATTTTTGAAAGCTGAATGAGGGAAGTTCTTAAAATCAATCTTACCGGAGCGTTGTATTTTGTATATTTTGGTTTCGGTATATTCATAATCATCCCGTATCCATCTGCGGACTTTTTTTGCTCTGGCTGTAATTCCTCCGTCTTTCAATGAATTTATCATCCAATACGGGAAATAAACTCCCTTCATCATATCAAGATGTGCGTCCGATAAAAAGTTCTTGGGGAGAAAATGTTTTTTCCCGCAAAATTCAAAAAATCTTTGTTTTGCAGCTTCCTCGGATATGAGGAACGGTATGACCATATCGGGCTTCCAGTTTCCCGTAAGTCTGTTTGAAATAACAACGGGACTGTGGCAGTATAAGCAGAAAGATGCTGCGGTCGATTTATCGGTAATGATTTCCGCACCGCAGTTTTCGCAGAAATACATTGCCGTATTTGCCTGAAAGTCCTCGGGGTCAGGTGCGGCAGTTTCCGGTTGGGATTCGTTGTCCAAGCTTTGGTCTATATCACCCCAATGCGCTCTAAGTTCTTCTTCCGTAAATTCGCTTCGGCAAAATTCACATGTAAATTTATGGCTGTCGGCATTGTAGATGAGAGGAGCAACGCAGTTTATACATTTGTAAGAAACAGTTTCCATAGTCGTATTTATGCCTTAAAGGCAGTTTGTCACCTCTTGGAATTATGTATTCGGTTATGTATAATCGGACTGATTTATCGGATCTCCGCAGTTTGGGCAGAACTTTGGTACAGGCAGGTTTGCGTCCGGTTCATATCCGCATTTGTCGCATTTGATTTTTTTGGGTGCGGCGTTGGGGCGTTTGGTTCCACATTCGGCACAAAACTTCCCTGTGTTGGAGGCTCCGCAGGACGGGCATTTCCACGAGCCGTTATCCGCAGGCTTTGGAGAGCCGCATTCGGCGCAGAACTTTCCGGTATTTCCGCTGTGACCGCACGAACAGGTCCAAGTGTTTTGCTGCGGAGCGTTTTGGTTTTGCTGCAAAGCGTTTTGGTTTTGCTGAGCCGCCGCACGAGCCTGCTGCTGTTGTATCGAGTCGTTTACCTGACCCATAAAATTTCCGCCGGTATTCATTGCCATATTCATACCCATAAATCCGACAGCGGCGCCGCCCGAATTTGAACCTGCGGCTTCAATTCCTCTTGCAATTGAAGTGTTTATAAAAGCCTGCTGAATTGCAGGGTCGGAATAAATTGCGGTGTCATTTCTTTTTTGTAGGAGTTTTTTTGTATCCTCGTCGTATGTAAGGCTGTTAAAGCCGACATTCAGAATTTCTATACCTCTTGATTCTTTCCATACCGGATCAAGAGCGTCCGACATATATTTTGACAGTTTTGTTGTTTGTGTGGGTATTCTTGACAAAGAAATATGTTCGCATGACAGGCTGCTGAGAGCCTCGCCCAATGCGCCCAAAAATTCCGACATAAAGGTTGCGTTCAAAAATTCTTCTGCGTCGAGCCTTACACCGTCTGTCACACATTCTGAGGGAATAACCTCATTGAAAAATTTCCACGGGTCACAAATTTTAATTGAAAACTGACCGTTTGCACGCACCGCAACATCAATTTTATAATTTTCGTCGTAAAATGGAACGGGCGCTCTTGTACCGAACTTAATTCCTTCTATGGAGCGCAGATTAATATATACAACTCTCTGTTCATGATATTCGTTGCCGCCGAATCTTATTCTGTCAAGACCCTCTCTTATTGCCGGCAGAATCGAATTTGTTCCGTTAAAGAATGAAGGAACGCTTGAATTTGAGAGCTGAAAGTAACCCGGTTCTGCCGAATAGTCAACAACACGTCCGCCGTCAACAACGCACATAAGCTGATACGGACCCACCTCGATTATTGATCCGTTTGAGATAACATTATTAAGACGTTTTGTATTGGTATTTCTGTTTTGACCTGCATCTCTGAAAACACCCGGTACAACGACTGTTGTACGGTTCATAGGACCCGGACGGTAACATTCAAGATACGAATCCGCCAACATTCCTCCTGCGGAATTTTTTATTGCTTTAATAATTCCCACTTTTACCATCTCCTTAAATTTAGTACAATTATATTTATTTTTGATTATACTCTTGTTTTGCTTTTTTTGCAATATTATAAAAACAAAATAAACTTATGACGTGCGAACGTAGTTTTAGTTTACGGCGCAAGAAAGCGGTAACGCTCATTTCCGAAAAAAAACAAAAATTACGGAGAACCCATTGCATAGGTTCCCCGTTCAAGAACAGTCTTTTTATGAAATTTCTGCTGTTACAATGAATCCGTCGCAGTTATCTCCCGAAATCGTATATTCGTAATTTACTGGAACGGGAACATCGGTTTCTCCGTTTTCGTTCGCCTTTACATAATAGGTATACCATACCTTGCCGTTGTCCTTTATTACAAGAGGATTATTTACTCCGCTTTTTTGTATTTTGTCCATATATTCCTCAAGTGTAATGGAGTTTTGGGTAATGTAGCAGGCTGCCGGAACTCCGACATATCTGAAATGCCACGGTTCATATTCATAGCCGGTGATTTTTTCCTTGCCTTCCAAATAACGCAGAATAAAACCGTATTTGTAACAGTTTTCATTGATCCAAGAGTATATTCCCTGACCGTCATAATCTATACCGTCTATTCCGTCCTCTACCATAAGGTCAAGGTCCATTACAAGACCGGTTTGATGCTCACTGTATCCCGGCGGCGCAACCCATTCTTCAGCCTGTTCTTCACCTTTGTCAGCAGTTTCGGCGTCAAAAAGCTCCTGTTGTAAAGAACTGCTTCTGTAACCACAGGCTATCATAACCCGGCTTTCACCGTAAATGTTGTAGAAATCGTCAAACATATTATTTACGGTGTCTACAATGGATTCGTTGACCCTTACCGATGCGTCCGAAACAACGTAAGTGTCGGTTTTAACGTCCAAGAGCGAAACGGTTTCCTCGCCGTCGTGATGGCAGGCATAATCCTTATTGACTAAAATAAGATCTCCGTTGTATACCTCGTCATGGTCTTTTTTAACGGTTGTCAGATTTTTTAAAGTACCGTTATAGCTCGATTCGCTTTTTGAACTTTCCTGAGGTTTGCTTTCGGTTCTGCTTTCGGGTTTGCTTTCAGTTTTTTCGACCTGCGTTGTGCCGGGCTTGTTTGACACGGGTTCGGCGTTTCCTGACGGTACGCCGGCATTGTGTACAAAATAAACTATGGTAAACAAAAAAGTGGATATAAACAACGTTACAAAAAGTATCATAAACTGGTTTTTTATTGTTAAAGGCTTATCAAAATCAATCGTAAACGCATCTTTTATAAACTTTGCGGCTGCGTTTAAATTTCCGCTGTTTTTTGTTCCTTTTGTATTGTCGTTATAATTCATATATTGTCCTTTCGTTCGGGTAAAAAACATACATTAATATAGTAACCCGTAATATGGAATAAATCAAGCGTTAATTATTACCAACTTAATATAAATACAGAAAATATTTTTATAAATTTTTGTATTTCTTTCCGACTTTACAGCAAAGTGATAATTTGATATAATCCAATAAAAAAGGTGTCGACGTCGGTTGTATAATCGGTACGGTTTAAGGGCTTTATAACGCCCCGACTGTATTAAACCGCAGCAGTTGATTAAAGCCGACAAAATCTGCTGCTTATTATTGAAATTTATCGGGAGGCAGGTTAATGGAAAAATCAAAGAACCGTTTGTTGCGAAAAATCTCAGCGGTTGCCCTTGCGTCGGCAATCGTTGTTTCCGGTGCCTTTGTATCGGGTTTTTTTAACAAATCTTATAATGAAAATGGTTATGCTTTCAGTGCTTCTGCGGCTGCTCCGCCGAGCGATAACGGCTCAAGGCTGAGCGCTTCGTCAACGTGGGCAGGCTGGACGATAAAGGCATACGCTTCGTTTAAGGGCGGAACAGGTAGTTTTACTTACAAATACTCTTACAGATTGGGCAGCGGAGAGTGGAAAGATGTAACGGGATACACTTCGTCCAAAACACAAAGTATAGTTATGCCGTCGACCGGCGGTAACTACACAGTAAGAATAGCGGCAAAGGACTCGAACGGCTCATATACTTCAAAATATCTTTACATAACCGTAAAGAAAGACACAAAAACCACATTTACCCAAACAAAAGCGGAGCTTAGCTCCTACAATACATGGGCGGACTGGACTATTACCGCAAGTACAGTTCCGGAAGGCGGCGTATTGCCGTACAATTACAAGTATTCTTATAAACAGGGCAGCGGAGAATGGACTGATGTTACGGGTTATGTTACCTCATCAAGCCAAAAAATAAAAATGCCGTCCGAGGCGGGAAACTATACGGTAAGGATAGCCGCAAGGGATTCTGTCGGTACTTATGTTTCAAAATATCTTGACATAAAGGTAAGAAAAGATACGGGAAAAACATTTAAGGAAAACGGTTCAAAATTGAGTACGTCGTCCACATGGGCGGACTGGTCAATAACCGCATCGGGTAACTTTACAGGCGGCGTTATGCCTTATACTTACAAGTATTCTTATAAACAAGACGGCGGAGATTGGACTGATGTTACGGGTTATGTTACATCTTCAAGCCAAAAGATAAAAATGCCGTCCAAGGCGGGGAATTATACGGTAAGGATAGCCGCAAAGGATTCGGTTGGAGCCTACACTTCAAAATACCTTAACATAAAGGTCAAAAAGGATACGGGAAAAACATTTAAGGAAAGCGGCTCAAAGTTAAGCACGGGGTCGACGTGGGCTGATTGGTCAATAACCGCTGTTCCGAGCTTTAGCGGAGGAGTCGAGCCTTATACATATACCTATTCTTACAGGAAAGATAATGAAGATTGGGTTTATGTTGTCAAAAATTCGTCCGATTCAAGCGCAAGAATAAAAATGCCGTCCGAGCCGGGAAATTATACCGTGAGGGTCGCTTCAAACGATGCTGTTGGCAGCTATACTTCAAAATATCTGAACATAACCGTTAAAAAGGATACAAAATCCGAATTTAAAAACAACGGCTCGCAGGCGGTGACGTATACAAATTCGGGAGGTTCCGTTGTTGCAAGGGCAAGCTATTCGGGAGGCGTTCTTCCGTACACATACAAGTATTCATATAAGGGTTCCGACGGAAAATGGATAGATGTAAAAGACTACTCGGAAAACACATCTGCGGTTTTCGACGCCCCGTATAAGTCGGGAAATTATACGGTAAGGATAGCCGCTAAGGACGCAACGGGGAAATATCTTTCGCAGTATTACGGCTTGACTGTTTCGTCAAAAGTAAATGATGATTATGAACTTGCGAAAACAACAGCGAAAAAAATAGTTACATCATCTATGACGGAAATACAAAAGGTTAAAAAGATTCACGACTGGATAGTAAACAATACCGAATATGATATTGACAACTATAACAAGGGTACGATACCGCAGTCGAGTTATACCGTAAAGGGCGTTATCCAACAGCACAAAGCCGTATGTCAAGGCTATGCCGAGACTTTCCAGGCAATGGCGCTGAGTGCGGGTATAGATACGGAAATAGTAACGGGTAAAGCATACGGTATGGGCGGATATGCCGAACATATGTGGAACCAAGTAAAGATTGACAATAATTGGTACAACATAGATGTAACGTGGGACGACCCCATAAGCACGTCCGATATTCTTGTTTACGATTACTTCCTTGTGCCTGATTCTGTAATAACAAAGGATCATAAATTTGATATTAATTTGAACCGCTGCACAAGCCCCACACCGAAATATTAAACATTCAAATATTTCCGAATTAAACAATAAATCTTCAATGTATGGTTTAATATACATTGAAGATTTATTATTATTGATGTATGAAAGCTAAAGGGGATTTATCAGTTATGGAAAACAGATTTTCAAGAACCGAACTTTTAATAGGCAGTGAAGCATTAGAAAAATTGTCCGCAGCCAGAGTGGCAGTTTTCGGAATAGGCGGCGTGGGCGGTTATGCCGTTGAAGCTCTTGCACGCAGCGGAGTAGGGGCGCTTGATCTTATAGATAAGGATACAGTAAGTATATCAAATATAAACCGTCAAATTATTGCGCTGTCGTCTACCGTGGGGCTTACAAAAGTACAGGCAGCCGCCGAACGTGTCAAAGATATAAACCCGAACATTAAGCTGAAATTGTATAATGTTTTCTATTCGCCCGAAACCGAAGAAATGTTTGATTTTTCACAATACGATTATATAATAGACGCTGTTGATACCGTAAAGGCAAAGCTGTCTATTGTGTGCCGTGCCTGCGATGTGGGTGTGCCTGTTATTTCTTCAATGGGAGCCGGCAACAAGCTGGATCCGTCACGGTTTGAAGTATCCGATATATACAAGACCTCTGTTTGTCCTCTTGCCCGTGTTATGCGGAAAGAATTAAAATCGAGAGGTATAAAGAATCTTAAAGTTGTTTACTCAAAGGAGGAACCGACTGTCCCAAAAACAAAGGAAACGGATCCTGAATCCCATAAAATAATACCGGCGAGTATAGCCTTTGTACCGTCCGTTGCGGGACTTATTGCCGCCGGTGAGGTTATTAAGGATTTGATAAAAAATTAAGGACAGTCGGTAACGGACAATGTAATAATAAATATACTTATTGTATATTATACTATGAGTAAAACAAAACATTCGGCTGCCGTATATGCCGTTTACGGCAGCCGAATATTTTTGCGTTTTTCTCTTCGGAGTTTTTATCAATTGGAGAAATAAACTTGATTATTCTTTGTCAATGGTTTAAAATATATCTTTGGAACATTGAAAATAATATTACGTTTTGGAGGAAAAGCATTGTCGATTTCAAATAAGGATTTAATAGATAAAAGAAGAACATTTGCAATAATTTCACATCCTGATGCGGGTAAAACTACTCTTACCGAAAAGCTGCTGCTCTATACGGGAACTATTCAGCTTGCAGGTTCCGTCAAAGGTAAAAAAACGGATAAACACGCCGTTTCCGACTGGATGGAAATTGAAAAACAGCGCGGTATTTCGGTTACTTCGTCCGTAATGCAGTTTAACTACGGGGGATATTGCGTTAATATTATAGATACACCGGGACACCAAGACTTTTCGGAGGATACCTACCGTACCCTTATGGCAGCCGACTCCGCAGTAATGGTTATAGATGCCTCAAAAGGTGTAGAGGCACAAACAAGAAAGCTGTTTAGGGTATGTTTGCTCCGTGACATACCGATTTTTACCTTTATAAACAAAATGGACCGTGAGGCAAAAAGTCCGTATGAACTGCTTGATGATATTGAGGAAGTGTTGGGTATTCACACATGCCCTATGAACTGGCCCATAGGATGCGGCAGAGATTTTAAGGGTGTATATGACTTTGCTAAAAAAGAAATTCTTATGTTTACCGCAAACAACGGTCAGCGTGAAGTCGATATGGATGCACTGAAAATAGATGACCCGACTTTGAACGAGAAACTCGGCGATACATTGGCTCAAACATTAACAGATGATATTGAGCTTCTTGAGGGTGCCGGTGACGAGCTTGACCTTGATGCGGTACGCCACGGAAGGCTTACGCCCGTGTTTTTTGGTTCTGCATTGACAAATTTTGGAGTAGAGCCGTTTCTTGCGGATTTCCTTAAAATGACAACTCCGCCGCTTCCCAGAAAAACCGTTGACGGAATTGTTGACCCGTTTGATGATAATTTTTCTGCCTTTGTGTTTAAGATTCAAGCAAATATGAATAAATCACATCGTGACAGAATTGCGTTTATGCGTATTTGTTCGGGCAAATATGAAAAACAGATGGAGGTCTGCCATATACAGGGAAACAGAAAAATGCGGCTTTCGCAGCCGCAGCAGCTTATGGCGCAGGACCGTGAGGTTATTGACGAGGCTTATGCGGGTGATATTATAGGCGTGTTTGACCCGGGTATATTTTCAATAGGCGACACCGTCTGTTCTCCGTCAAACAAGGTGTGCTTTGAGGGTATTCCCACTTTTGCTCCGGAACATTTTGCACAGGTAAGACTGAAAGACACAATGAAGCGTAAGCAGTTTGTAAAGGGAATTTCCCAAATTGCACAGGAGGGCGCAATTCAAATATTCCAAAATTTGGGCGGAGGTATGGAAGAAGTTATTGTCGGCGTTGTGGGTGTACTTCAGTTTGAGGTCTTGGAGTACAGACTTAAAAATGAATATAATGTTGATATTGTTCTCGAAAATATGCCGTATGAGCTTATACGTTGGATTGACAATGACGACATTGACCCCAAAACGCTTAATCTTACGTCCGACACAAGACGTATTCAAGATTTAAAGGGCAAGCATTTGCTTCTGTTCAGCAGTGAATGGAACGTAACATGGGCGCTTGAACATAATGAGGGTTTGCGGCTGTCCGATTTCAGCAAAAACTAATCAAGCCTGCAATATAAAAAGGGATAAGCACAACGGTTATGCTTATTCCTTTTTGAGATTTCTAAACATAGTTAAGGTTATGTCAAATTCAATTTTTTTATAAAATAAAACAACCGCCCTATTGGACGGTTATTTTGGTGTAGGCATCTTCCTATCTTCCCAGGCAGTCGCCCGCCAAGTATTTTCGGCACTATTGAGCTTAACTTCCGTGTTCGGTATGGGAACGGGTGGACCCTCAACGTCATCGACACCTACTTATTAATTTTTACATCGCTTCAAACGACTTTATAAGAATACCATATCTTTTTGTAAATTGCAAGAGGATTTTAAAAAAATTTTTAAAAATATTTATACTTTTAATTATATAAATCAATTATTATACTTAAAGTATATTAATACCCTGCAAATAATAAATACATTTGGATAAAAAGAAAATTTTCGGAAATAATAACCTGTAAAGCAGGGCTGTCCGGCGCCTTAGAAAAATATTTTTATTAAGGACTGGTAAAATGAGCGAAATAAACAACAGAAAGGTTGCGGTTATCGGCTGCGGATATGTGGGAGCCTCATCGGCGTTTGCAATTATGCAGAGCGGACTGTTTTCGGAAATGGTTCTTATTGATTCCAACGAGGACAAAGCAGAAGGGGAAGCTCTCGACATAAGTCACGGACTCCCGTTTGCAAAGCCTATGCAGATATATGCTGGAACGTATGACGATATTTCCGATGCGTCGCTTATTATTTTGGCTGCGGGTGCAAATCAAAAGCCGGGTGAAACACGGTTGGAGCTTGTTAATAAAAACGTAGGAATTTTTAAGTCAATTATTCCGCAAATTACAAGCAGAAACAAAGATGCAATTCTTCTTGTAGTTGCAAATCCCGTTGATATTTTGACTTATACTGCCGCAAGGTTGAGCGGCTATCCCGAAAACAGAGTGTTTGGTTCCGGTACGGTTCTTGACAGTGCAAGGTTAAAATATCTTTTGGGAGAACATCTTGACGTTGACAGCCGAAGTGTACACGCATTTATAATAGGCGAACACGGTGACAGTGAAATTGCCGCATGGAGCAGTGCTAATGTTTCGGGTATTCAAATAAATCAATTTTGTGAAATGCGCGGCTTTTTTAAGCATAAGGAATCTATGAAAAATATAGTTGAGGACGTAAAAAACAGTGCATACGAAATTATAAATAAAAAGCAGGCAACCTATTACGGTATTGCAATGTCGGTAAAGCGTATTTGTGAGGCTATTGTACGCGATGAAAAGTCCATTTTACCCGTGTCCAGTATTCAGCACGGGAACTTCGGTATATACAATGTTGCGCTTAGTATGCCCGTTATTATCGGCAAGGACGGCGTTGAAAGCGATGTTCCCATCAAGTTGAACGAAAATGAACAGACAGCGTTAAGAAGGTCGGCAGATACACTCAAAGATGTAATTGAAACATCGGTGCGTTTATAAATAGGGGGAGATTCTTATTAACAGAAAAATAGAAAAAGTAATAGGCAGGGAAATTCTTGATTCAAGAGGAAATCCGACGGTTGAAGCAGAGGTGCGGTTAGACGATGGAACGGTTGGATTCGGCGTATCACCAAGCGGTGCGTCTACCGGTGAGTTTGAAGCGTTGGAACTGCGTGACAACGATATGTCAAGGTATGGCGGAAAAGGAGTAACAAAGGCTGTTCAAAATATAAATACGGTAATTGACAGCGCAATTAAAGGTATGAATCCGAGTGACACCTATGCGGTCGATTCCGTTATGATTGAGGCGGACGGAACCAAGGACAAATCGAGTTTGGGAGCAAATGCAATTTTAGCTGTATCAATTGCGTGTGCAAGAGCCGCGGCGTGTTCTATCGGTATTCCGTTATACAGATTTTTGGGAGGCGTTTCGGGAAACAGACTTCCGGTTCCGATGATGAATATTCTTAACGGAGGCGCTCATGCCTCTAATAATGTAGATATTCAAGAGTTTATGATCGTACCGACCGGTTCGGAAAATTTTAGGGAAGCTCTTAGAAAATGTGCGGAAGTTTTTCATTCATTGGCGGCTCTTTTAAAGGAAAAGGGACTTACCGTATCGGTAGGTGATGAGGGAGGTTTTGCTCCGAATCTTGAAAGCGACAAAGAGGCAATAGAGCTTATAATATCGGCAGTAGAAAATGCAGGATATGCGGCAGGCAAGGATTTTATGATTGCGTTAGATGCGGCGTCGAGCGAATGGAAAGGCACAAAAAAAGGAGAATATGTTCTTCCTAAATCGGGTATGACGTTTACATCTGAGCAGCTTACGGAACATTGGGAGTCGCTTGCAAATAAATATCCTATTATATCAATTGAGGACGCACTTGACGAAGAAGATTGGAACGGCTGGAGAAGTCTTACGGAAAAGCTGGGTGACAAGGTTCAGCTTGTGGGGGACGATTTGTTTGTTACCAATACAGAAAGGCTTGCAAAGGGAATAGAGGAGAGGTGCGGCAATTCAATATTAATAAAACTGAACCAAATAGGTTCAGTTTCGGAAACTCTTGAAGCGATAAAGCTCGCAAGGAAATCGGGATATACGACTGTAATATCACATCGTTCGGGCGAAACTGCCGATACGACAATTGCCGACCTTGCGGTTGCGTTAAATGCCGGTCAAATAAAAACGGGAGCTCCGTCACGGTCCGAGCGTGTAGCGAAATATAACAGGTTGCTGAGGATAGAGGAAGAACTGGGAAGTCCCGCATATTATCCGGGAATTGACGCATTTAATGTTAAGAAAATAAATTATAGAGGGGAGAAATCTTAATGAGAGCTTTTGTTGATAAAGATATATGTATAGGTTGTGGATTGTGTCCGACAATTGAACCGTCGGTTTTTCGTATGGGTGATGATGATAAAGCTGAAGCCTATGCGGAGGCGGAGGGCGATGCAAAGGGAAATGTACTTGAAGCGGTAGACTCGTGTCCCGTTTCAGCAATTACAGCCGACCAATAAACAAATGCAGATAATAGTCTATGTTAGCTAAAATTAAAAGTTTCGGTGCCGAGCCGGCGCAGGCGATTCGCGGCGCAGTGCCTGCGCTCTCAATTCGCACGCCATAAGTTTATGTACCCATATTCAAAAGTTTCGGTCAAGCCTTTTCAAAGGCTTGCGGATTCCAAAGGCAGAGCCTTTGGTGGGTTTTTAAGGGCGAAGCCCTTAACTATCATTTTCAATTATATTAACTTATGCCGCGTCAAAACATTTGTTGTTCGGAGTTAAGAGTGAGCGGAGCGAACGACTTCGCGAATCGGGGGCGCAGGCTCTGCGCCGGAGCCTTTGGTGGGTTTTAAGGGCGAAGCCCTTAACTATCATTTTCAATTATATTAACTTATGCCGCGTCAAAACATTTGTTGTTCGGAGTTAAGAGTGAGCGGAGCGAACGACTTCGCGAATCGGGGGCGCAGGCTCTGCGCCGGAGCCTTTGGTGGGTTTTAAGGGCGAAGCCCTTAACTCTCATTTTTAAGAAATAAGAAAACAAAAAATTACGGGGAACCCCTTGCGTGGGTTCCCCACCGAAAAACAGTCCACCGGACTGTTTTTCGCCCCTCCTGCTTTTTTGAAGTAATAAGAGTTTCGCAGTCTGCGGACTGCGACAAGGGACGCTGTCCCTTGACCCTGCCGCCTTTTAAAAAAGGCGGGCGAAAATGCGCAGTGCCTGCGCTCTCAATTCGCGCTATCGCTCACTCCGTTCGCTCTTACTGCAAGAGATAGGTACATTCGCGCGCCATAAATTTATGTACCCATATTCAAAAGTTTCGCTCAAGGCGCAGTGCCTGCGCTATTGTTTGTTGTTAGTTGATTTTCTTTTGTTCGGGATAATTACTGCGATGGTTATACCTACAATTAACAAAATTCCTATCACAATTAAGATAATTTGAATCAGACTGCCGTTTCTCTTAGGGGCTTTCGGCTCGGACACAATCATTTCCGTATCCTGACTTTCGCCGTTTAATGAAATTTTATGTTTGCCGTCTATCGGCTCTGTGTCTATGGACTTAAAATTAATTGAATTGTCATCGGCATACTTCTGTACATAAGAGTTGATTTTTGCGTAAATCGTCAGGTCGGGACAGTTGGAAAATGTTTTGGCTCCGATTGATTTAACGCTTTCGGGAATAATTATGCTCGACAACCGTGTACAGCCCTCAAATGCGCTGTCACCTATTTCGGTAACGCTGTTTGGAAGCGTAATACTTGACAAATTTATACAATATCTAAACGCAAATTCGTTTATAGATGTAACATTGTTGCCGATAGTTACGTCTTTAAGCTCAGTGCAGCCGGCAAATGAGGATTCTTCTATTGATGTAACACCGTTGCCGATTGTTACTTTTTTCAATTTTGTGCAGTCAATAAATGCAAACTTTTCTATTGATGTAACATCGTCGGTAATTGTTACGTTTTCAAGCTCTGTACAGTTTTCAAACGCTGTGTTACCTATTGACGTAACGGTGCCAGGAACGGTATAATCTCCGTTTTTGCCGGCAGGATAAGTAATTAATTTGGTTTTATTCTTATTAAACAAAATACCGTTTTGTGAAGAATAGTATTTATTTCCGTCGCTTACTTCAATATTTGTCAGTTCTTTACAGCCGGAAAATATTGAATTACCCATTATCGAACCGCCCATTTCCGAATTGCCTATGTATTTAACGCCGTTGCCTATTTTTATTTTTTTCAGTTCCGTACAGCTTTCAAATGCGGAACTTTTTATTGATTCCACGCTGTCGGGGATAGTTATATCTGCCAGCTTTGTACAACAGTAAAATGCACGTCTGCCTATTGATTCCACACTGTCGGGAATTGTTACGCTTGTCAGTTCCGTACAAGTCCAAAATGCTTGCTCGCCTATCTCTGTAACACTTTTACCGTCTATCTCCGACGGTATAACAACATTTGATGAGGTGCCTTTATAACCTGTTATAATGATTGTGCCGTAATCATCGTTGCTGTATTCAAAATCGACAGATGCAGAAGCCGCCTGTGCCGTAATGCCCGTACCGGTATACTGCGGCAGAGCCGTTACGGCATAAGCTCCGAGTGTTAAAGCCGCAAGAGCGGTGCAAAATATTTTTTTAACCGTGATTTTATTTTTGCGGTGTTTCACCGAAAATCCTCCCTTAAATTATTTTATGACCTTTACTTTAAGGGTGGAGGATACTCCGTTGTAGGTTTTTACGGTAATGTATGCGGTTCCCTCTTTCTTTGCGGTCAAAAGTCCGTTACCGCTTGTATAAACAGTGCTGTTATCGCTTGAACTCCAAGCACGTTTTGTAGATGCCGTACCTGCGTCTACCCAGCTTGAAAGCTGAAAATTCTGTCCAACGTGAAGTGTAAGCCACGACTTGCTTATATGCACGGCTTTTGCAGGCGGCTGTACTACTGCCTTACATTTTGCGGTTTTGCCGTTAAATGTTTTTACCGTAATATATGCTGTGCCGATTTTCTTTGCGGTCAAAAGTCCGTTTCCGCTTGTGTAGCATATACTGTTGTCACTTGACGCAAACCCTCTCTTTGCCGAGGCTGTACCCGATTGAACAGAGCTTGTGAGTTGGAACTGTTCGCCAACGCCCAAGTACAATGTGGACTTGTTAAGTGTGATTTTCGATGCCGGCGGCTGAACCGTTATTTTGCAGGACGCTGTTTTGCCGCTGCTCGCTTTTGCCGTAATCGTTACGGTTCCGTCCTTTTTTGCCGTTACCTTACCATTGCTTACCGTTGCTATATTATTGTTGCTTGAAGTCCAAGTTAATTTTTTGTTTTCCGCATTGCTCGGACTTATCGTTGCGTTAAGCTGATATGTTTCTCCTCTGCCCATCCATGTGCGTGTTGTGTTCAGCTTTACGTCGGTTACAATCGTATCGGTTGTTGACCTAAAGGGTATGGCATTATTTTCGGCATATCGGTATGCGTATGAATTTTTCTTTCCGTAAATTGTGAGTTTGGGACAATTGTAAAATGTTAAGATTCCTATTTTCGTAACACTTTCGGGAATTTTTATGCTTGTCAGCCCCGTGCATTTTGAAAATGCAAAGTCATCAATTGATGTAACACCGTTTTGTATCGTTATGTTTTTCAGCCCCGAGCAACCGTAAAATGCGGAGCGGTCTATCATTGTAACGCCGCCCGGTATCGTCACGTCTGTCAGCCCTGTGCAATTAATAAATGCTGATGAGCCTATTTTTGTAACACCCTTGCCAATCGTTATACTTTTCAGTCCCGTACACTCACCAAATGTTTTGTCGGCTATTGATGTAACGCTGTTCGGTAATGTTACGGCTGAAAGACCCGTACAATCGTAAAATGCCTGAGAGCCTATTTCCTTAACGCCGTTGCCGATTTTAATGCTTTTCAGTCCGGTACAGCCGCAAAACGCTTGATAGCCTATTTTCGTAATACTGTCCGGAACAGTTACGCTTTTCAGCCCCGTGTTGTTGTAAAATGCTTTATTGTTTATTTTAGTGACTTTACTGTTTCTTATTTTTGACGGTATTACAACATCGGAAGAAGTACCGTTGTATTTTGTAATCGTCAATGTACCGTCAGTGTTATAATAATATTCAAAATCGCTGTGTATGGCAGCCTCGGCGGTAATTCCCGTACCCGTGTACTGAGGTAAAGCCGTTCCCGTATAAGCTCCGAGCATTAGGGCTGCAAGAAACGCGCAAAGTATTTTTTGAACTGTCTTTTTCTTCATTTCTTTTTTCACACTCTATTCCTCCGCACATAATATATTTTATTTATCGGAAATGAACTTTATAATACTTTAAATATTGTACAAAAAGCAAAAATCCATTACTACAATATCACAATGATTTTATATTGTCAATTGATTTGGTTTCGGACGAAAAAGGGATTATTTTCCTAAAATCAAATTGACAGTCGGTTTATATAATTTATGCAAAACAAAAATACTCTGCCGATAAACGACAGAGTATTTAAAATTATTTTAGACCGTAAAAGGTTTATTAGCCGAGTTCGGCAAAATATTTGATTGTTCTTACCATTTGGCTTGTGTAGCTGTTCTCGTTGTCATACCACGAAACAACCTGTACCTCATAGAGGTCATCGGCAATTTTGCTTACCATTGTCTGTGTAGCGTCAAAGAGTGAGCCGTACTTCATACCGATAACGTCAGAGGAAACTATCGGATCCTCGTTATATCCGAATGATTCTGAGGAAGCTGTCTGCATAGCGGCATTTATACTTTCTTTGGTTACGTTGTCGCCCTTAACAACAGCAGTAAGTATTGTTGTTGAGCCGGTAGGTACCGGAACACGCTGAGCGGAACCGATGAGCTTGCCGTTAAGTTCGGGAATAACAAGACCGATTGCTTTAGCCGCACCCGTTGAGTTAGGAACGATGTTTGCAGCGCCTGCTCTTGCTCTTCTAAGGTCGCCCTTTCTGTGAGGACCGTCAAGAATCATCTGGTCGCCTGTATAAGCATGGATCGTTGACATAATACCGCTCTGAATTGGAGCATAATCATTAAGAGCCTTAGCCATAGGAGCGAGGCAGTTTGTTGTGCAGGAAGCAGCAGAAATGATTTTATCGTCAGCGGTAAGTGTATTTTCGTTTACGCTGTAAACAATTGTTTTAAGATCGTTACCTGCGGGAGCGGAAATAACAACTTTCTTTGCGCCTGCGTCCAAGTGAGCCTGTGACTTATCTTTTGAGCAGTAGAAGCCTGTACACTCAAGAACAACATCTACGCCGATTTCGCCCCAAGGAAGCTCGGCAGCGTTAGCCTTTGCGTAAATTGTAAGAGTTTTGCCGTCAACTGTAATGGTGCCTGCCTCGTCATCAGCGCTTACTGTGTGAAGACTTTCGCCGATTTTGCCGCAGTAACCGCCCTGAGCGGTATCGTATTTAAGAAGATGTGCAAGCATAGAGGGCTTTGTAAGATCGTTGATTGCAACAATCTCATAACCTTCTGCATCGAACATTTGTCTGAATGCGAGACGGCCGATACGACCGAAACCATTAATAGCAACTTTAACTGACATTGGAAATTACCTCCTAATATTTTTACTAAATATATTTTATAGCATTTTTCATTAAATTACAAGTGTTTGCATAAATTTTAAAAAAAATTTTTTGTGTGTTTTATAAAAGCCGTGTTTGAATTTTAATCTTCTTCAATCGGTATTGCAATTACGGGTTTTACATTTACGGTTGTTGGGGATTCCTTACGGAGCGTATCCTCATTCAATTCGTCGGTTTCGCTATCCGCCGAATTATCCGTATCCTCATTCAATTCGTCGGTTTCGCTATCCGCCGAATTGTCCGTAACTTCGTTCGATTCGTCCGTTTCGCTATCCGCCGAATTATCCGTAACCTCATTCGATTCGTCGCTTTCGCTATCCGCCGAATTATCCGTATCCTCATTCAATTCGTCGGTTTCGCTATCCGCCGAATTATCCGTAACCTCGTTCGATTCGTCGGCTTCGTTATCCGCCGAATTGTCCGTAACCTCGTTCGGTTCGTCGGTTTCGCTATCCGCCGAATTATCCGTAACCTCGTTCGATTCGTCCGTTTCGCTATCCGCCGTATTATCCGTAACCGCGTCCGTTTTATCATTTTCAAAAGATTCTTTTTCACTGCTGACATTGTTTTCAATATTATGCAATGATTTAACAACGCTTTTTTGTGCGCTTTTAATGAAGCAAACTGCATATCCGCACAGCGCAATGTCACCGATGCAGCTTATTATGGTCGTTATGGCGGGTTCAACAATTTCCGTGTCAATATTTGACTCGACTGCGGGATATGTCATCTTTATAAGTATATCAATTGCGGCTATAAGTCCGCACATAATGTATGCACAGCCGTAAACAGTGGCTTTTCTTACCGCAAGCGTAGTGTTTATTTCCGCAAAGAACATTGACTGGTACATAAAGAACATAAGCAGCAGCGCCACAGCTATAATATCGAAAATTTCGGTTGAACTGATTGATTTGTCCATATACTGCAAAAAAATGTTTATAAACCTTATGCAAATATAAAGCGGAACGGCAAGTGAAAGCAGCGGAAATTTTTTTATGCCGTTTTGACCCGTAAAAGAAATACATGACTCAAACAGTAACACACCGCCGCCGATAAGCGTAAGTATACAGGTCACTATATTCAGAACCGCAAACGGTTGGCTTCCGATGGTGATTATCGACAAAATACCGCCGCCGAGTATCATTACCGACGCAATAAAGCCGAACACACCACAGGTCGTGTTTTTGAGCGGTACGGCTTCGGAATACTTTTTTTTGTCAAATAAGCTCAATATATGCCCGATAATCAAAATCAGGACAATAGATGCGATTACTATGGCGTTGCATACGCCGGAGCCGAAAAAAAATCCCTCTCCGTGTACGTTGAACAGCGTGTCGCATATTTTTGCCGTTCCGCCGATAAGGGTAAGGATTATCACGGGAAGCCACAAATTTTTGATTTTCATAAAAAAACTCCTTCGTGTTTTGTTATATACAGAGCGTACACAAAGGGCAAAGTTCAGCCTTATGCGTTACGTTCCGGAATTGAAGATTTGACCCGTACCGCCGAAATATGTACGGGGCGTTGAAACTGCCGGACACATAATACACAAATGCGGATAAAAAGTCAATATTTGCGCCGTTACGGTTTCATAAAACGGCTGCCGCCTCATATATCTTATTATAAAGGGGGAGAGGCGTACTGTATTTAAAAAAATTTAATATGTCTTGCGGCGTTTTCCGCAGACGGGAAAGTCTTGCCGAAAAATTTGATACCAAGCAAATAATATGTATCACATTTCATTAAATTTGGCATTTAATATTTTAGTCCTTTTTGTCCTTGCTGTCAAGAAAACAGTTTTATATTTGAGGTTAATTTGTATGTAGAGCAATATTTGCGGTGAAGGAGATAAAATGAAAAAAAAACCGATACTGTATATAACGGCATTTTTAATTATGGCTGCTCTTCCGTTTTTGTCTTTTGGCGGAACAAAAAATGCGGTGCTTAACTCACGCGGCACATTGTCAAGTCAATCAGAAAGTGTACGGAGTACCGAAAAAACACAAGCCTCCGATACTCCGAATAAAGATTCATATCAAAAGGTATTTAAGATACTTGATACGTCAAGCGGCAGTGTTGTCGAGGTCGATGATAAAACCTTTTGTATCGGAGCCGTAGCATACGAAATGCTGCCGTCATTTGAAACCGAAGCACTGAAAGCCCAGTGTGTTGCCTGTTACACCCATTTTTGCAGAATACGCCGACAGCAAAGTGACAATGCCGACAAAGAGCTTAATGGTGCGGATTTTCAAGCCGATTTGTCAAAGGGAGAATATTTTTTAAGCGATGAACAGATGAGGGAAAAGTGGGGGAACCTGTATGAAAAGAGCAAAAGTAAAATAACGGCGGCTGTGGATTCGGTTTTCGGTGAGGTGCTTACCGATGACGGCGGAAATTATATAGACGCCGCCTATCATGCGATTTCAAGCGGAGAAACCGAAAACGCAAAGGACATTTTCGGTAAAGACGACAAACACCTTATATCCGTGGCAAGTCCCGGCGACAGACTTGCGCCGGAATATAAATCCGTATGTGAATTTTCTGATGAGGAATTTAAAAAAATAATCCTTGCCGAAAACAAAGATGCCGATTTGTCGGGAAAGCCTGAAAAATGGATAGGTAAAACCGAAAGAACAAAGGCGGGAGCGGTCAAAAGCATAACTGTCGGCGGCAAGACTTTCGGCGGAGCGGATATACGGGGGATTTTTTCACTGAGAAGCGCTTGTTTCAGCATTACGCACGGTATAGGCGGTTTCAAGTTTACCGTTTTGGGTTACGGTCACGGTGTGGGAATGAGCCAGTACGGCGCGCAATATATGGCGCTTCAGGGTTCGGATTACAGGCAGATTCTTAATATGTATTACAGCGATGTAAAAATAACCGCCGAAAAAACCTAAATGTCAATACGAATATAACCGTTTTATTTATATAATCAGTTTGTCCGCTATTTCCGACGGCGTTTCCACAAAAACAGGCTTGCCGGCTGTATAAAAGGCTTCCATTTCCTCTTTTGTTCCGTATCCGTAAAGGCACCCTATAAAGTCGCAGCCGACTGCTGACGCGCCCTCTGCGTCATATTTTGTGTCGCCTATCATAACTATACGGTCGTTATCGCTTTTTTTCAGTGAATTAATAACATAATTCATAACTTCGATTTTGTTGGCGCGCGGAGGTTCGTCGTTTTCGGGTTTTTGCCCCGCAAGGGAGTTTGAACCTCCGACAATTTCAAAACAATCGTCAAGCCCCAGCATAGTTATTATTTTGTCAACAAACTTTTGGTATTTGGTTGACGCTACGCCCAAACGTATCCCGTTCTTTTTCAGACGTATAAGGACATCGTTCAGCCCGTCATAAACACGGTTCTTGTATATGCCGTGCTTGACAAAGTTACTTTTATAAATTTCAACTCCCTTTTCCGCATCGGTACGGTTGAACCCACATCGTTTCAGACTGTCGTACATCGGCGGACCTATAAACGCCGCAAGTGATTTTTCATCGGGCAGCGGTTTGTTCATTTCCTCAAACATCATACGAACACAATCGAGTATACCTTCGCCGGATTCGCTTACTGTGCCGTCAAGGTCAAAAAGTACAATATCATATTTTTTCATTTTATATTCCTTTTCCTTATTTTATTGTCTTGTATTATATTACAAAATATTCAGGTATTTTTTTCACCGCCGATACCTTTCATTGTCAGCGAGATCCTGCCTTTTTCCGTATCAACGTCCAGTACGCGGACGTTGATCACATCGCCCACGTTAAGTACGTCGGACGGGTGCTTTATTCTTTTTTCGCTTATTTGCGATATGTGTACAAGACCGTCCTGATGTACGCCTATGTCAATAAATGCGCCGAAGTCAATTACGTTCCTTACCGTACCTTTAAGCTCCATTCCCGTTTTTAAATCCTTTATGTCAAGAACATCGGTACGCAGCAGGGGAGGCGGAAGTTCATCTCTGGGGTCGCGTCCCGGCTTTGCAAGCTCCTCTATAATATCGTTAAGCGTGGGCACGCCTATTCCTATTTTTGCGGCGGCGTTTTCTATTCCGATTTTTTTTGCCTTTTCTTTAATATCGGCAATACCGCCGTTTGCTGTATTGTTCGGCGTACAGCCGCACATCTCCAAAAGATGGTTTGCCGCATCGTATGATTCCGGGTGTACCGCCGTGTGGTCAAGCGGGTTGACGCTTTCGGGTACACGCAGGAAACCCGCACACTGCTCAAATGTTTTCGGTCCGAGCTTGGGTACCTTTTTAAGTTCGCTGCGGGAACTAAACGCACCGTTTTCTTCACGGTACGCGACTATATTTTTTGCGACTGACGCACTTATGCCGGCAACTCTTGAAAGCAGCGCAGGCGAGGCTGTGTTAAGATCCGCCCCTACGCTGTTTACGCAGTCCTCTACAACTCCGTCAAGAGCTTCGTCCAATTTCTTTTGCGGCATATCGTGCTGGTACTGTCCCACCCCAATCGACTTCGGGTCTATTTTAACAAGCTCCGCAAGCGGGTCTTGCAGCCTTCTTGCGATTGATACGGCGCTTCTTAGAGTGAGGTCGAGATCGGGCATTTCCGATGCGGCGAGTTTTGACGCCGAATATACCGACGCTCCCGCCTCGCTTACAACCATATAGGATACATTGTTCTTTATATTTGAAATACAGTCCGCTGTGAAAATTTCGGTTTCTTTTGACGCGGTTCCGTTTCCTATCGCTATAATTTCGGCATTATACTTTTCTATCATATCGCATAGAGTTTTCTTTGATTTTTTTATTTGAGCCTCGCCGTGTGTCGGATATATAACGGCAGTGTCGAGCACACGGCCGGTTTCGTCCACGACAGCCAGCTTGCAGCCTGTCCTGTATCCGGGGTCCAGACCAATCGTTGTGTGTCCTTTTACGGGCGGCTGCATTAAAAGCTGACGGAGATTGACTGCAAAAAGTTTGATTGCCTGTTCGTCGGCTCTTTCGGTAAGCTCGGAACGTATTTCACGCTCTACCGACGGAAAAATAAGTCTTGAATATGCGTCGTCGCAGGCATTTCTTACTATCTCTGCACATTCGTTGTCGGCTTTTAAAAGCAGCTTGTATATTATCGTAAGGCATTTGGTACTGTCAATGTCAATGCTTACTTTCAGGAAATTTTCACGTTCCCCTCTGTCGATTGCAAGTATCCTGTGGCTTGCAATGCTCTTTACGGGTTCTTTATAGTCATAATACGGTGTATATACGCTTTTGCTTTCGGGGTCGATTGCTTTCGATACAATGTTCCCGTTAAGACGAATTATATTTTTTAACCGTTTGCGTATTTCGGCGTTGTCAGATATATTTTCTGCAATTATATCCGCCGCTCCTTTTAGGGCGTCCTCTGCCGTTTCAACACCTTTTTCGGGATTTATGTATTTTTCCGCGATTTTGAGCGGTATACCGTCTGTCTGCCCGTAAATTTCATTTGCGAGCGGCTCAAGTCCGCACTCCTTTGCAACGGAGGCACGGGTCTTTCTTTTTGGTTTGTAGGGACGGTAAATGTCCTCTATTTCCGACAGCAGTTTTGCTTCGGAAAGTGCCGAGGCAATATCCTCGTTCATTTTTCCCAGACCGTCAATCAGACCGTAAACCTCTTCACGCCGTTTGTCCAGGCTGCGCAGATATTCAAGTCTTTCGCTTATTTCACGTATCGTTTGGTCGTCCAGCGTTCCGTGCATTTCCTTTCTGTAACGGGCAATGAACGGTATAGTGTTGCCCTCGTCAAGAAGATTTACTATATTCTGTATATATTCGATTTTTATTTTAAACTCTTCGGAAAGCTGTTTGATTATTTGCTCCATAAGATAAATCCTTTCATAGTTATTTTTAGGTCAATGCGGAAAGGTTACCTGTCCGCTGTCTAAGGTCAACATTTAAAGTCCGTTATTGCGCCTCGGCTGCCCTGCTTAACGACAAGTATAAAGCTGTCGTCGTCGGCGCCCTCCTTTACTGTATATTGATAGCGTGTGTTTGACGGCTCGGAAACGGCAAGCCTTTTTCTGAATATACCGTAATTTTTATAAACCTCTACGACATAAGAATCCGGAACCTCGCCGCTTCCGAGATTTAATGTTCCGTCGGCAAGGTTTATCTGCACCGCCGTAAATTCTTCGTCACGAACCGTAATTTCGCTTGTTTCGGCGTTTGCGTAAGGATTGCGGACAATTCCGTATATTCCGAACACAGCGATAAGTACCGTCAGCACAAAAAACAGTATCAGGCATACGGTGTGGCTTTTCAAACCGTAATTTCCGTACTTTTTACATACTTTTCTTGACTTTTCAAGTCCGAAGAAAATCGGAATAACGGGCAGTATGCACACAAGGTACAAAAAATTATTGATCGGTATGTTACCGGCAGTAATTTGTATGTGTAAAAAATTCGCCGATAAAATCAGCACCGTTAAAACAAATAAGGCAATAAATCCTATTCTGTAAATCATACAGCCCTTTTTGTATTCGGCGTCATTTTGACATTGAGCCTTATCCGAGAGTCGGGGAACATCTTTTTCCTGTTCCGTTTTTATGCTGTTGTTTCCGTCCATATTATCAATCCTTTTACGTTAAATATTCTATGCTTGAGGTGCGGGCGAATTTGTAATTAATTGTATCAGATAACATATTCCGAATATTACGGGTTGGTGCGCTAAATAAATTATCAGTGCGTGTCTGCCAAGGAAAGCAAGGAACGGTATATGTTTTTTGTAGGTGAATTTCGGGAATTTTTTGTTTGCGGCAAGCCGTCCGATAAAACCTCCTGCAAAAAACAGGAAAAACCACGGCATCAGCGGAAAATAGTCAGATGATACGAAGTTTTTGTCGGGAAGTCCGAACATATAGAAAACTCCGGAGTTGTACCAATCTTCCGGCAGACGGTACGAGAATAGGAACGGTATGCCTATGGAGCCGCTTGTTATGTTAAATGTGATTACAAACAATATTATATTTACTGCCGCGCCTATCCACATCGGTATAAGACTATTTACCTTTGTCAGCAGCCCGTATGCAATCATTGATACGGAGAGCATGTGCAGAATACCGAATCGAATCATATTTCCCGGACCGACAACAAAAAACGTCACTATTGTAAGAGCATAGGAAATAAAGAACAATTTACAGCCTCGTTCCAAATTTGAGTGCGTAAGGTTCGAGGATATTCCCGATATAAATATGAACAGTGCCGCAAAGTAGGGTTCGGCGGGCATAAAAAAATTCGTCAGGTCTGTTCCGAACTTAAAGTTAAAAAACACTCCCATTGAATAAAATGCGTGATAAAATATCATACAGAATACGGCAAGCCCTCTTAGCTCGTCAAGAGTATGGATACGTTTTTTGACCTTTGACTTTGCTTTCGGTTCGGATACCGACATTTTTTCTGATTCGGCTGGATTGTCTGACATAGCTGTTCCTCCGTTTCGGTCAAAATATTATTTTGATAAGCAACAATAAACAACATTTGCAATAGAATATACCCGTAACGGGTTTTATTTTTTATCACAATGTGTTACAATGAAACCACTAAAATTATATCAGCAAAATGCTGCATAATCAAGAAAAACAAGGGAGTAATTTAAAATGGGCAATCCTGTAACGGGTACGGAAAAAACGGTTTTTTCAAAAGTGGACAAGACAAATGTTGCAAGTACGGTGGGCAGCGGTACGCTTGATGTATTTGCAACTCCGTCTGTCGCGGCGCTTATGGAGCGTGCGGCGTCTGAACTTTTGGGGGAATACTTGGAAGAGGGTATAACAAGCGTCGGCACGATGATTTCAATTGAACATATCAGCGCAAGCCCCATAGGTGCGGATATTACTGCAAAAGCAGTGCTTACCTGCATTGACGGCAGGAAATACAGCTTTGATATATCCGCTTATGACAATGCCGGTCTTATTGCACGCGGAAAGCACGAACGCTTTACCGTAAAAATCGACAGTTTTATGAAAAAAGCCCAAGAAAAGACAGCGGCAAAGTTAGGCTGAATTGTTTGGGCCGAAACACGCAAAAGCCCTCAACACTTGTTTAAAACAAATGTTGGGGGCTTATTTCGGGTTCAAAAGTATTTATGCGTATTTGCCGCCGCAATATTACCGTAAACAAATAAACAGGCAGTCGGAAAAACACAACACGGGAACACGATAAGATATGTCCGTCAATAATTTTCAAAATATTTGATTAGCTTTGCAAAGGATTCTTCAGCCATTTCGTCCGTTGAATTATAGTAAAGAATAAGACTCATTTCGTCGTCTTTTTCACGCAGGTTCTCCGGAATGTTGAAGTTGAGCGACGACATATATTCGTCCCAATGCTCCAGCTTCCATGTATCTCGGTCTGAATTACGCTCTATCATACGCTGATGGCATACTTCGGGGTCTGTGACTATCCAAACGACAGAGAGCTTTGCGTTAAGCTCTTTCAGCTTTTGCCTTAAATTTTTGATATAGTTGTCGTCGCGTATTTCCCTTGTGAACGGCGCGTTGACCATAACAAGGTTTTCATATTTGAGCGCTTCAAAGGCAAGGTCGAGTATAACGTCATATTCGTAGTCGCGTATTTCTTTTTCAAAAAAATCGGAACTTCTGTTGTACGGCTGACCGGCAACAGTGAAAATTTGTTTTGACAGCGGTATCAGAGTATCTTTGTCAAGGTAAACAATGTGTTTTATTTCTTTTGCAAGCCTTTTTGAGAGCTTGGTTTTACCGCAGGCAGGCGGTGAAGTTACGAATAAAAGTCTTTTTTCTTCCATTAAGTAAAACTCCCTTTTAAGAATTTCAATATACTGTAATCCGTATATAAACGGAGTATAATCATCGAACGCAATACCGCAATATAATTACAGCTTTTAACATTCAAAACCATAATAACACATTTTAAACAAAAAATCCATATATTTTTGTAAATTAAATGTTAATACAAAAACTGTTGATAAAAATACAATGTCAATATCGTTTTGAGCGCAGCGGTACGGATAAGTTGACGCAATCTGTACTACATTAAAATTATATCAATACAATTTGTATTTTTCAATATTTTTTTATAAATTGATTGTAAAGCGTGTAACGGGGTGTTGCTACATTCGTCTTTGTACGGCGTTACGGTTGATATTATTATGTATTTTGCAGCGATACTTGAAAAAAATTATATATATGTTAAAATATAAAACATAGACATTAATATTATATTTCGGTGATTTTTTATGGTTAAAGAAACAAAAACAAATGCAGTGCGTATGCTGGACAAAATGAAAATAGAATATAAAGAGCATCACTATACCGATACCGGAGCCGTGGGCGGTTTAGATGTTGCAAAGGTCTTGGGGGAAAATCCGAATCAAGTTTTTAAAACTCTTGTGACAGTAGGAAAAAGCGGTAATCATTATGTATATATGGTTCCCGTTTCGGAAGAACTCGATTTGAAAAAGGCTGCCGAGGCTGTCGGTGAAAAATCTGTTTCAATGGTAAAATCAAAGGAGCTTTTGGGGCTTACGGGATATGTTCACGGCGGGTGTTCTCCTATCGGTATGAAAAAATTTTTCCGTACAACGGTACACTCGTCAGCAAAAAATTACGGTACCGTATTTTGCAGCGGAGGAAGAATAGGCTTTCAGATAGAAATTTCCTTAGATTCCCTCGCAAAGGCAATAAAATTTGAATTTGCCGATATTGTAAAACAAAAATAACAGGGAGTGAAATGATTTGTCAGTAAATTATATTGAATCCGCAAATGCGGTACTTAGGGAAGTAAATAAGGTTATCCTCGGTAAAAATAACGAAATACTTGAAATTATGACGGCGTTTCTTGCAAACGGTCATGTGCTTTTGGAGGATATTCCGGGTGTTGGAAAAACTACGCTTGCGGTTGCTTTTTCAAAGGCAATGGGACTTGAATGTAAGCGTGTACAGTTTACGCCGGACGTTATGCCGTCGGATCTTACCGGCTTTTCGGTTTACAGACGTGACGAGGAACGGTTTGTTTATCAGGAGGGGAGCGTTTTCTGTAATCTGCTTTTGGCTGATGAAATCAACCGTACTTCTCCAAAAACGCAGTCGGCATTGCTTGAGGTTATGGAGGAAAGAAAGGTTTCCGTCGAGGGTGTTACAAGAGATGTTCCAAAGCCTTTTCTTGTTGTTGCAACGCAGAATCCGTCGGGTACGTCCGGAACACAAATGTTGCCGGAAGCTCAAATTGACAGGTTTATGATCAATATGTCTTTGGGATACCCCGATTTTAACAGTGAGCTGCAAATGGCACATTCGGTCGGAAAAAAGGCACGGACGGATATGGTCAATCCCGTGCTTACAAAAGAGATTATGCTTGAAATGCAGGACAGCATATATAATATATACATAAAGGACGAGGTGTATTCTTATATACTGAAATTGGTTTCCGCAACAAGGAACAATCCGTATATTGAACGAGGAGCAAGTCCGAGAGCAACAATCGCAATGGTTAAAATGTCAAAGGCGGCGGCGTGGATAAAAGGGAGAGATTTTGTTGTACCAAACGACGTAATAGGTCAGCTTCCGTATGTTCTTAACCATAGGATTATTTTAAATTCGGGTGCAAGACTGTCGGGTCAAACAAAATATTCCGTAATAAAACAAATTATAGATACGGTCGAACGGCCTTATATGGGAGTAAATCAATGAAAAAGCTGACCGTTATTGCTCTGATATTCATTATGTGGTATATTGCCGGTATGTACAGCAGCCAAATTCTTATGGTTATGGCAATTTGTGCCGCAGCGGCAATAGTTGTGCTCGCTTTGCTGCCGAGAATTATAAAACGCAAAATAAATATAAAAATTCCCACGCAAAATAAAATAGCCTATAAAAATATGGAAAAAATGTGCAGCGTACAGGCGGTGAACCAAGGGAAAATACCCGTTAACCGTCTTAGTGTTTCGTTTTTTATGAAATATAAAACCGATAAGAAAAAATTCCGTAAAAAATTTTACGGGAGCGCTTCAGCCGGAAAAAACAAAGAACCCGATATTATGAGCTTTTATTTTACCGCTCCGTACTGCGGTCCCGTAACTTTGACGCTTAAACGCTTAAAGGTATATGATTGGCTGTCAATATTTTCTTCGGGGAAACGGCTTGAGGGTTCCGAAAGTATATTTGTCATTCCCGTTGACAGGCAAATAAAGATAAATATGCCTTTGGCAGGGGATTATGCCGGTGATCCCTTAACAGATTTCCTTTCGAGCAAAAGCGGCAGCGACCACAGCGAGATAAAACTCATAAGGGAATACCGTCAAGGTGATTTATACAGGCACCTGCATTTCAATTACACAGCCCGAACGGGAATACCTTGGGTAAAGGAATTTCCCGACGAAAATGACTTTGTGTTTGACCTGCTTTTGGATACGTCTTGTGCGGCGGTACAAACAGCTTCGATTATGGACGCATTTTATGATATAAGCTACTCCGTTATGAACGCTCTGCTCAGAAACAATGCAATGGTTCGTGTGAGTTGGTACAACAAGGATAAAAGTACGATTGACAGTATTGTATTGGATTCCGAGGATAGGCTTATTGATATTATGACAAGTTTGTATATGACGGACACAAGCTGTACGCAAGAGGAAATCGCACGAATTTACGAAGAACTGGGTACGAGCTTAATGGTCATAAACACAAGGCTTGAATGGTACTTTATGGGCAAAGCCGTATTTTTATTTACAAAAGAGAATTTTGAAAAAGAGCTTGTCAGTTATATTTTTGAATTGTAAGGAGGTAGGGCGCCATTAAAAAAATAGTTATAAAATCCACTTCTCAAACTTGCAGCAAAACCGAGAAAAAACACGAAAAAGAAATGTTCAGAAAAATGGACGGTTCCGTCAGCCTCATAATAATTTACATAATCGGAATATTCGGGTTGTGTACTGCGGCAAAGGACATAATCGAAATACCGTTTGAATTTTATCTTTTGTTATGTTCGGTGGGAGCGATTTTTACCTTTGCATTATGGTATTTGTTTTTTTACCAAAAACGGATTTTTATATATTCTACCGTAATTATATGCTTAGCGGGTGCTGCGGTGATAGTACCGCAGGTTCTTTCAATCTCGCAGCATTTTTCAATTTACGGAACCGCAAATTTTTCGTCGCTTATAAATGCTACGCCTTTAACCGCCATAGTTCTTATTTTGCTTGTGCTGTACATTTTGTTTGCCGTCGAGTTTGTTTTAAGGAACCATTCCGTTTTGTTTTTGCTTTCGGCGGCAATACTTATCGTTCCGCCTATTTTTGGTATGAGCGTGAGTACGGCTGCGGCAATTATGACGGTTATATTTCAAATAGGCTTTACGGTTGTTAATATGACGGGTTCGCGAAGTCCGCGTGACAGCTTCAAAATGACAACAAGGGCAAAAGCAGGCACGGCAAGCTGTTTGTGTGTCGTTATTCTTGTACTGGCTGCGTTGATGCCGTCATTTCCCATTGAAAACAGTGCCGAAGAAGACCTTTTCTTATCGGTATATTATGCCGACGGCGCAATAAAGGACAATTTGGCACGGTTTACAGGCAATTTTGACAGTAATATAAGCGGAGGAGAGGTAAGCCGAGGAAACCTCAGGCAGACGGGCGAACCGATGATTTATATATCAACGGACAAGCGTCCGTCGGAAAAGCTGTATTTAAGCAACTTTAAGGGCATTACATATTCAAACGGAGAATGGTCTAACGCATTTGAATATTACGGGGACAATAACGAATATATCGGTATGGAGCCGTTATTAAGCTCGATTATGAAACAGGACAATATTCAAGCCCCTTGGTCAGATGTTTCTTCAAGCGACCCTATTTCGGACATTTATTTTAGAATGGGTTATAAGACCCCTCTAAAATCTTACGAAGGCACTCTTGAGTTAGAGGATTCTTCCAACGACATATATAATATGAGGATATTTAACATAAGTCGAAATACTATAAATAAATATTACATTCCCTATAATGCCGAATATTCCGCAGGTGAGATAATAAAGAATATAAACAAATCCGTAAATACGGGTTATGGATATATGGGGTACGAAAACAATTATATCCGCAGTGACAAAATTAATATGAACGAATTATGGGCTTTGTATCCCGAAGCCGAAAAGCTGGTAGATAGGTACGAGGAGGAAATGAAGTATTATTATACAATTGTACCCGAAGGCAATGAACGGTTAGAGAAATTGTGCAGAGAAACACCGCTTAATGACCTCAATGAAATTACGACATTTATTCTTTACACACTGCAAACAAAGGCAAAATATACGGTTAATCCCGGAACTGCTCCGTTTAACAAGGATATAGTGGACTATTTTCTTTTTGACAACGGGAAAGGGTATTGTGTACATTTTGCCTCTGCCGCCGCACTTATGTACAAAATGTACGGTATTCCGTCACGGTATGTTACGGGGTTGGCAGTTACGCCTGATAGTTTTGTCGAAAGAAATGTGAATAATACTAATTCCAAAGAGAGCGATAAAGGATATTTTGCCGAGGTTAAAGACTATGCGTCTCATGCGTGGGTAGAAATATTTTTAAAGGACTATGGTTGGGTACCCGTTGATGTTACACCGACGGAATCGGGGACAATGAATGTAAGCTATCCGGGATATGACAAGTATGTTATGAACCGAATTATGGAAGAACACGATTGGCATTTCAGCGATAGGTCGGAGGAGGATTCGTCAGACGATTCGGACGATACCTTTAATGACGAAAGCGATACATTCTCGTATGTATGGATTCTTGCGATTTTGGGCGGTGCGTTAATTTTCGTGATTGTTTTCTTTCCGTCAAGGCGTATATTCAGACTTCACCGTATAAAGACTGCCGACAGCAGACGGCTTTTTGATTTGATAATAAAATCAATTCATTTTTGTGGGATATTGGAAAAATATAACGGTTCGGAGGAAGAATTTGCCGAATTGTTGAGCAAAAATATAGATGTGATTTCTAATGAACAGGCGAATCGGCTTATTGATATAATGCTGAAGGTGAACTATTCGGAATACAGTCACAACAAAGAAGATGATGATTTTGTAAGGACGTTATATATAGGAATTTCTAAATATCTTTATGGCGAACTGGTGTGGTATAAAAAGCCCATATACAAGTTTATAAAGGCATATATCTGATTTGTGTGCGCCGAGCCGGCGTAAGTTAATGTACCCATAGTTAAAAGTTTCGGTCAAAGCCTTTTCAAAGGCTTGCGGATTCCAAAGGCAGAGCCTTTGGCGGCGCCGAGCCGGCGCAGGCGATTCGCGGTGCGGTGCCCGCACTGTCAATTCGCGCTGTCGCTCACTCCGTTCGCTCGTACTGAAAGAGATAAGTACATTCGCGCGACATAAGTTAATGTACCCATAGTTAAAAGTTTCGGCGCGAGCCGGTGTGGGAGCCTTTAATTATCATATTCAATTATATTAGCTTACGCCGCGTGAAGGTATTTATTGTTCGAGTTAAGAGTGAGCGGAGCGAACGACTTCGCGAATCGGGGGCGCAGGCACTGCGCCGGAGCCTTTGGCGGGTTTTTAAGGGCGGAGCCCTTAACTATCATTTCTAAAAAAAGAAAACAAAAAATTACGGGGAACCCCTTGCGTGGGTTC
>CANQBK010000008.1 GCA_947589485.1 uncultured Clostridia bacterium | reverse complement strand
TGCTTAATGTACGAACAAGGAGGTTGAACATTTGAGGATACTTAAAATTTTGGAACGTATCATGACAGTGGTATTAGCGGTTGCGCTCATCACAGTTTTGGTAACTTCATATTTACCTCAAATGTTCGGCTATACTCCGTATGCGGTTACCAGCGGAAGCATGGTTGCCGCAGGAGTTACCGAAGATGACAGACGGTTTTACAGCGACAATTACGGTATTGACGAGATAACAGGTTATGACGTGGGCTGTCTGCTGTACGTTTCAAAAACAAATTTTGCCGACATAAAGCCCGGCGACGCTGTTACGTTCAGTATTGGCGGAAACACCGTGGTTACTCACATGGTTGTTGCTGTTGACAAACAGAATAAAACCGTTACCACGCACGGAATAGCAAATGAACGAAATATTAACGAAGCGAATATTTCTTTTTCCGATATTGTCGGAAAAGCGTCAAAATTTTCAATACCGTTTGCGGGATATGTCCTTGATTGGGCGGCGTCCGCCTCCGCAAAGATATTGTCAATAACTTTCATTATAGTGTATGCCGTTCTTTTGGTTACCGATTCAATGCTTGAAAGGGCCGAAAAGAACGATAATGAGGAAGAAGACAAAAAAACAACCGATGAATAGATCACAAAAGGAGGTGAGATCGGTGTTTAAGTTATTTAAAACGAAAGGCGACAAGTCAAGAGCCGTAAAGCTGCCTATTGCAGTCGGCTCAGCCGTAACAATTGCGGCAGTGACAGTTTTGTTGACCACCGGTTTTCTAAGTGCCACAACAGGTGATCGTGTGAATGAGTTTAGCGGAAAGCCGCCGGTAGTTCCTGCGGGTAATAACTATACCGACACAAGTATTTATGAGATTGGTGCTGTTGATGAGAACGGTAACGTGACCTCTCTAAATTCGGAGGGTAGTAAATATAGTAAGAAGCAAACATCCGGTACATTAGAGAACAAAACCGTGATCGTGCAAAATCCTAATGACGATAAGAAAAAAAAGCCTGTATTTGTCCGTGTACGTCTAATTGTTTCGGGTGAGAGCAGCGAGACTGCGGATGGCAAACCTTATGAAACTCTTGCGGATGTAAGTATTAGTCCGATTAAGCTTAGTAGCGATTGGTATGACGGAGGAGACGGGTATTACTACTACAAACATGTTTTGTATCCCGGTTATTATACTCAGCCGTTATTTAAGGCTAAAAACCCGGGAACTAAAGAACCTACGACCGGCGGCGGCGGTACCGGCGGCGGCACCGGCGGCGAAATAGAACGTTTTGAATCCGAGACCTTGAACTACTCGATGAAGTCAGGGGACGATTTTACCATTACCTTTGTCGCCGATACAGTTCAAGCCTGCGCAAATGGCAGACCTGATATAACCACAAAGTTTATAGAAGATGCTTGGGGCTACAATCCAAACGGCGGACATATAGAAACAAACTGTACCCCGGAGGATAACTGCGCTGACGTGGACGAAATAGGAAAGGCGTATTAAGCCTTAGCTTGCAGTTAAAAAACCATTATAACAGCGGCGTAAAACCGCCGCACCAACAAACTCAAAAATGTAACCCTCTTAGTTATAGAGGTTACATAATATTAAGTAAAACCTAAAAACAAAAAAATATATTCTTAGGAGGAAAACACTATGGAAAAAACTACAAAAAAGAGAGTCAGAAATGTTGTTCTCGGCGTAACTTCCGCAGCTCTCGTTGCAGGAATAACATCGGCACTGACGTTGGCAATGCTCAGTGATACACACTCGAAAGTAAACACATTTACCGCAGATGACGCATTGACAGCAGCTTTGTATGAGCCGAAGTGGAATAATTTAGATTACGATACCGGTACTCAGACGGAAAAAGACGCCGGGATTCCTAACGATAATTTGGGTGAAACTAAAGCTAAGAAATATTCACCGAACGATGCAATTCCAAAAGATCCGTATATTGTCAATACAAGTGATGAAAATGAGTATGTTGCACTTCGAGTAACATATCAGGTTCAATGCGATGAGACAGATTGGCATACGATTTCTCCCGAAGACTTTAAACAATATTTTGCAGACTATAATGTAAATAGTAACTGGATTAAGCTTAATGATACTCAGCTTAACGCGACAGGTGCTACTGCTAAAGCGGACTACTATCTGTACGCTACATCTGATTCCTCGGCTACAGCTTTGGAACCTAATACTAAAACACCTTCTCTGTTTGACGCAGTGACCCCGGATAGCGGAATGTCTGCATACACAGCTGCTGTCGTAGGCGAGGACAAATACATGTTTGAAGTTCCATCTTTATCGAATGAAGAGCATTATGAGAGTGCTTCATTATCAGATATTAATGGTAACGAGGTAAAGATTACCGTAGGTAACAATGCCGGCTTGCCAAAATTCCGTGTTATTGTTATAGGAGCTGCTATTCAGGAATTGGGTTACGCTTCTAATAATGTTAATACGATAGCAGATAACTTGTATGATGTTTTCCCGGATGTTATCGGCTTTGAAAAACATTAAGTCATGATTAGAAATGAAACGATTAGCTTTTAAAAACATTAATACAATTATGATTGGAGGATAAATCCTATGAAAAAAAATAAAAAAGTTTTAAAGGTTGTAACGGCTGTTACTTCTTTAGCGGTTGTTTCCGCAATATCATTTGGAGCGACTTTGGCTTATCTTTCTGCACAAACTGAGAGAAAGATAAATGCTTTTGCTTCCGGTGGTGTTACAATTGAAACCAATGAGGAACATTTCCCGAAGGGTACCGTGGAATTTAAGCCCGGTTCAACAATTGCTAAGGATCCGACAATAAATGTTCCCGCTTCAAGTGAAGATACTTATTTAGCGTTTACTGTTGAGTATTACAGAACATATAATAGTACCACTGATAGTGCGTTAGAGAGCGATA
The DNA here is from genome assembly GCA_947589485.1 of uncultured Clostridia bacterium. Taxonomy (GTDB): domain Bacteria; phylum Bacillota; class Clostridia; order Oscillospirales; family Acutalibacteraceae; genus UBA1213. The sequence continues at coordinate 39,946 of CANQBK010000008.1, read as the reverse complement.
AAACTCGTGTATTTACCGATGATAGCAACAACAAATGGACAAAAATAACGAAAAATGCTTTTGAAACCGACTATGGTACAATGAACAATTGGGATACTAACTGGGTTGCCGGTACGGTAATGAACGAGCGTGGCAAGTACCAGTATGTTTATCCATATTACTATAAATGTGTTGACGGTGATCTTAAAGGCGGTGTAAACGGTAACCTTGTAAGAGTTGCTTCGGGTACAGAGAAAACAGATCCTCTTTTTGAGAGTGTTACATTTAAGAATGATACTGCGGCTATGACTCCTGCTCCCGGTAAAAAGACTCCTGAATTTAAGATTGTTGTTACCGGTTATGCTGTAAGAGCAGACAGCTACGATCCCGATGATGCCGGCGGTGTTACAGCTCTGACCGAATTGATTAAGTCTAATGCCGCAAATGTTGGACTTAAAGGAATGGATTGAGTTTCTGATAATTAATATTTTGCGCACGAGGTGATGTCTTAATGAAATCAAAAAAATTAATATTGACCGTGAGCGCAGTAATATGTGTTCTGGCACTGTCGGTTGGCGTCACCTTGGCAGCGTTCTCCGCAAAAACGACTACCCTGAATGTATTGACGTTCGGTAATGTTCATATTGACCTTATTGACGATTATACCCGTCCGGAGAAAGGCGTTGCGCCCGGCGAAACGGTTGCTAAAGTCGTGTCGGCAAAAAATACGGGAAAAAATGTTTCTTATGTAAGAATTTATGTTGACAAGGCATGGTGCGACCTCGAAACAGGCGCAGAGCTTGACAGACTGGAGTATAACCCCGATTATATCGTCCTTAATATTAAAGACCCCGAAATGTGGGTTGACGGCGGCGACGGATATTGGTACTACCAAGAGCCCCTCGAACCCGGACAGACAGCCGAAAACCTTATGGAATCGTTTTCACTGCCTGCCGATTGGGATATGAAAGGTTACAACCGTCTTGAGGGTCATATTACGGTGCAAGCCGAGGCAATACAATACGATAATTTCCATCCCATACGTGACGAGCGGAACAAAATTGTCAGTTGGGGTGATGCCGAAATTAAGGAGGCTCTGCCTGAGGTTACCTATACATTTACCGGCAGCACGGATGACAGCAACGTAACGTTCCAGTACGGTACACACGATTTTGTTGTTATACCCGATGATAAAGACCTGTTCCGAAACTTTAAGGGTCTTATGCCCGGTGATTCAAAAACTCAGACAATTCAAATTAAGAACGAAAACGACGACCACGTTATGATATGGCTGTACGCTTTGCCCGCTGATATAACAGACTTTTCCGACGTTCCCGGCAGCACTGCCGAACATCAAAAAGTTCTTTCCGATGATTTGGTAGACAAACTTAACATTACTATTACAAAGGAAAGCACGGGCGAGGTTCTTTACGACGGTAAACTGGTTGGAAAGAGCGATACTCAAAACTTCCAAGATGAGAAAAATGCGCTTTATCTCGGCGATTATGTAAAGGGTGCATCTGATAATTTGCTTCTTACTCTTTCGGTTCCCACGGAGCTTGATAATACATACGACGATGCTATTGCTAAAATTCAATGGGTATTTGTAGCAAGAAATGACGATGTTGAATCGAGCGAGCCTGAATCGAGCGTACCTGAATCGAGCGAACCTGAATCCAGTGAACCTGAATCCAGCGAACCCGAATCGAGCGCACCTGAATCCAGTGAACCCGAATCGAGCGCACCTGAATCGAGCGAACCGGAATCCAGTGAACCGGAATCCAGTGAACCGGAATCCAGTGAACCCGAATCGAGTGAACCCGAATCGAGCGCACCGGAATCGAGTGAACCCGAATCGAGCGTACCTGAATCGAGTGAACCCGAATCGAGCGTACCTGAATCGAGTGAACCCGAATCGAGCGCACCGGAATCGAGTGAACCCGAATCGAGCGAACCCGAATCGAGCGTACCGGAATCGAGTGAACCCGAATCGAGCGTACCTGAATCGAGCGTACCTGAATCAAGCAAACCCGATACCGGACTTGGCAATCTTACAAGCAATACGACTTCGAGTACACCTCCGTCAACCTCTGTATCGACGGTAACGCCGCCCACAACGACGGTAGTAACCCCTCCGACGCTTGACGGAAATCCTACCGACGAACCTCTTGCACCTCCCGTACAAACGGGTGACGATATGGGCAAGTATATAGTAATCGGTGCAATTGTTCTTGTATCTCTCGTTGTTATCATTCTGCTTATTGTTTTAAGAAAAAAGAAAAATGATAATTAAATTTTAATATCAAATTTCCCGAGCATACCTTAAACGGTATGCTCGTTTTCCTTGAAAATGATAGTTAAGGGCTCCGCCCTTAAAAACCCGCCAAAGGCTCTGCCTTTGGAATCCGCAAGCCTTTGAAAAGGCTTGAGCGAAACTTTTGACTATGGATACATTAACTTATGCCGCGCGAATGACTTCTTACTTGCAATACGAGCGAGCGGAGCGAGCGACAACGCGAATCGCCTGCGCCGGCTCGGCGCCGCGAATTGCCTGCGCCGGCACTGCGCCTTGACCGAAACTTTTGACTGTGGATACATTAACTTATTGCGCGCGAACGTACTTATCGTTTGCAATAAGAGCGAGCGGAGCGAGCGACAACGCGAATCGCCTGCGCCGGCTCGGCGCCGCGAATTGACAGTGCGGGCACTGCGCAAGTTTGAAATTTGCTATTGACAAAAGTTTGTTTTTGTGCTAATATAATATAGTCACTTGTAGGGGTATAGCTCAGCCGGTAGAGCAGCGGTCTCCAAAACCGCGTGTCGTGAGTTCGATTCTTACTGCCCCTGCCACTTGCGGTCCGGTAGTTCAGCTGGTTAGAACGCTAGCCTGTCACGCTAGAGGTCGACGGTTCGATCCCGTTCCGGATCGCTTTCTGATGTATCCGCTTTCCTTGGCGGGTACGTCTTTGCGCTGGTATAGCTCAGTAGGTAGAGCGCATCCTTGGTAAGGATGAGGTCACCGGTTCAAATCCGGTTATCAGCTCCATTAAAACACAGTGAATAAGCGGCTTCCGTAAGTTCGGGAGCCGCTTGCTTTTGTTTTCCTTGATTGTATATTATATCGTACCCGATATATTGTTCAAAGTTTATATTGTGTTCGATATATATACATGTTATAATAAAGACATAGTTAAGGAACGGCGGCGGCTGTTTCAGCTCCCTTGAGAAAGGGGGTGTGTATTTATGAATGATGTCTTGACATTAATCTCTTTCGTTATAGTTTTAATAACTGCAAAGGAGTTCATAAAATACATAAAGAAATAACCGCCCTGTAGCTGCAATACAGAGCGGTTAAATAAAAACGTTTTTACTTGCGGAACAGCTAAAACCGTTCCTTTTCTATAATTATGATAACGCCTTTTAAGATATTTGTCAATATAAAATTATAAATTGGTGGTATAAAAATGACCGTTAAGTGTTCGGACATTTTTAATAGATAGTTATTAACGCACCTCCCTCGGCGATAAATTCAATTGATTTTGTACGGCTCCTGTATTTGCAGGAGCCGATTGTTTTCCTTGATTGTATATTATATCGTACCCGATATATTGTTCAAAGTTTATATTGTGTTCGATATATATACATGTTATAATAAAGACATAGTTAAGGAACGGCGGCGGCTGTTTCAGCTCCCTTGAGAAAGGGGGTGTGTATTTATGAATGATGTCTTGACATTAATCTCTTTCGTTATAGTTTTAATAACTGCAAAGGAGTTCATAAAATACATAAAGAAATAACCGCCCTGTAGCTGCAATACAGAGCGGTTAAATAAAAACGTTTTTACTTGCGGAACAGCTAAAACCGTTCCTTTTCTATAATTATGATAACGCCTTTTAAGATATTTGTCAATATAAAATTATAAATTGGTGGTATAAAAATGACCGTTAAGTGTTCGGACATTTTTAATAGATAGTTATTAACGCACCTCCCTCGGCGATAAATTCAATTGATTTTGTACGGCTCCTGTATTTGCAGGAGCCGATTGTTTTTGTATATTTTTGCCGTAACAGTCACCGAACGTGACTAATAATTGCTTTTGTAAAATATATTACAAAGTTTTAACTTAAAATTTGTAAAAAATAATTATATAATTTACTTGAAACAAAGCAAATTTATAGTATAATATTTATAAGAGTACCTAATTTACTTATGTTATCTATGCGGCATAAAATAAGGGGGAATTATAACTATGAAAAAAATCGCTTACAGGTCAAAGCGAAAAAAACAAATATCAAAACGCGGCGTTACGCTGGTTGAACTGGTTATCGGTATTGCAATTATTGTAGTTGTTTTTGCCGGTACACTCGGCACTCTTTCGGGAGGCTACACAACTACCGTAAATAATGCCGACCAAGAAAAGGCTTCGGCTATCTGTGCGTCTGCTAACGAAATTGTGATGACTGCGATCAACGATTTGAAAATTACCAAAAAGGACGAACTTGACGCCGATTTATCCAAAACCGACAGCGCCATTATTTCGTCTGTCACCAGAAAATATACAAATATGAAATATGTTGATCCTGCGGATTTTTATACCGCTTCTGATAATATGTGCTTTACGATTGAACCCGACAAGACCTCTACCGTTTCCGGTTCAACGCTTTCAACGCGCGATGTTAAAGGCGTGATTATCAGAACATCGGTAAAATCTGCCGCAGGGCGCTTAATAAACGAATCCTTTGTACCCTACAACCATACTTAATGAAAGGAGATGCAGTGCGAAATGGACAACAGATTTAAAAACAAAAAAGGTTACACTCTTGTTGAGCTTGTTGTGACGATTGCTATACTTGCGATTGTTGCGGGTATGGGCGTTGGAATTTTTGCTATGACAATGAATAATTATTCCAAGGCGGCATCTACTTCAAGCCAGCAGGACGACGCAGTACTGATTGAAAACGATATTGTAAATAACGCAAGGGTTGCAAAGGAAGTTTACTTTATCCCCTCGTCAGACACCGATTCGCTTGTAGACGGCAAAGCAAAAGATGCCTATCCGAGGGATACATTTCAGGGCATTTATTTTGCCAACACCAAGGGTGACAATACAATAGATAGATTTTCTTATTACAAGGATCCCTCCGGCCCGTCATATTTAAAAGATGACGAAACGGTGTACCAAAATGTAAAACAGATTACCTTTAAGCTCTACAAGCGTCAATCTGCCGGAAGTACCGGAACCGACGGTTTCATTTATCTTGAATACAAGATTGAAATGAATGACGGATATTCAATTGATGGTTCGGTTGTTCTTAACAACGTAAAACTGACCGGCGCAACGGCAACAAAAATTGTTGCTCCGGGTACCGAAAGCACGGATTATGTTTTAATGGACGCTTCTTCAAATACGGCGGTTGTATTTGAAAGAGATAAGACCTAAACGGAAAGGAGAGTTTTTTAATTTATGTTTTCTGTAAGAAACAGTAAAAGAGGTTTTTCTCTGCCTCTGGCAATAGGAATTACCTGCGTGTTGGTGCTTCTCTCCGCGTCACTTATGTTTATTGCGTCAAACAGTATTTCAAATACCAGTTCTGACGTGACCGGCAGACAAGCATATCTTAATGTAAAAAGCGCACTTGATTATGCAAGGTCATACTATTCCGGAGTTACTGATTTTAAAACTATCGGCAAGGCTGATGGTACTGCCGGAAAAAGAATAGAGTATTTAACAATGAACGACGTAGGCGGAACAACGTCGCAGGGTGCAAAACGCACGGAGGCCGAGGCGGATATTGACGACCCTGCTGTTTCGACCTATGTAATTGCCGAGTATAATCCTCCGGCAGGTGCGGCGGATCCTGCAACGCTCAAACTTACGGGATACGCAAGATATTCCGACGCATTCGGCGTAAAAGGCAAAAACGCACATTTGTCGGTTACATACAACATCAACGCTGAAGGCGGCGGCACGGGTCGTATTACAGTTGCGTCCATGAAGAATAAGGGCGGCGTAGGTGTTAATAACGACGGTATTACTCTTCACGTTAAAAAGCCGAACGGTCTTAACTGGGCGCTTGCGACGTATATATGGACATATAAAGATGTAAGTAACATTTATACCGGTTTGGACGATTATCAAAGCTACGAGATTCCCACACCGGCGGTTTCCAAAGTCAATGCAAACGAGAACGATAACACAAATATCAGTTATCCCGGTGGTTTGTGGGTAACCGGCAGCGGCGACCCGCTCAAAAACGGTCCTTCAACAACCGCTGTTCAGGAAACAGGCAACTGGTATGCAAATACTTTCCATCCGGACAAAAAGGACGTACATTACTTTAATGTAATTCTTTCAAAGCGCGGAGGTTTGCTTTCAAATGGTACAGTAGATACCCAAAGCTTGGAAATGTTCCACTTGTGGTATCTTGATAAGAGCGATAAGAATATCTATTTTGACATTAAGAAAACACATGTTTATTATTATTCCTCAAATGACTGGGACGGTAAGAAAAACCTTGAAACACTTGACGCCGGAGGCGGTAACTGGGTAGACGATCCTACCATTATGGTATATGTAAAAAATCCGAAAACCACAGTTCACGTTAACTTTGTAAACGGCGATGAGGAGCGTATTACCAGTTCGCTGAGTTCGGCTCCCGTAATAAATAATGTCCTTGAGGGCGGCTCCCCGCTTAGCGGCAAGAGCTATCTCCATTCGGGAAACAAGTACACAAGCGGTATTGCTATGGAATACGAAGGCTGCGGCTGGTGGGTAGCAAACATTGAGTCGGGCAGAACCTTCACAATGGAAATACCCTATGACGGAGCAAGCCGTTCCGTCGGCGTAAACAGTTATACAAACAAAGAAGCATGGATAATATACAATAAAGACGACGGCTCGTTTACTTCTTACAGTTCGGAAGAAGCCGCATGCGATGCAGCGGGAATTTCCAAATCGTCTTATGTTACAGTCCACGCAAAAGGATATGATTGGAACAATCCTGTTTCGGCTGTTCTGAATTATAAAGACGTTGCAATTCTGTCCTCAAGCGAAAGAGTAACGTTGGGCAACAAAATAAATGAAGCCAACGAAATAAAAGCGGATGATTTCGACGACGCAAGCTACAAGGCACTCAGCGATGCACTGACGGAAGGAACGGATATTTATAATGACGTAAATTATATTTCCAACGCTCCGGGCCCGTCCAACGCTTTGCGTATAAAACAAGCTGCCGATGGTTACACCAAAGGCGGAGTAACCTATATCGGATACAAAAAGGCTACGGAAAATATCCAGAACGCCATAGAAAATCTTAACCCGAAAACAATTGATACCGAAACTTACAAAAAGTTGAGCGATCTTATTGCTCAGGGCGACGAGCTTTTGGCAACAAAGGGTATTTATGATTTTAATAAACTGTCCGTGTTCTCTGCGGGAGTCCTTACAAAGGCTAAGACGGATATAGCCGACACTTCTTGTACAATGGCTGTTGCGAACGCTGATATTGACGCTCTTACTGCGGCAATAACGGATATTCAGAATAATGCTAAGCTCGACAAGACTATTCTTGAATCTCTTGTGGCAGAGTCCAAATTGTGCTATGAAGATACAAACTACGATGCAGACGCAAGAGAGGTTTTCAGAGTTACTTATGAAGAAGCAGCTGCAGTTTTGGCAAAAGAGCAGCTTACTCAGGAAGAAATAGACAACGAAGTAACTATTCTTACGGAAGCATTAAATATTTTAAAGGCAACTTACAGAACGCCTCTTGATATGTCGGCTCTTGACAGTATTATGTCAACAGTTTCCGCTTATCTCAATTCAAGCCCGAAAGAAAACTTTACCGATGACGGATTGAAAAATCTGCAAAGCGTTTACGCAAGCGCCGAGGAGATCAAGACAAGCGTTAAGGCAACTCAAGAGCAAGTTAACGAAGCTGCCGAAAATCTTCAGAACGCTTATAACAACTGTATTGTAATTAAACCGACAGACAGTGACGACGCTCTTAACGCAAACGGAAAAATAAATGTTTACGTTTTCACGGGAGTCGAATTTAAAATGCAGCAGAGCAACAGCAAAACAGCGATGCTCTCAACTGTTCCTTTCTCCGATTTCAGTTTTGACGCAAGCAACGGACTTTACTGTTATACAGTTGACAAGAACACTTACGACACCTTAAACTTCATTTACACATATCAAAAGGATCCATCAACAAGTCAGGATATTTCTTCGGACAATATCTCACTTTCAAGCTATACAGACAATAACATTGTTGTTATGCTTTCGGCTGACAAGGATAATTTCTCCGTTCAGCTCGGTAAACTGACGACCCTGCTTTTCCAAAAGGACAGATACACGGCAAATATGAATGTATCGGTCAACGGCGTGATACATACTTTATCGTCACTTGATTCGGTATACAACGCAGTTAAGTTCGTCAATACCGACGGTATGAGTATAATAGTTAACGATAATGGAGAAGTAAAATCCGAGTTTACCGCACAACCCGGTCAGTGGATCGTACAGCCGGGCAGCAATGAGCCTGTTTCGGTAAATCTTGTTTATCCCATTTATGAGTCTAAGGTAAGTTCGGGTTCGGACTACTCCGTATCCAAAAGCCTTGCTTCAAATTCGCTCTCGTATTACAGCATAGAGAAGCTGAAGACAAGTCCCGACGGAAAATACGAAATTATTAACGAGATCGTTGACGTTCCCATTGACGCAGATCAAAGTCTTATAATTTTGGATTTGAGTGACGCCGGCTTGAAGAGCAGTTTGGTTGCCGGAAACGGCGGCGCACCGTATCTTTACGCATCGAGAGTCAACGCCGCAGGAGAAACCGAGGACGCAGGAAGTGCAGCGCCCGGCTCCCGTATGTTGAGATACAGAAATACAGATGTATTCTATGCTATTGTTCCCAAAACGGCTGATAAAATCAGCATAACAAGCGGGGACAAGTCAAAAACAAGCAATGAAGTTGCTTTGGGCGGTTTCAGCTATTATCTGCTCAACAGCAGCAATGTAAATTCGGGCAACATTAACATTGGCGGACTTTCCGGTTCCAACACGTCCCCGAGCATAGATGTTTATTATCTTGCTGAGGATATGGCCGATTCGCACGACTCCATTACAATGCCGTTTGTCGGAGGCAAAAAAGTTAGAATAGTAAACAGATCATACGCAAAAGACTACGGCGATTGGCAGAAAATGGACGGACGAGCAAATCCGGCAGAAACAGTCGGCGGGTATAAGCCTTTCGGCGGTTATCAAAGCGGTAACAACTGTTACAACCGTATCGGAAACTCCGAACTTAAGCCGTATTACGATTGGTGTGAGGTAAAAATCCCCGTAAGCCAAGCCTCATCGTATACTTTTGAGGTAAAGGGCCTTGACAATACCAACAGCAGTACAAAAAATGTTATTTCAAAAGAAATAAGAAATGCTACGGGCGATATATGGATCACTCTTAATTCAACGGCTAAAAGCGGCGGAAGATACAGTGATGTAAATGTTTACACATTTGACCCGGACGAAAGCGACGCAGGCAGCGATCAAAAGAGAGTATACTTTGCCGTACCGTCCGGTTGGAACGAGAGCAGCCTTAAAATTACTTATGCAGGCGCTTCCGGTTCAACTACGCAGAGCGTAAACAAGCATCTTACAAGAGCAGGTTTGACATCTTATTATTATTATGATGTAAACACAAACACACCGTTTATTACCTATACCATTACGGATAATACAGGAAACGCTCATACTTATAAAACATCTCTTCAGGCTGAGGATAAAGTTCTGTTTGATCCGACAATATCGAATGCCGCAATTGAAGGCGGTGTCGGTGCGTGGGTATCATTTGTTTCGGATCAAGACAAGCTGAAAGAAGTTGTGTTTAAGGCACAGAGTATGTATTACGGTGATCTTCTTATAAAGAAATACACCGATACGGGTGCATCGGCAAGCGACAGTATCTCAAACTACAGCTATCCCGAAGGCTTGAAAAACAAATATCTGCCTTATTCAACGGCAGGCAGCGGAACAGGCGATGATACAATAAAGGTTGATGTTATCCAAGGTTTGAGCGACACTGAAGCCGCAAACCGGTATAATGATATATCCTCTTGGGTAAACGCTTACTCTAAGCTCTACTCAAAGATGTTGGAGGCAAGGGCTTATATCAGAACTCCTGTATCCGGAGGCGGCGCAGGCTTCTATCCGGAGTATCTGAACAGAACGAGCAAGAAGGAGTACACCTCAAGCTCAGTAGCAAACCTCAGAAACAAACTGATAGCCGCAGAGTCATCTTATGCAAATTCAGGCTCAAGTATTTCGGATATTAACAGCAAGGCACTTATTTTACAGTCTGCAATTGAAAATATGAAGGTTGAAAACGAGGGCGCAATTGCACTTATCCTTTATGATGCGCAGGGTATTGTAAAATCAAGTGATATTGTAAGGATACACTATGACGGCTGTCCCGGCGGAAGTAAGGTCGTTAACGATGTCAATACTGAAAACTATCCCATAATATTTGTGGAAGCCAACAGTATGTCAACAACTGTTCCCGGTGAGAAATGTATTAAGAATGTATACTTCTCTGTAAACGGAACGAAGATTGGCGCAACAGCGGGAGAAATACTCGATCAAAAGTCGTTTGTAATGATGTATACATCGACAAATCCGGAATGGACTGAAAACTCAGTTATAAAATACGAAGAGATACAGTCCGATGAACTTATGGAGTCCGGCTCAGATGACTTGGAGTACCAGCTCGAGGATAACGACGGCGACGGCAAGCTTGACCCGATGGCTCTGTATTTTGAGCAGGATGTAGCCGTTAAGAAAAACACCGGTTCGCTTTATTATAATATTAAAGCGGGAGTTTACTACTTTGAGCAAGATGAGCCGCCCGTTGACAGCACAGGCAAGCTGAGAATATTCAGTGACGCTGCAAAGACATTCTTCACAAACCCGAACAATTACGGCGAAATCAGCGGAGCTACCACTTCTGACGCACAAGGCTGGACAAATTCCGGTGCTATTAAGTCGAGCGGAACCTATGCTTATTCGCCGAACAGCATAAACTTCATAGCGTCAAGCGGCGAACTTTCAAGCGCGTATGCTTCACGTCTTTATGCCCTCGGTAAAGGAAGTATGTACTTCAGATGGGATTCTACAAACAACCTTGTGGTCGGCAGAACAGTTACATTCTCGGTTCCCGTACCAAAGGAAGATAAGCTGACCGAAAAGGTGGTAGGTCCTGACGGAAAATCGGTTTATGCACCGTCAATAATATTTGCCTCGGCGGGTACAATAACAAGCTCTAAAACATCACCGCATTTCTACTTCTCGGCAAATACCGCAAGCTCCGATAAGATGCTTGTGACCTTTAAGACAGACACAAAGGTTTCTTATAAGGATTCCGTGACCGGCAAGCATGAATTTGTGATTCGTGAGGGAACATACATTATCAAGAAGAAAGACAACACGCAGTCATATATTGCAGATTTGTTTGACGAAACCTACTGGAAGAGCCGTGAGTATGTAGAGTCGGTAAACGGCTTAACATCAAATCCGTTGGTTTCCGGCGGCGGCGGTTCTAAGTCTTCATTGTCAGACGGTGTTTACAGCAACTAAGCGGTAAAAACTGTTATATGCTATGATATGGGCTCCAAAATCAAACTTCGGTTTGGTTTTGGAGCCCGTTATTTTTTGTAATAAAACCATTTTGTCGGATACCGACATTTGTGTGCAAAAAAATAAGCCAACAGTAGAACAAGACAATATGTCCTGTTTGACCTGTTGACCTCTTAACTTCTTAAAGTTTATTCTGATATAAAACGGTTATAATACTCCACTATCCAATCAGGACGATAACTGTTTGTGTAAAGGAATGTTCCGTCTGTTATTTCTGCAACTTTGACGAATCCGTTGTCGTTGTCATAAAATACAACTTTATCACATAACGGAACAATTCTGTCAAGTGCTTCAAAACGGTGTGTAAATCTTCTGATTACATCATCGGGAGGAATATCGTGTCCACCTTTTCTTACACGGTTGGCAATGCGGTAAATACTTTCATACTTCGTATTCAAGCCAATGTAATACATAATTATTTTGTAACTTTGTTCTTTGGCTTTCATTAACGTTTTTCTAATTTGATGGCTTGACAAAGTGGTTTCCTGTGTAATAGTTTCGCCGTTCTTCAAACAATTCTGTATTTCTCTGACAGCCTGTTTTCCTGCTGATATTTCGTTGAAACTGTTTTGCTTAGCAATAAGATCAGGATCAATGATATGTCCGAGAGGAACACCTTGTCCCTCTAATACACCTCTGAAACTTGATTTACCTGTTCCATTAACTCCTGCTATCAAAATATACTCTTTCATTTTGCTCACTTCCATTAAACCTAAGATTTCTGTCATAAATTATAGCACTTTGGCAAATGAAAAAATACTTAGGTGGAGAATAACCTAAAAATCGTTATCATACCTTGAAAAAGGCTGAATGATTGCCAATGGCTTACATAAATGTATGTTGAAAAAGTAAACAATAAAAACCCATCGCTTAACCGCAAATTAAACGACAGGCTCACTATCAGAGGATAATCCTCAAAAACAATTCCTTAACAAAGAAAAATCCTGATTGCTTAACAAATAGGCGAGAAATATCAATTTCTCGCCTACTGCCATACAATTATCACGCGCCGGGAGGGACTCGAACCCCCGACCTACTGGTTCGTAGCCAGTCACTCTATCCGGCTGAGCTACCGGCGCATACAAATTTAAATCGCTTAATAATAATAACATATAAAATTAAAATTTGCAAGAGGTAATTTGATTTATTTTTAATTATTTGTAAAAAATATTTTTGTGTGGAGCCGAATCGTTAATTAACTTTTGCACGATTTAAAACATATTCTTGATTCCGCTTGATTTTCCTACCCTTTTGTGTTATATTTAAGTCAAGGCTAAGGGGACATAGCTGCATAAAACAACCCCCGACAGAGTTTACCGGACTTTGTCGGGGGTTTGTTCATTTTTCCCTAAAGGACGGCTGACATAAACCGTTGTTACCGTTTAATCATTGTACAATCAATGGTTTGATAAATTTAATTCTGCCCATAATACTCTAAGTATTATATATAACTATTTCTTTTCCGGTTGGAAATAAAAGTGGGTGTATATTAATGAGTATCCGATTTAGGGTGCTGCCACTCTATGAAAATTAAGCCGGATTGCAAATTAACTTTTGCACTATTTAAAAATATACTTTTATATGTAAGGATATTATGGTATAATATAAACGATTGTAAAATTAATTTATATGGAGATGTTGTAATGTCTGATTTTGAACGAAAGGAAATTTGTGAGGGCGTGACCTTTACAAGCATTACAGACGGTAGATTTAAACGCGGACGTATGGGTGCGGCTTTGCTTTCTCCTCTTGAAAGTAAAACGGCAGCCGCAAATGCGCTTCTTTCATGCGTGTTGACGCGCTCCTGTAAAAGATACCCCGATTTTACCGCTCTTAGCCGCAGGCTTGAAGAACTGTACAGCGCCGCTTTGTACCCATCGGTAAGAAGAATAGGGGATTATCAGGCAGTAATATTATCCGTGTCCGGTATAGAGGATAAATATACCCTTGACGGAGAGTCGATTTCCACGGAGCTTGCCGAACTTCTTTGTTCAATAATGTTTGATCCGAATATTACAGACGGTCATTTTTCCGAAGAAGATGTGGAACAGGAACGCAGACAGCTTATAGAAAATATAGACGCCGAATTTAATGATAAGCGCACTTATGCAATTAACCGTTGTATTGAAATTATGTGTGAAAACGAGCCGTTTTCAATAGGTCGGTACGGTAAAAAAGAAGATGTGGAAAAGCTGACTCTTGACGATATATACAATGCGTGGAAGAACTTGCTTGACAATTCAAAAGCCGAGCTTACAATGCTTGGCAGTACGGAGCCGAGCAACGTATATGAAAAATTTAAAAAATACTTTGAAAACAAGCCGCGCAAAACCGAAAGCAAAAGCATTGTTATTGATAAAGTTGATAAAGTTAAGCGAATCTCGGAAAAAGAAGATGTCGTACAGTCAAAGTTGGTTATGGGTTTTAGATGTATGTACCCGCAGGATAAACAAAAGTGCATTGCAAGCTCGCTTATGTCCGCAATTTTGGGCGGAACGCCGACGTCAAAATTATTTTCCAACGTGCGTGAAAAACAAAGCCTGTGCTATTATTGTGCAAGCCGTGTTGATAACGAAAAGGGAATATTGATAGTCGACAGCGGCGTTGAAAACAAAAATACGGAAAAAACCGAAAAAGCCGTTATGGAGCAGATAAGAGAGCTTGCGGACGGAAATATAAGTGACGATGAACTTAATTCGGCTAAGCTGGTGCTGAAAAATGCTTATATATCATCACTTGACAGTCTTGCGGCAATTCAGTCATTCTATATAGGCAGAATGAACCGCAGTGACATATTGACGCCGATCGAGGCGGCTGAAATTGTTGACACGGTTACAAAGGATGATATTATTGAGCTTGCGCGTTATATTAAGCTCGATACGGTGTTCTCGGTTATCGGAAACTAATATTACGAAAAGAGGCATTATTAATGAATTTTACAAAGATAGAAAACAGCCGTGTCGGCGAATGTTATTACCGAATGAAACACAAATCGGGACTGACAATTATCGTTTATCCCAAGGAAAATTTCAGATCGGTGTACGCATCTGTGGGAACTAAATTCGGCTCCATAAATTCAAAATTTAAATATAAAGGACGGGAAATAAATGTCCCTGACGGTACCGCCCATTATTTGGAGCATAAGCTGTTTGAAAGCGAGGACGGCGACGCCTTTTCAAAATACGCGAAAACAGGCGCTTCCGCAAACGCTTATACCTCATTTGATGTTACCTGTTATTTGTTTTCCTGTACTGAGAATTTCGGAGAATCACTTAAAATATTGCTGGATTTGGTTCAATCGCCGTATTTTACCGAAGAAACAGTTGCAAAAGAGCAGGGGATAATCGGTCAGGAAATAAAGATGTATGAGGACAGTGCGGACTGGAAGGTTATGATGAACCTTTTGCAGGGTATGTATAAAAATCATCCCATAAATATTGATATTGCGGGCAGTGTTGAAACTATTGCCGATATTACGCCGGAAATCTTATACAACTGTTACAAAAGCTACTATAATCTTAATAATATGGTTATGTGTGTGGCGGGAAATGCTTCACCCGATGAGGTCATAGAGATTGCCGACAGTGTGCTGAAAGAAAATGAGGAATTTAAAACGGAAAGTATTTTTCCGAATGAACCGTATGAGGTCGTGACACATTATACGGAACAGGTTTTGCCCGTTGCCGTTCCTATGTTTGAACTTGGCTTTAAGGAAAAAGCACCTGAGCATTTTGCCTCAAACAAGGAGCTGATAGGTACAAACATTATACTGGAGGCTTTTGCCGGAGAGGGTTCGGCGCTTTATCGGGAGCTTCTTGACAAGGGTCTTATAAATTCCGGTTTTGGAACAGAATATCTTGAGGGTATGGGATACAGAGGAATTATCTTTTCCGGCGAAACAAGGAACCCCAACGCGGTTGCCGAAATAATTCGCAAAAGAACAAAAGAACTTCACGAAAACGGAATTTCGCCTAAGGATTTTGAAATAGCCAAAAGGTGTATTTACGGAAAGTTGATAAGCGGGTTTGATCACCCCTCTTCTATTGCGTCGGAAATTATTAACGGTGAGTTTACGGGACGTAAAATATTTGAGTCGATGGAGGATATTGCCGTACTGACGTGTGACGATGTAAACGAAAGACTTAAAGAACAGCTTGATCCCGAAAACAGTTGTTTGTCCGTTGTAAAGGGAACAGATGACTGATATGGAGAGAAAAGTATGTATAATGTACAATTTCCCGAATTGGGTATTCACCTAAAAATTAATCCTGTCGCATTTTCAATAGGCTCTTTTAACGTATATTGGTACGGAGTTATAATCGGTTTTGGTTTTATACTTGCTTTGATTTTTGCGATTACAAACCTTAAAAAATTCGGTATAAAACGTGATGATTTTATTGACTGTGTACTTGTCGGGCTTATATGCGGTATTTTAGGAGCAAGACTGTATTATGTAATTTTTAGGTGGGATTATTATTCGCAGCATCTAAATGAAATTCTTGCCGTCCATAACGGAGGACTTGCCATATACGGCGGAGTAATCGGCAGTGTTTTGGGCGGTTGTATAATTGCTAAGATAAAAAAAATGAACATACCCGCTGTACTTGATGTCGCGGGTATGGGATTCCTTATAGGACAGGGCATAGGAAGATGGGGAAATTTCGTAAATCAGGAGGCGTTCGGTATAGAAACCGATTTGCCTTGGAGAATGGTCAGCGAAAATACAAACAATATAGGTGTTCACCCCTGCTTTTTGTACGAGTCCCTATGGTGCCTGCTCGGTTTTTTTATATTGTTTTTTTGGGGTATAAAATACAGAAAATATGACGGACAACTGGCTTTGATGTATATTGTTTGGTACGGCTTTGAAAGAATGTTTGTTGAGGGGCTTCGTACAGACAGTTTGTATACTCCGTTTTTTGGACTCCGTGTGTCGCAGATAATTGCGGGAGTTACGTTTATTGTCGGAGCGGTTATTTTGGTTGTAAACGCAATTAAGAAAAAGGGCTTTGCTTCGGATAAGGAAACGTCCGAAAAAATTACGGATGCTGTTGAAAAAAATGAACCCTCAAACAGTGAGTGACATAAAAAGCGGTACTGTAAAATATTAAGCGGCGGAGTTTTTATAATGTGTTCCGTCAATATTTGAAATTTACGCAATAAGATAAAGGAGATTTATTATGGCTGTTATTATAAGCGGTAAGGAAGTATCGGCAAAGGTAAGAGCCGATGTAAAGGCTGAGTGTGAATTGCTTAAAGAAAAAGGTATAGACCCGGGACTTGCGGTAATTATTGTGGGAAACGATCCGGCATCAAGAGTATATGTAAACAATAAAAAGAAAGCGTGCGCCGAGGTGGGCTTTTTGTCGGAGGAATATGCTCTTCCCGAAGATACCACTCAAGAGGAACTTTTGGCTATTATAGAAAAGTTGAACAATAACCCCCAAATAAACGGAATATTGTGTCAGCTTCCTCTGCCAAAACACATTGATGAGAAAGCTATCATAAATTCCATTTCACCTTTAAAGGACGTTGACGCTTTTCACCCGTCCAACGTCGGAAAAATTATGATTGGCGATTATCATTTTCTGCCTTGTACACCGGCAGGCGTTATGGAGCTTATACATTCGGCGGGTATTGATGTTTGCGGAAAAAAATGTGTTGTAATCGGCAGGAGCAATATTGTCGGCAAGCCTATGTCAATGCTTTTATTGCACGAAAACGGAACGGTTACGATATGCCATAGCAAGACCGAAAATTTGAAAGAAATTTGCTCAAATGCCGATATTCTTGTTGCGGCGGTCGGCAAACCGAAATTTGTAAAGGCGGATATGGTAAAGGCCGGTGCGGTTGTCCTTGATGTAGGTGTAAACCGAGATGAGAACGGAAAGCTGTGCGGAGATGTTGATTTTGCCGAGGTAGAACCCAAAGCATCATATATTACTCCCGTTCCCGGCGGAGTCGGACCTATGACAATTGCAATGCTTATGAAAAATACACTTATGGCGGCAAAAATTCAGAATAACCTTTAATATTTTTGGGGAGGAACAAGTATATTATGAATATTCCGTTTTCTCCGCCGGATATTGGCGACGAAGAAATTAACGAGGTCACGGATACGTTAAAAAGCGGTTGGATAACAACGGGTCCGAAAACAAAGAAATTTGAAAAACTGATTACAAATTTTTGTATGAGTGACAGGACTGTTTGTTTTGATTCGTGTACTGCCGCACTTGAAATGACGCTTCGTATTCTCGGAATAAAAAGGGGCGACGAGGTTATTGTTCCTGCATATACATATACTGCAACCGCAAGTGCGGTGTGCCATATAGGGGCAAAACCCGTTATGATTGACTGTATGCCAAATTCCGTTCAAATAGATTACGACAGTATACCCGAACTTATAAATGAAAACACAAAAGCTATAATACCTGTTGACGTTGCTGGTGTTCCCTGCGATTATGACAGGGTTTTTGATGCTGTTTGCAGTAAGCGTTCGTTGTTTAAGCCCTCAGCGCCTATTCAGGATATTTACAACAGGGTCATTGTCGTTGCGGACGGCGCACACTCGTTTGGTGCAAAGCGTAATTATCAAATGTCGGGTACGCTTGCGGATTTTACCGCTTTTTCGTTTCACGCCGTCAAAAATCTTACAACAGGTGAGGGCGGAGCGGTAACGTGGAGAAAACATTCCGATTTAAACAGTGACGAATTGTACAAACAGTATATGCTTTTGTCATTGCACGGACAGTCGAAGGATGCTCTTGCAAAGACACAGCTTGGTTCTTGGGAATATGACATTATAGGTCCGTATTTTAAGTGTAATATGACCGATATTATGGCTTCAATAGGACTTGCACAGCTCAAGCGTTATTCGTCCATTTTAAAGCGCCGCAGACAGATTATAGAATTTTACGACCGAGAACTTGCAGACCAAAGGGTTTCTGTTTTACAGCATTATTCCGATAAGGATAAGTTCAGTTCAAACGGGCATTTATATCTTGTAAAGATTATGTGGGAGGACGAGGAGTACCGCAACAGGGTCATCAAAAAAATGGCAAGTTACGGTGTGGCAACGAACGTACACTACAAGCCTTTGCCTATGATGACGGCTTACAAGCGTATGGGTTTTGACATTGAAGATTTTCCGAACGCATATAATATGTATAAAAATGAAATTACTTTGCCTCTTTACAGCAAGCTCACCGATGAGCAGGCGCAATATGTTATTGATTGTTTTAAAAAGGCTATAAGAAACTAACGCGCCGAGCCGGCGCGGGCGATTCGCGTTGTCGTTCGCTCCGCTCACTCGTACTGAAAGCAAAAACTACAATCGCGCGCAATAAATTTATATACCCATAATTAAAAGTTTCGGTCAAGCCTTTTCAAAGGCTTGCGGATTCCAAAGGCAGAGCCTTTGGCAGGTTTTTAAGGGCGGAGCCCTTAACTATCATTAACAAAGGCAAAAACTTATTGTTTACGGGGAACCCCTTGCGTGGGTTCCCCACCGAAAAACAGTCCACCGGACTGTTTTTCGCTTAAATCTGCAAGGAGATACTAAAAGATACTCTGTAAAATTCAAAAGTTGTCCATTGAGTTTCGGGTGGGGTTGTGGTACAATAGAACATGGTTTTTGTGTCCGAGCGTGTACCATGTTCATTGCGCGGGCATTTGCATAGAAAAGGAGAGTCTGCTAAATGCTGGAAAGAAAGATGTCCCCTGTGCTTAAATGGGCAGGCGGTAAAACTCAACTGTTAGAACATATCGCAGACAATATGCCCGCTGATTATAACAATTATTATGAACCTTTTATTGGTGGGGCTGCCGTATTGCTCGGAATTTCCCCCGCACAAGCATTTGTTAATGATGTGAACGAACAGCTTGTAAACCTTTACACGCAATTAAAGATTGCCGCTGATAGCGTCATTGCAAAGGTTAATGAAATGGACGCTAAGCCTTGCACAAAAGAATTATACTACGCAATTCGGGAACAGTACAATACAAAAATTTTAAGCCGCGACTTTGACGCAGAATGTGCTGCGCTTATGATATGGGTTAACAAACATTGTTTTAATGGTCTTTATCGCGTCAATAGCAAGGGTTTGTTCAATGTCCCATATAACAACAAGGTCAATGGAAAGTCCATTGACGAAAAGAATGTTTGGGCTATTTCCGAATATCTGAAAAAAGCCGATATTACTATTACTTGCCTTGACTTTGAAAGGGCTTGCAATGGGGTATCATCAGGGGACTTTGTTTATTTTGATAGCCCTTATGTTCCCGAAAGCGTCACAGCATCCTTTACTGATTACACAATTGACGGTTTTACCCTTGCGGATCACAAACGGTTAGCCGCTCTGTTCAAGCGGTTAGACGGTATCGGCGCAAAAGTTATGCTGTCAAATAACGATGTTCCTTTGGTGCGCTCGTTATATGAGGGATATAATATACAGTCAATTGATGTAAAGCGCATGATAAACCGTAATGCGAACAAACGGACGGGAAAGGAAGTCCTTATAACTAATTATTGATATGGGAAAATTTTTTAAAGGATTAAAGCCTTGTTACTACAATGACAACGCGGCATTATATCTTTCAGATACTTTTGAAGCATTAGAAAAAATGCTGCCGGAAAAGGTCGATATGATATTTGCCGATCCGCCCTATTTTTTATCAAACGATGGGATTACTTGTAGTGCGGGAAAAGTTGTATCTGTAAATAAAGGTGATTGGGATAAAATAGGCGGGATTGATGAAAAGCACGATTTTAATAGATGCTGGATTAGATTATGCCGCCGTGTATTAAAGCCGAACGGAACCATTTGGATTAGCGGAACCATGCACAATATTTATTCCGTGGGCATGGCTCTTGAACAGGAAGGCTTTAAGATCATAAATAATATAATATGGCAGAAAACAAACCCGCCGCCTAACATGGCTTGTCGCTGTTTTACGCACAGTACAGAAACGGTACTTTGGGCGCAAAAAGCAGATAAAAGCGCAAGGCATTTCTTTAACTATGAACTTATGAAAGAAATGAACGGCGGAAAGCAAATGAAGGACGTTTGGACAGGCGCATTAACGCCATCGGCTGAAAAGCGTTTCGGAAAGCACCCGACGCAAAAGCCGGTTTATTTGCTGGAAAGGATTTTGTTAGCGTCAACAGTAGAAAACAATGTTGTTTTAGATCCTTTTTGCGGCTCGTCTACAACGGGGGTTGCCTGCAAGCATTTGAAACGTAACTATATAGGGATTGATAACAATGCGGAATACATACAGTTATCAATAGAAAGGTTGAAAAATGAATGAAAATACGAACATTTTCACAATGGCTTTCTACTTTCAGGCAGTCGATAAACGGTTACGGTTACTATACAGACTTTGAAAAGGTCTATGAGAATGCCGAACGATTGAAGATTGAAATAAGTATCCTTAATTCGCTTGTGGGATCGAAAAACATTGAAGCGGATTTTGAATCCGTTATTGCAAAGTACCCGGAATGTATCAAGGCTGTTCCTATTTTGTTGGCAGTTCGGGAAAATGAAATTTACTGTCAGGATGAAAACGGGGCTGTAAATTATCGCTTTGACAGAAAAACACAAAGTGTTGAACAGTACAAGTATTTCATGCGGCATACAGGGCTTTTTGATATGCTCCAAAATCATATTATTAGCAATCTGTATGATTATGTTACAGGTGTTGAAGTTGGGTTAGGTTCTAACGGACGCAAAAATCGCGGCGGTCATCAAATGGAAGATTTGGTTGAAAGCTATTTGAAGAAAGCCCACGTTGAATACTACAAAGAAATGTATTTGACGGAAATAGAAAAGAAATGGCACATTGATCTTTCTGCTATTTCAGCAGAGGGAACGTCAACGAAACGTTGGGATTTTGTTGTAAAGTCCCCTTCTTGCGTCTATGTTATCGAAACGAATTTCTACACAAGCGGCGGTTCAAAGCTTAATGAAACGGCAAGAAGTTATAAAATGATTGCAGAAGAAGCAAAAGTCGTTCCGAGTTTCAAGTTTGTGTGGATTACGGACGGCGGCGGCTGGACAAGCGCAAGACGGAACCTTGAGGAAACTTTTAACGTATTGGACGAGCTTTATAACATTGCCGATATGGAAAACAATGTTTTCACTACGCTTTTCAAGTGATTAAAAGGGAGTGTATTTCTATGTTTGGAAGAAAGAAAAACGGTTCTAATAACGACAAGCCTGTTATTCAATCTCATGGTTATAACGGTAGCGAACCAACGCGGATTTGTCCGCATTGTGGAAAGGAAAAGCCTTTAAGCGAATTTGGCTTTAGAAAGATGGGAACGGGAGAAGTTCGCAATCAATCATGGTGTAAAGATTGCAGATAAAGAAAGGGCGGGGGGTGGCTATAACATTACCATTCCCGAAAACCCGAATGTTTTCGCCCATTGTGCGGAGCCCTTAACTATCATTTATAAAGGCAAAAATTTATTGTTTACGGGGAACCCCTTGCGTGGGTTCCCCACCGAAAAACAGTCCACAGGACTGTTTTTCGCTTAAACCTGCAAGGAGATACTCTGTAAAATTCAAAGTATTGCTGCTTGACATATTTTTTATAGAATTGTATAATATAAATACAGAGCGTACCGATAGACGGTCGCTCCCAAAAGTATGTTATAAGAAATAACCGCTTAGTTGACAGCTGGGGCGGTTATTTCTTGTTTTTGTAGTTTTTTATGACAAGCAGTATGTTACAAACTGCGATTATGAATTGGAAAAAATCATTCCATGTCATACAACCACCTCCCGATTACGGGAGCAAGATTGACCGCCTACCGTGTATGGTACACTCTGCGACGCTCATTATATCAGACATTTTCTTTTTCGTCAATATTCTGCAAAGAGCTTGAAATTCGCTTAATGTATATTTCCTAAAACTAAGTATATCCTGCTTGACATATTTTTTATAGAATTGTATAATATAAATACAGAGCGTACCGATAGACGGTCGCTCCCAATGTTGCGATGTGAAATAACCGCTTTACTGGGGAGTTTGGCGGTTATTTCTTTATGTGTATGTTATTTATTAATGTAATAACATTGCAAATGGCAATGACTAAAGTTAAAAACTCTGTCCATGACATAAGCACCACCTCCCGATTCCGGGAGCAAGATTGACCGCCTACCGTGTATGGTACACTCTGCGACGCTCATTATATCAGACATTTTCTTTTTCGTCAATATTCTGCAAAGAGCTTGAAATTCGCTTAATGTATATTTCTTAAAACATTGATTATTATTTAATTATAAAAAGAATCATACTTTTCGGACTGCTTCGGCAGTCCTTTTTTGCCTGTTTTGCAATATTACTATTCAGCTTAAATTGATTTTCTGCGATAAAATTATTAAAAAATTCCTCGTTACCGATAACTTTTTCTTCTTAAACGTACTTAATATTGCAAATAAATTTATTGACAATGTATATCAAATACAATATACTATAAATAGAAAGGGGATGTTTTTATGGCTCAAACCAATATTAATATCCGTATGGATGAGGAATTGAAAAAGCAGTTTGATGCTTTCTGTTCGGATGTCGGAATGAGTATGACTACCGCATTTTGCATTTTTGCTAAGACGGTTGTAAGACAACACAGAATACCATTTGAGATTTCAACAGATTCGGATCCGTTTTATTCGCCTGCTAATATAGAACGCCTTAAACGTTCTGCTGCACAAATGGAGAAAAACGGTGGAACTGTACATGAGATTGGAGCAATAGAGGATAATGATTAAGTCTTTTTCTGATGAGGCGTGGGAAGATTACACTTATTGGGAAACTCAAGATAAAAAAACCTTAAAACGAATCCTCAAGCTCATAAATGATATTGACCGTAACGGCTATGATGGTATCGGCAAACCGGAGCCGCTTTCCGGCGATCTTCATTCATATTGGAGCAGACGTATAGATGAAAAAAATCGTATCGTTTACCGTATTGTCGGCGATACTATTCAAATCATTCAGTGTGGTTCTCACTATAGGGATAAGTAATTTTTAAACTCCGACTGAGCAATCAGCCGGAGTTTTTTATTTGGGACTTGAAGTCCCACATTTATCATACCGATAAAGACTATACTACAAGACGCTCCACCGTTGATGCGCTGAAAAATCTCTTGTAATATGAGAAAGAATTTTCAAATTACAGGTTACGGGATTATATTTTTTACTCTTCGATTGCCTGCGAGATATTAATATTTAAAGTAATATCGCCCTCGTATAAATGCAAAAAAAATATAAATATGTATTTCTATTCGTGATTTTGGGGTAAAATATAATCAAAATCAGCGGGGGTGTATAAAATGAAAAAAATAAAAATAACGAAAAAAATAATATCCGCTTTCAAAAATCATCTGGAAAATGAGGAAAAGAGCTTATCGACAATTCAAAAGTATATACGAGATGTTACAGCGTTTATGTTGTTCCTTTCGGGCGGTGAAATTACCAAGGAATCGGTTATTGAATACAAGCAAAGTCTTATTGAGGGCGGTTATACAGTGTGCAGTGTCAATTCTATGCTTGCGTCACTTAACAGCCTGTTTACCTATCTTGGCAGACACGACCTCAAAGCTAAAACAATCAAGGTTCAGCGTAAGATTTTCTGTTCCGAAGAAAAGGAGCTTACCAAAGCGGAATATGAGCGTTTATGCAGGACAGCACAGAAAAAAAGTGACAACAGGCTGTATCTCATTTTACTGACTATTTGCAGTACAGGTATTCGTGTGAGTGAATTACAGTATATAACAGAAGAAGCTGTCCGTAAAGGCGAAGCGATTGTTTCATGCAAGGGTAAAACAAGGTCGGTATTCATTGTTAATAAACTTCAAAAAAAATTACTTCGCTATATTGCGGTACACGGGATAAAATCGGGCCCTGTTTTTACCGCAAGAAACGGAAAGCCGCTCAACAGAACAACAGTGTGGAGAGAAATGAAATCCCTTTGTGCGGAGGCAAAAGTAAGTCCCTCAAAAGTTTTCCCACACAATCTCAGGCATTTGTTTGCTCGAATATTTTATAATATTGAGAAAGACATTGCAAAGCTCGCTGATATTCTTGGTCACAGCAGTATCAATACAACCAGGATTTATATTATTTCCACGGGTGCGGAACACCGCCGACAGATAGAAAATATGCGATTAATACTATAAAAAAATCACCAACATTTAATTGGTGACATAATCGACATTATGTTGAAAACAAAATCCACAAAATGTTTTTTATTATTTTTGTGTACATATTATATCACTATATTTTTTAAATGTCAACAACTTTTTCCGATGAAGAAATTCATTTTCTAATAAAAAAATTCATTTTTTAAAATATGTGCATAGCAAACAGACCTCCCGGTTTATCAAAATTTTTGTTAAAAGGCAGGAGGTCATATTTTCATGTCTTTTTTCCCTATAAAAAAATTTTAGTATAGTTTAAGCATGAATTTTTATTTTTTTAATGCAACATAATGTCGATTATGTTGCATTAAAAAAGCGACAGAACGAACATTTAACGATAAGAAGAACGGAGAGAGCCAAAATATGGAGTCTGAAAAAACAGTAAGCAATGAGATAAATTTGTCGGGAGGACAGCAAAATCGAATCGCACGCCATAAATCGAAACTTAGTGTTGCCAACATAATAGGTATAGTTTTGTGTGTGCTGTTGTTTCCGGGATTTTTAATCAACGTTATACTGCTCATAAGCTCTCTTATCAAACCTGATGTTCCGCCGAGTTGTTTCGGTATTACACCGTTGATTGTCGAATCGGGAAGTATGTCGCCGTCCTTTGAAAAGAACGATCTCATACTTATCCGCAACACATCGGAAAACGATAAATATGAAAAAGGCACGGTAGTTTGCTACCGAAGCGGCGATGTTTATGTGACACACCGTATTGTTAAGGTTTCCGAAGAAAACGGAAAAACCGTGTACACCACACAGGGAGACGCCAACAACACCCCCGACAGAGATACTGTCGGAGCGGAACAGATACTCGGTGTTTACAGCACACATTTTGCAGGAATGGGAAATATGCTGCTGTTTATACAGACGCCTATCGGTATGATTTTATGCGTAATTCTTCCTATTTTTGTCATATTCCTTATTTTCACAGTACCGTCAAGGATAAGCCAACGCAAGAAGCGGTACAAATATCTTACGGCAAAGGAAACAAAAAAGGATACGGAAGATAAAATCTGACGGGGTGCTATTAAATTTGGTAGTTACCGACTGTTGACCACGCAGCAGTCGGAATTACATACATTATATTATAATTAGGAGGTTCTTACAATGGACAAGACAAAAAAGAACGGTATTCTTAAGGCTGCCGCTTGTGTATTCGGCAGCACAATGCTCATGACCTGCGTACTCGGCGGCACTTTGGCTAAGTATGTAACAACTGAGAAAGAGGCTAATGCATCTTTCACAGCAGCCAAATGGGATGTTCAATTAAATGGTGAACCTTGGGATACAGCATCGTTTGATAATCTTTCAATTACTGACATACACTCATCTACTTCCGGATCTGCTGAAATTCCTACGAAGCCCGCACCCGGAACATGGGGTTATGAGGCAATAACAATAAAAAACAATAGTGAAGTTGCTGCAAAAATAACTGTTACCCAAGGTTCTGGTGCTGCTACTGATGTAAGCAATAGCGGTCTCTCTCTTGCAGTATTTACAGGGACTGATCCGACAAGTGGATCGGATATAACAGGAAATCTTGGTACCCTTGCAACAGATGGTGTAGTGATTGAGCCCCAATCAGAACAAGTAGTTTATGTAGGATATAACTGGGAATTTGATAGTAGCAAAGATTCAGGCGATACAGCATTGGCAGGTCAAAAAATCACCTTTGATAAATTGACGCTGAAAGCTGAACAGGCAGAACATAAAGCTATCTAATAAATTTGAAAAATATAAGCTGACTGCCCGAACGTGGAGTGGGAGCAGTCGGCCGGGGTTTCCCCGAACGGTTCAGCTTTTAACGGCACAGCTCGCCGTGTAATACATGGTGAGCTGCGGCTTTAAGAGTTGAAAAAAGATAAATGAAAAGAGGTATGCAATATGGAAATGAGTACAAATCCGAAAAATACTCGTCCGTTTCCGATATGTATGGCGGCTTCCATTACGGTTCTGTTGGGGGCAAGTCTTTTTCTGACCTCACCTCAGATAGCCTATGCCAAGGCAGACCCCGATTCCGCAAACAATGAATTTCTGATAGTTCGTGACGAAAACGGAAAGGACTGGTCGGAAACAAACGAAGTTAACATATTTGCAAACGACGAGTTCGGCGGCAGAGCAATCGTAGCTCCGTACAGCAAGGGAAGTTATTCGTTTTCCGTTGAAAATACGGCACGTTTTCCGATAGACTGCGAGTTTTCTTTCAATATAGAAACAAACGCTTCGGAGGAGAACGCCATTCCTTTTGAATACAGACTTAAAGACAATAACGGATACGTTGTCGGCGGCGATGACAAGTGGGTCGATCTTTCGGGGCTTGATTTCTTATCAAAGCTGAGCTATGAATCGGATAATAACTATACTCTCGAATGGCAGTGGGACGGAGATGTTGATGACGAACGTGACACCGCCCTCGGAATAAAGGCAGCCCAAGCGGCAAGCGGCTATGGAGAGAGTATGGAATATATTCTTAAAATAAGCTGTTCCGCCGAACAAAGCGGTGATGCCGTAGGGTCGGATCAACCTGATAATCCGCTTGAGCCGGACAATCCGAGCAATCCGACCGAGCCGAACAATCCGAGCAATCCGAGCAATCCGAGCAATTCGGTTGCAGCGGACGGCTCGCAAAATCCTCCGCTGACCGGCGACAACAAAGATATTGTTCCGTTTATAGCCTTGGGAGTTTGCTCGGCTGCGGCAATCGGTCTGACACTTATTATCCGTCATAAACATGATGATGAATATGAAGAATTTATTTAAGGATAAAGGCAGGGTCATTACGGCGGCTGTTACTGTTCTGATACTTTTAGCGGCGGCGTTTTGGGGATATATGACAATTTCCCGAATAGCGGGTAATCCCTTGCCGACCGTGTTCGGCTGGGGAAATGCCACGGTACTTTCCGGCAGTATGGAGCCTACATTGCCCGTGGGTTCACTGCTCATAATACAAAAACAGGACAACTATACACCGGGAGATATAGTGATATATCAAGACGATGACGGAAGTCTTATAACACACCGCCTTGTTTCCCTCACAGGCAGTAAGGCTGTCACAAAGGGCGACGCAAACAATACCGAGGACACCCCTTTCTCTCCAACACAAATTAAAGGAAAGGTACAGGCAGTCCTGCCGGGTGTGGGAAGTTTTCTCTATTGGCTCCGTACTCCTCCGGGGATATGCTCGGTTCTGCTTGCGTTGGGAATTTTAATTTTTCTCCCCGGTTATTTAATTAGAAAGGTGGGCAAAGCGCATGATAGGGTATAATGAAAAAAAGGCTGTTCAAACCGAAGAGCCGGATATAAAACTGCATAAACTTTTTCGGATATACCGTCCGAAGTATGAAAAAAGTCCAAAAAAGTCCGAAAAAAGGAAATCTATAAGGGCATTAAGTTGCTTTGCTCTTGTATTTGCCGCTCTTATGGCGTCTGTCGGCACATCTTATGCTAAATATATATCAGAACCGGTAACAATTCCTCCTTTTTCGGTTAATGCGGCACAATTTGCGTTTGAAGCAAAACAAATGACACCGGAAGAAGCAGAAAAATATAAAAGTGAACACCTCACTGGCTTGAATGATAACCAACTTTTAGTATGTGCCTTTACAGTCAGCAATGAAGAAAGAGGAAATATTTCCGAGGTTGATATTAACTGCGATCTGATCTTTCGTGCAAATATGCTTATAGATCTCTCGAATCCCAAATGGTTCAACTATAGTATAGGTGAATTACCAAGTCTGTTTTCAAATGGTGTCAAAGCTGTTCTGTATGTTGACGGAGTTAAAAAAGAAGAGTTAAAATCAACAATTTCCAATAACCCTGCCTCTGATCCTCCCGCAGATTTACCAATGCCCGCTGCAGATCCAAGTTATTTAACATTGCCCGTGTCTTGGGTTTTACAAAACAGTGATTCAATATCGCTTGAAGCCGGAAATAAATCTACGCATACCTGTGCTATTGTATTGGATATAACCGAATATTCTTTTACAGAAACTCTTCCATTATCTAACACAAGTGAGCCGTCCATTACTATTACAGCAAATCAAAAGAATTAGGGGGAGGTTTGAAGTGATGAAGAAATTCAAAAGAGCTATTAATAAAAAAACTTGTTTATGTGCTTTGGCTTTTCTTCTTTTATTTATCACAACTTTAGTATTTGTATCATTTTCAACCTATGCAAAGTATTCAAAAGAAGTTAAACTTTCACCGACATGGAGAATTGAAATTCCAGCTAAAGCAACCGGTACAGATCCTGCCCCCCAACCGCAGGAAGATCCCCACATTGTAACAGAAACACCAAATACCGTATATCAGGTGCAAAGCGGAGATACTTTGTCGAAAATTGCAGAAAAATTCAATATCACCATAGAGGCATTAGCCGCATATAATAATATTGAAAATACAGATAGTATACAGGTCGGAGCAATACTCCGTATTCCGCCGAAAGACTATGTTCCCTCCGTTTCGTCCGAGCCGTCGGAGCAAACGGACAACAGTATTTCCGAAAAAACGGAAAATTCTGCCGCAGAAGACAGTTCCGAACCGTCAGCGGCAAAAACGGAAAATTCTGCCGCAGAAAACAGTTCCGAACCGTCAGCAGTAAAAACGGAAAATTCTGCCGCAGAAGATAGTTCCGGAATGTCAGCAGTAAAAGCGGAAAATTCCGCCGCAGAAAACAGTTCCGAACCGTCAACAGTAAAAACGGAAAATTCTGCCGTAGAAAACAGTTCCGAACCGTCAACAGTAAAAACGGAAAATTCTGCCGCAGAAGATAGTTCCAAACCGTCAGCGGCTTTGCCGGATTGATTATACCGAAAATCCGGCATTGCCTGCCAACTATCTTGTTTAACATTCGCACAAATCCTTTCATTCTTATCTTTTCAGTTTATTTATTTTCTTCCGTTCCGTTGGAGCAGAAGATTTTTGTAAGTAACCAAGGTTATTTTTTCACAAGAAAAGTTTTACTGTTTTTCTTATTTTCGTTTGATTATTCCGACCTCTTTTCTATACTTAAGTTAGAACAAGAGGACACACCCAAATAAAACGATCCCCGACAGAGTTTATCGAACTTTGTCGGGGGTCGTTTGTTTTTCCGTAAAGGCCGCTTTCTTGAATAGCCGTTACAAAAAACGCATACAAAGGCTACGCATATCATTCGGGGAGCGGCAGACAAATAAAAAAATTTTTTGAATTTTATAAAACCTTTTGCAACGCTCAATCGTCTAATTAATAGCGGATTACCAAAATTATTTTACGGAGGTAGAAAAATGAAAAAGAGAATTTTAGTGTTGATGTGGTGCTGTTGTTTTGCACCGATAACTACGACTTTTCGAGCGGCGCAAAATCGTCTTATCGCCAACGCCGACAAACGGTTAAAACAGCTTGCGGAACGAAATTTACAACGTATTAATATTTGTTATGATACCGTAATCGAATAACGCAAAAGTATGGCGTTTTCTTCACGCCGTATGCTCCCACCCTCGTTCACGATATTACGAACGGACAAAATTCTTGAAACAATGAGTGATGTAATGTATAATAAATTTTGTGAAAATACATTAAAAACACCGTTTTCTTATTTCTTATCTAAAATATAAAAAGGATATGATGTGTAATGACAAATGAAGAACTGGTTAAAGCGGCGCTCGGCGGCGATAGCGGCGCTATGGAAAAGATATACACCGATAATGTTTCTCAAGTATATTTTCTTTGCCTTAAACTGGTAAAGGACGAGAATTATGCAAGCGATTTGACACATGATACGTTTGTCAGGGTGTATACAAATCTTGCACAGGTATATAATTATGAGCTTTTGTCCTCATGGATAATGTCTATTGCCGCCAATATCTGCAAGGATTTTTTGAAAAAGTGCAATAGATTTCCGCTTTCCACAGATGATGAAAATATTGACGTAAATCTTCTGAATATTAGGGAGGACGATATTTCCGTTCTGCCGGAAGATGCCGCAGACAATGCGGAAACACGCAGACTTATTATGGAAATAATAGATAATCTCCCCGACGGGCAAAGGCTTGCTGTCATATTATTCTACTATAATAATATGAGTATAAGGCAAATTGCGGAAACTCTCGAATGTACGGAAAATGCGGTCAAAACAAGGCTTTTCTTTGCGAGAAAGACGATAAAGGAAAAAATCCTTGAACTTGAGAAAAATGGAACAAAAATTTATGCCGCTGTTCCTATCTTTCCTCTTCTCGGAAATGTATTTGTTTCGGAAAGTCAATCTTCGATGTTGCCTGTCAGCTTATCATCACCACCGTTTCAGCCCGCATCGGCAGGCGGTCAGTCGTCCGTATCGTCATCGGCAAGCGGTCAGCCGTCCGCACCTTTCGGCTCGGGGGCGTATGAATCGGCGGGTACGGTTCCAAATACCGCAGGCGCAGTCGGCAGTACGGGTACAGTGACCTCGTCTGTCGGAGCGGCAACGGGGCTATCGGTCGCCGCTAAGGTCATCATAGCCGCAGCATCAATTGTGCTTGTGTCTATAATCGGAGTTGCTGTTTTTTTCGTTGTCAATAACTTTACTTCCGCAGGACAGCCGAATATCCCCGTGACAGATTATTCCGACGTATCCTCTCAGGAAAGCTATCAAGCGGAGTACAGCAAAGACAACTCATCAAGTGAACCGGAGGAAAGCAGCAGCACGGAGAGCAGCAATAAAGAAAACAGCAGCACCGAGAAAGATCTCAAACTGAAACACTTTAAGGCTCAGATTATTTCGTCAAAACAATACAGCGGTACGGAATATAATAATGTTATGGAAAAATATGGAAGTTATTTTCCTTTCTCCGAAAACGAGGAAGACTATGACACGGCAACCGTTATTACAATATGTCTTACCACGGATAATGGCAAAAGGGCTTCTGATTTGATAAACCATTTTACCGGTTCCGAGAGATTTCATTTGTACGATAAGGACGGAAACGTACATAAAACAGACGGTCTACTTTATAGTGTAAATGACGGCGAAGTAGAAATCGCTATAATATGTGCGTTTGGCGGGTATGACCTCGACAGCACAAAACTGTCAATGTATTATGACTATGACAGTGATCTGTCAGACGAATGTATAATACCGTTTAACCTCACTCCGTATAAGCCGGACTATGCAAGCGGCAGGATTGAAAACGGTACGATAGTCAAGGTAGACGGAAGACCGGTAGTTTTTTATGGCAACTTTGCCGAACTGGAAGGATCCGGACCGCGTGTAAATACCGGAATCAGGTGCGACTATTATGACGAGGCTTTCTATTTTTTACCGCTTGACTCGGATTTTATACCGGAGTTTGAGGAAAATACATTTGATATTGATACATCTGCTGCCGACGCCCTGCCTCCGGGTAAAAAGTGCCACTTTGATTCATATATTCATTATGAAAGAGAATTTTTAGATGAGTGTATAACGAACGGCGGAGATGGTATTAATATAAGAAGCAGGTTATTCAAAGGTTTTGTAATCAGATATATTTATGAATATGGCGATGACAGTCCCGGAGATTATAAGGAATTTGACAGCGATTATATGACAAACTATCCCAAGAATATCAAAGTATCCTATACCGATAACGGTTACAGCTTCAGCATTGATCCGTCCTGCGATCTTCTATCTTAAAGTAATAAAATGTAAAAAAAGAAAATTTAAAATTTGAGGCGATAGAGTAACATATATCACACCGCTTTGTATCATAATTGATACGATCATACATACAAAAAGTAAAGGCAGTAATAGGTTATGTTTTTGCGAGCTTGATATTCCCAACCTCGACAAAAGGCAGAATACCAAAACGACATATTGGGAAGTGCTTTACAGATAATATATTGTACAATATGTATTGTATATTTATATTATACTTTAAGTATAATGTTTTTAGTCGAAATAAAAATCTTTGACAAAAGCCGAGCATTATATTATAATCATTATGAGTGAGATAAACAGCTGCGGGTACAAATGTATCCGAGGAAAGTCCGGGCTCCACAGGGCAAGGATAACGGCTAACGGCCGCCGGGGGTGACCCCAGGGAAAGTGCAACAGAGATATACCGCCTGCTTGCAGGTAAGGATGGAAAGGCGAGGTAAGAGCTCACCGGCATACAGGAGACTGTATGGCCATGTAAACCCTATCCGGAGCAACACCGACATGAAGTGTTATCATCGGCCCGATGGCTTCAGACGGGTGGCATTGAGCAGTATCGGTAACGGTCTGCCAAGATAGATGGCTGTTCACGACAGAACCCGGCTTATCGTTTCACTCTGATTTATCAAAAAAGGCATCGCTTTGCGCGGTGTCTTTTTTGGCATATTTTTAATGACTGTCAATTGATTTTTATACACGGGTATTGAAATTGGAGCGCGTTTTTTGTATACTTATAACATAGCCGTATGCGGTTTGAAAGAATATATTATTCCGATAAATACCGGCGGTTACAGTATATTGTTTAATCGAGTATATGGGCAGACATATTATAAAAGACGGACGGTATGTGCTTGTCTGTAATGAATATTTGTAATACGTTTAGGTCTTGCCGAGATACTTTAGGATAAAATTCAAATTTTTTGTAAATATTAATTTGACAGAAGGAATAATTTATGGGTACATATTTAAGGAGGACTTGGGCGGAAGTCGATATTGACGCAATAAAGCATAATTTTGACGTAATACGGCAGACGGTTTGCAGCGGAGTGCAGATTATGTGCGTTATTAAGGCCGACGCCTACGGCCACGGAGCGGTGTTCCTCGGAAAACTTTATGAAAAAATGGGTGCGTCGCGCCTTGCAGTATCAAATATAGAGGAGGCTATGCAGCTGCGTGACAACGGAATAAAGCTCCCTATATTGATTCTTGGATTTACTCCGCCCGATATGGCGGACGTTCTTGCCGTCAACAATATAAGCCAGGCGGTTTTTTCGGAAGAATACGCATCGGAGCTTTCCGAAAATGCTCTAAGTGCAGGAGTCAATGTAAAAATACATATAAAAACCGATACGGGTATGAGCCGTATAGGTTTTATGTATCAAAATATTGCCCGTGACAAAGATTCGGTCGATCAAATAGAGCGTGTATGCAGATTGCCTAATCTTGTCAGTGAGGGTATATTTACCCACTTTGCGCTTTCGGACGAGGGCGACGAGGGCAAAGAACCTACTCTTCACCAGCTTGAATGTTTTTCCGACATTGTAGAAAAGCTGAAAGACAGGGGAATAAATTTTAAGGTTGTCCATTGTTCAAACAGCGGCGCAATATCGGACTATAAGGACTCGTATTATGACTGCGTTAGGGCAGGGATAATTCTTTACGGTTTATCTCCGTCATCAAAAATCGGCAACAGGCTTGATTTACAGCCGGCAATGCAGATAAAAAGCGTTATCGCGCAAATAAAAACGGTAGAACCGAATACACCGTTAAGCTATGGCGGAACTTTTGTGACGAATAAACGCACAAGAGTTGCAACCGTGCCTGTCGGCTATGCTGACGGATATACACGGAGTTTGGGCAACAGAGCGTTTATGACCGTACACGGACAAAAAGCTCCCGTTATCGGTAGAGTATGTATGGACCAGCTTATGCTTGATATAAGCGACATTGACGGTGTAAAAGTCGGTGACGAAATAACCGTTATAGGCGATGGAAAAAACAATACGTTTTCTTTTGATGATATGGCAAAAATGACGGGTACAATAAACTATGAGCTTATTTGCCTTGTCGGAAAAAGAGTGCCCAGAGTATATATACACCACGGAAAAAATGTGGGCATTATGGACAGTATCAGACCAAACAACGAGGATACGCCAAAGAGCATATAAACAAAATCCCGCTGTCTGTATTTTTAAGGAGGATTTTATGCGGCTTCTTGTAATTGACGGAAACAGTATTCTTAATCGTGCTTTTTACGGTATTAAGCTGTTGACCGCAAAAGACGGTCAATATACAAACGCCATATACGGTTTTATGACAACTATGCAAAAGCTCTTGGACGAAAGTAATCCTGATGCGGTCGCGGTTGCGTTCGACCTTAAGGCGCCAACATTTCGTCATAAGGCATATAAGGGCTATAAATCAAACAGACACGGTATGCCCGATGAGCTTGCGTCACAGCTTCAACCGCTAAAAGAGCTTCTTGCCGCACTGGGTTACAGGACAGTGACCTGCGAAGGCTTTGAGGCTGACGACATACTTGGTACCCTTGCCCATAAATGTACGGTCGATGGAAACGAATGTATAATTGCAACGGGTGACCGTGACAGTTTGCAGCTTGTTTCACCCGCCGTTACGGTCAGAATTGCCTCTACAAAATTCGGTAAACCTGAGGTCACGGTTTATGACGAGGCGAAAATAGCGGAGGTTTACGGCGTGACCCCATCACAGCTTATTGACATAAAGGCACTTCAAGGCGATTCTTCCGACTGTATTCCCGGTGTAGCGGGTATAGGTGAAAAAAGCGCGAAGGATCTTATTATACGGTTCCGCGATATTGACAATATTTATGAAAATCTTGAAACCATAGATGTAAAACCCGGTATACGCAAAAAACTGTCGGAGGGCAAAGAAAGTGCTTATATGAGCCGAATGTTGGGTACCATAAGGACAGATGCCCCCATAGATACGGATATTAAAAACTATGTACCGGCACGGCGCGATGATAACGAAGCATTGAGAATAATGGTAAAGCTCGAATTTTTTAAGATGATAGAAAAAATGGGTCTTAAAGCGGACGCAAATGTTTTTCAAGACAGCGGTGTTAAACAAAATGAGATTTTGGAGCTTAGCTTTGATGACGGCGCCGACCCTATGACGGTATATGAAAGGCTTAAAAACAAGAAAGTCGATTTTATTGCCGAAACCGACGGTAAAAGCATAAATTCAATAAGCCTGAACGACGGCGAGTGTATATATGTTATGGATAGGTTCCGTGCCGATTTTGATGTTTTTTTGGAAAGGCTGTTTTCGGATAAAAGCATAACGCTGCGTACACACGATTCAAAACCGATTTTTGCCGTGCTTGAAAGCTGCGGTACGGATTGTGAAAATATCGTGTTCGACACTGTGCTGGCGGCATATTTGCTTAACCCGAACGCCTCGGACTATTCCGTAACGAGGCTTGCACAGGAGTACGGCGTTGAACCTTATAAATGCGTAAAACAAAATGTGCTTACCGTCTTTTCTCCTTTGGCTGATGTTTTGTCTAAGGAAATTGACGAAAAGCAGCAGGCAAAATTGCTTAATGAAATAGAAATTCCCCTTGCAAAGGTTCTTGCATCAATGGAAAACACTGGTTTTGCGGCGGATAAGAACGGTATTGAAGAATACGGTAAAATATTGCAGAGAGAAGCCGACATATTACAAAAAAGGATTTATGACCGTGTGGGGTATGAATTTAACATAAATTCCCCAAAGCAGCTTGGAACAGCCCTTTTTGAGAAGCTGGGACTTCCTGCCAAAAAGAAAACAAAAAGCGGATATTCGACAAATGCCGAAGTGTTGGAGGAGCTTAGAAAATACAATCCCGTTGTTGACGATATTTTGGAGTACAGAACGGTCACAAAGCTCAAATCGACATATTGTGACGGACTTGTAAAGGTAATAGACGGCAGCGGCAGAATACATTCCAGTTTCAACCAGACCGAAACCCGTACAGGCAGGATAAGCTCTACCGAACCTAACCTGCAAAATATTCCGGTACGCACGGAACGCGGAAAGGAGTTCAGACGGTTTTTTACGGCAAAGGACGGTTGTGTTTTGGTTGACGCCGACTATTCACAAATTGAACTAAGAGTGCTTGCACACATAGCGAACGACAAAGCTATGATCGATGCGTTTAAAAATAATCTTGATATTCATACCTCAACTGCAGCAAAGGTTTTTAATATTCCCGACGATTTTGTTACCCCCGAACTTAGGAGCCGCGCAAAGGCGGTAAATTTCGGAATAGTGTACGGTATAAGTGCCTTTTCGCTCTCAAAGGATATTGGGGTCACAAGAAAGGAAGCCGAAAAATATATTAATGATTACCTTGCACTGTATTCCGGTATTGACAGGTATATGAAGAATGTTGTTGAACAGGCAAAGGCTGACGGCTATGTTACAACGATGTTTGGCAGAAGGCGTTATCTTCCGGAGCTGGTTTCGTCTAACCATAATTTGCGGGCGTTCGGAGAAAGAGTGGCAAGAAATATGCCTATACAGGGAACGGCGGCGGATATTATAAAAATTGCTATGATAAGAGTTTACAGGCGGCTTAAAAAGGAAAATATGTCGTCAAAGCTCGTTTTACAGGTACACGACGAACTTATAGTAGAAGCACCCGAAAATGAGGCTGAAAAAGCCGCACGGATTTTGAGCGAGGAAATGCAGAATGCCGTTAGTCTGTCACTGCCGCTTACCGCTGATGCGGGAACGGGCAAGACGTGGTATGAAGCTAAAGGTTGATATTTTACGGACAAATAATGTTTGCCTTATTGTTTTATTTGATTTTTGTCAGTGTTAATAAATATATTAATAAAATATGGGAGGTTAAATTTATGCTGCGTGTCTTGTTTGTTTGTACGGGCAATACCTGCCGCAGTCCTATGGCAAAGGCAATATATGCCGAAAAATCAAAAGAATACGGAATTAACAGTATTTTCAGCAGTGCGGCTCTTGGATTTTGCGATGGTCAAAAGGTGTCCCAAAATGCCGTTATAGTCTGTAACGAAATAGGAATAGATATAAGTCATCATAAACCGAGAATTATCCGTGAGCATGACATAGAGGTAGCGGATATTTTTGTGGTTATGACCAACTATCATGCCGAAACGCTTAAAAGTGTGGGCGTGCCGAGCAGAAAAATTTATATACTGGGCGGCGGAATACCCGACCCGTTCGGTATGGATCTTGTTACCTACCGTTTGTGCAGAAAATATATAGAAGAAGCGATAGACGAGTTTTGTAAATATCTTTTGAAAAACTATAAAAATATATTAAAGACAAGTGATGACAGTGAAGATTATATTGAAACCAATGGCGCCTGAACACCTTGACGCACTTGCGGAGCTTGAAAAAATATGTTTTTCTCAGCCGTGGTCATACAAAAGCCTTGAAGAAGAACTTCATAACGACACGGCACATTTTTTTACGGCTCTTGACGGTGAGGAGGTTGTTGGATACATAGGACTTTTTATTGTTTGCGAAAGCTGTTTTGTTTCAAATATTGCGGTATTTCCGAAGTACAGGCGTCAGGGAGCCGCAACAATGCTTATTAACCGTGCGTGTGAGTGCGCAAAACAGCATAAAACCGATTTTGTATCACTCGAAGTAAGAAAATCCAACGCAAGTGCTTTGGCATTGTATACAAAGCTGGGATTCACGGAAATGGGTCTGCGTAAAAATTACTACCGAAACCCTACTGAGGACGCACTTATTATGACAAAGCTGTTGTGACAGGTATATATGCGGAAATGCAATTGAATGTTAAAAGGACTTCACTCTTGCTGCGGAGCGAAGTCCTTTAACCTAACGTGCAGTGCTTCCCGTTTACCTAAGCAAGTCGCAGGCTGCACGAGTATTTTACCTGTATATAAAATATAAATACGAAAAATTAAGGAATGATTTATAAATGAAAATATTGTCAATTGAAAGTTCATGTGATGAAACGGCGGCTGCCGTTACGGAAAACGGCAGAACTGTTCTTTCGTCCGTGGTAGCCACACAGGTCGAGGAGCATAAGCTGTACGGTGGTGTTGTTCCAGAAATTGCCTCACGCAGGCATTGCGAGTCAATAAACGGAGTTGTGAGCGAGGCTTTGGAACGTGCCGATTTGTCTTTTAATGACCTTGATGCAATAGCCGTTACGCACGCTCCGGGGCTTATAGGCGCGCTATTGGTCGGTGTTAACTTCGCAAAAGGACTTTCTTTGTCAACAGGTCTGCCTTTGGTTCCTGTTCATCATCTGCGCTCACACATAGCGTCAAATTATATAGCCTTTCCTGAGCTTGAACCGCCTTTTTTGTGTCTGGTTGTTTCGGGAGGTCACAGCCATATCGTAGAGGTAAAGGGCTATACGGATATGAAAATAATAGGCAGGACCCGTGACGACGCCGCCGGCGAGGCTTTTGACAAGGCGGCAAGGGCTATGGGTATGCCGTATCCCGGAGGTGTTCATCTTGATAAGACGGCTGAGGGAGGCGACCCCGATTCATTTAAATTGCCGCACCCAAGGGTGGACGGTTCGCCTTATGATTTTAGTTTTTCGGGACTGAAAACGGCGATAATAAATCTTATACACAATGCGTCACAAAGGGGAACGGAACTGCCGATAAAGGATCTTTCCGCATCATTCAGAAAGGCGGTCACGGACTGCCTTACGGAAAATTTTATGAAAGCTGCGGAAAACCTGGGCTATAATAAGGCGGTTCTTGCCGGCGGAGTTTCGGCAAATTCGCTTTTAAGGAAACGTGTTGCGGAGGAATGTGAAAAACGTAATATGAAATATTATTTTCCGCCGTTGGAGCTTTGCGGAGATAATGCCGCAATGGTAGGGGCGCAAGGCTATTATGAGTATCTTGCGGGTCATATTGCGTCAACCGATCTTAACGCAAAACCCACAATGAGTATAGAGTACAATCCCTAAATGCCGCTCACGTCATATCAATTATTTTATGCCTTTTGAGTGAGTGCGGCTATGCGCCGTTCAATGGCTGCGTGAACGCTTTAACAGCGGATTGGGAGTTGTTACAAACAGCGCCGATTTTGTTAAATCTGCTGTTTCGGTGTTTTCAATATACTGTGTATATTTTCTTTCCGTATATTTTATATCAATTTTTTCTTCCGTAAAGCTGACAATATCTTTTACACAAAATTTTATTCCGAGCATAATGTCAAACGCTTCCATATCTTTTTCAAAATTTCTGTTGTCCATTTTAATCTCCTTTATATTTTGTAATAATTACAGATTAGATTATACTACATAATTATTTGTTTGTCATTGTTTTATTGTTGGTTTGTCAATGATGTGTTACACATTTTTTAAATAGCATCAATTTCGCCTGTTTGCAAGAAATGACATATAAT
>CANQBK010000007.1 GCA_947589485.1 uncultured Clostridia bacterium | reverse complement strand
GTACCCATAATTAAAAGTTTCGGCGCAGTGCCTGCGCCCTCAATTCGCGGCGCCGAGCCGGCGCGGGCGATTCGCGCTGTCGCTCGCTCCGCTCGCTCTTATTGCAAGAGATAGGTACATTCACGCGGCGTTAGTTATTTTATCCATAATTAAAAGTTTCGGTCAAGCCTTTTCAAAGGCTTGCGGATTCCAAAGGCAGAGCCTTTGGTGGGTTTTTAAGGGCGAAGCCCTTAACTATCATTAACAAAGACAAAAACTTATTGCTTACGGGGAACCCCTTGCGTGGGTTCCCCACCGAAAAACAGTCCACCGGACTGTTTTTCGCCCCTCCTGCTTTTTGGAAGTAATAAGAGTTTCGCAGTCTGCGGACTGCGACAAGGGACGCTGTCCCTTGACCCTGCCGCCTTTTAAAAAAGGCGGGCGAAAATGCGCCGAGCCGGCGCGGGCGATTCGCGCTGTCGCTCGCTCCGCTCGCTCTTATTGCAAGAGATAGGTACATTCGCGCGGCGTTAGTTATTTTATCCATAATTAAAAGTTTCGCTCAAGCCTTTTCAAAGGCTTGCGGATTCCAAAGGCGGAGCCTTTGGCAGGTTTTTAAGGGCGGAGCCCTTAACTAACTGTGAATATATCATAATTGCTTTAGGACTTGCGTTAAATTATTACTTCAATTTTCCTTTTTTATTATAATAATCATAGTCTGACGGGTCGATATGCTCATCTTTGTTTAAATTTTCATCACTGTTTTTAAACATACCGCTTCCGATTGTATAATTGTGGTTTGCACTTCTGAAGCCAACCGCAATAATGATAATTCCTATAACAATTATTATTAACCAAATAGCCCAAGACGGCATAATATCACCTCATTAATCATACGTTTGCATAAAATATTAATTATACTTTTGCATAAAATATTGTCTGCTAATCCAAAAGCAATTGTATATCCACTTATTTTATTATATAACATAA
This sequence comes from uncultured Clostridia bacterium, assembly GCA_947589485.1. GTDB lineage: Bacteria > Bacillota > Clostridia > Oscillospirales > Acutalibacteraceae > UBA1213. Next base: position 43,189 of record CANQBK010000007.1, on the reverse strand, counting down.
AAGTAATTTTAAAATGCACAATAATTTACTTTTTGAAATCGTAAAGTCATATTAGACCGATTTTTAAATATATAAAATCAAGTTATAATTACATAATCCGAAACATTGATTATGCTCCGCTCGGTCAATCGCACAATATATTTTTTATTAAAAATCAAGATTTTTGCTGTATCAGTAGTAAAAATGTATTTTGAATAATTGACACGAAAATCAAATGGTTATATAATATTGTTGTATTCAAATTACCGAAAGGAAGTCCTTATAATGGATAAGAAAAATATTGATTGGTCAAACATCGGTTTCGGCTACATCAAAACTGACAAAAGATACGTTTCCGAATATGCGGACGGAAAATGGGACGACGGTACACTTACAGAAAACGATATGATTACAATGAGTGAATGTGCCTGCGTTCTTCAGTATGCACAAACAATTTTCGAGGGCTTGAAAGCCTATACAACAAAAGACGGCAATATTGTCGTTTTCAGACCCGATCTCAACGCCGAACGCCTCGTAAATTCCGCAAAACGTATGGAAATGCCGGTATTCCCCGTTGACAGATTTATAAATGCCATAGAAGAGGTTGTCCGTGCAAACGAAGCATACGTTCCCCCTTATGGTACGGGAGCTTCTTTGTATATTCGCCCGTATATGTTCGGAATTAATCCGGTTATCGGCGTAAGCCCTGCTGAAAAATATCAGTTCAGAGTATTTACCACTCCCGTAGGTCCTTACTTTAAGGGCGGTGTAAAACCCCTTACAATCAAAGTAAGCGATTTTGACCGTGCGGCTCCCCACGGAACCGGAAACATAAAGGCAGGACTTAACTATGCTATGAGTCTCCACGCAATAGTAACGGCTCACAAAGAAGGCTTTGACGAAAATATGTACCTTGACGCCGCCACAAGATCCAAAGTAGAGGAAACAGGCGGTGCAAACTTCCTGTTTGTAACCAAAGACAACAAAATAGTTACACCTAAGTCAAACAGTATTCTCCCCTCTATAACAAGACGCTCCCTTATAACCGTGGCAAAAGAATACCTCGGTCTTGAAACAGAGGAAAGAGAAGTTTATCTTGATGAAGTAAAGGATTTTGCGGAATGTGGTCTTTGCGGAACGGCTGCGGTTATTTCTCCGGTAGGTAAAATCTATAATCACGGTGAAGAAATATGTTTCCCCAGCGGTACGGAAAAAATGGGTCCCATTACACAAAAACTTTATGATACACTTACAGGTATTCAGATGGGTAAAATTGAAGCTCCAAAGGGTTGGATAAAAGTTATTGATTAATTTTGCTTTTTACCTATCATTTAGTATATGAAGTAAGCTGAAGAGGCGATACGGCAATATATTATGCCGTATCGCCTCTCCGCTTTTTGCGTACATACAGTAAAAACAGTTATAATATTTTCTAACTTTTTGCAAACTGAGAATTATAAAGCCTGTAATAAAAGCCTTTCTTTTGAATAAGTGAATCGTGATTTCCCTGTTCGATTATATTACCGTCTTTCATAACAAGGATAATGTCGGCTTTCTTTATGGTTGAAAGTCTATGTGCAACTATAAAGCTCGTTCTGCCGCGCATCATATTATCAAACGCTTCCTGTATCTTCATTTCCGTTCTTGTATCTATGCTGCTCGTAGCTTCGTCAAGTATAAGTATCGGCGGATCACAAAGCATTACCCTCGCTATACATATAAGCTGCCGCTGTCCCTGCGAAAAATTTGTTCCCTCCTCTGTAACTATCGTATCATATCCGTTTGGCAGACGTTCAATAAAATTATCAATAAATGCCTTTTTTGCCGCCGCTTTCACTTCTTCAAGGGTTGCGTCGGGTTTTCCGTAAGCAATATTGTCACGCACGGTAGCATTGTACAGCCAGCTTTCCTGCAACACCATACCGTAAAGCGAACGTAGGGATTTGCGTTTTATATCGTATATGTCCGTATTGTCAATATAAATATTTCCATTGTTGACATCATAGAAACGCATAAGAAGATTTATTATTGTTGTCTTTCCGCAGCCCGTCGGTCCCACAATGGCAACACGCTGTCCCGGCTTTACATGCAGGTTAAAATTTGTTATAAGTTTTTTATCGGGACTATAAGAGAAATTGACGTTTTCTATATCCACCTTTCCTTTGCAGCCGTTTAATATTACCGCATCTTTTTTATCGGGCTTTTGGTTCTGTTCGTCAAGAAGATTGAATATACGTTCCGCTCCTGCAAGCGCGGACTGGAGCTGAGGAATAACACCTGTTATCTCGTTAAACGGTTTTGTGTATTGATTTGCGTATGTCAAAAATACCGAAATACTGCCTATGGACATACCTCCGTTAATTGCGCTTATCGCACCGACCACGCAAACGGCTGCCGTTACTATACCGTTTACGAATCTTGTACTTGGGTTCGCAAAGGAAGAATAAAACTGGGACTTTTCGCCGCACACACGCAAACGCTCGTTGATTTCACGGAATTGCTCTTGTGACTGCCGTTCATATCCAAATGCCCTTACGGTTTTTTGCTGCCCTACATACTCCTCAATGTACGCACTTATTTCTCCCTGAGTTTTTGACTGTTCTCTGAACATTTTTTGAGATAATCTTGAAATAAACGCTGCAACGAACATTGACAAGGGCGTAATAAGCACGACCACCACTGCAATATAAACATTGATTGCAAGCATAAAGCACAATGTTGACAGCACCATTACTAAACCTGAAAAAAACTGCGTTATACCTTGCATCAGCCCGTCACCGACATTGTCGGTATCATTAATCATACGGCTTATAAGGTCACCGTGCGGATGGGAGTCAATATATTTTAGGGGAACCGTATTGAATTTTTTAAAAATATCCCGACGCATATCCCTCACGGTAAAGTAACTGACCGTGTTTATACATAAGTTCATAAGCCATTGAAAAAAAGCGCACATAAGAACGGTAACGCCTACTATAAGTAAAAGGTTGCCTATTTCAACAAAATCCACCCTGCCTTTCTCAATCGCATTATCAATCGCAAACCCTATAAATATGGGCGCGGTAAGGTTAAGGAGTACATATAATGTTGCAAAAATAATTGCCATAATCAGCTTTGATTTGTAAGGTGAAACATAAAAAAGTATTCTTTTTATTGTTTTACTTTTTTTCTTCATTTATTTTTAATCTCCTCCTCTTTAAGCTGCGAAAGGCATATTTCCCTGTATATCGGGCAATTATCCAAAAGCTCGTTATGACTGCCCGAACCGACAAGCTCCCCGTTGTCAAGCACAAGGATTTTATCCGCATACCGTATCGCCGCAACACGCTGCGATACCGTAATAACGGTCATATTGCGTGTTTCTTCTTTCAGAGCCTTTCTCAGCGCGGCGTCCGTGGCATAATCCAAAGCGCTTGAGCTGTCGTCAAGAATAAGAATATCCGGCTCCGAAATAAGCGCTCTTGCAATTGTAAGCCGCTGGCGCTGACCGCCGGATAAGTTTCTTCCGCCCGCTGTTACAATTGTATTTGTTTTTTGCGGCATTCTTGAAACGAACTCATAAGACTGCGAAATTTTAAGTGCTTTTGTTATTTCATTATCGGCAGCATTTTTTTTGCCCCATAACAGGTTATCCTTTATTGTTCCGGAGAATAAAACCGCATTTTGCTGTACTATCCCCATCTTTTTTCTAAGGCGGTGGAAAGAATATTCTTTTACATTATTTCCTCCGACAAACACCTCGCCCTTTACAGCGTCATAAAACCTCGGTATAAGATTGACAAGTGTTGACTTACCGGCGCCGGTACCGCCTATAATGCCTACCGTAGAGCCGCGCTCTATCTTAAAACTGATATTTTTAAGAGAATACCCGTTATCGGCATATCCGAACGACACATTGCGGAACTCTACTGCGGGAGCATTTTCATCTGTTTCAACATTACATTCGGATTTTTCTACAACGGTCGGCTTTGTGTCAAATACTTCATTTACTCTTGCGGCGGACGCAAATGCTTTAGTAAAAATTACAACAAGGTTTGAAACAACTATCATAGCAAGCAGTATCTGCGTCATATAGTTTACAAGCGCTATTATTTTTCCGGTAAGAAGCTCCCCGCTGTCCACAAAACACGCGCCGAACCATACAATTGCAATTATGGCAGCCTGCACTATAACATAAGTAACGGGGTTTAACAGGGCGGAAATTTTTCCCACAGTGACGGCGGCATTTGCCAGCTCGTCATTTTTCCCGTTAAACCGTTCCCCGTCGCTTTCCTGCTTTGAAAACGCACGGATAACACGGTTTCCGGAAAGATTTTCACGGGACGTCAAAGAAACATTGTCAAGCATTTTTTGGATTTTTTTAAAAAACGGCACGGATTTGTACATTATCAAAAACAGTACCAAAGCTATAAGTGCCGACGCCGAAATAAATATAACGGACATTTTCATATCTATTGAAACAGCCATAATAATTGCACCTACAACAAGGAACGGCGCTCTTATTACAAGCCGTATAAGCATTGCAACGGCAAGCTGCAGCCTGTCAATATCGTTTGTCATTCTTGTTATAAGCGACGGCGTACCGATTTTATCCAATTCATTGTATGACAGCTTATTTATATGGCTGAACATAGCATTGCGTATTTGTGTGCCGAATCCCTGAGAGGCAACCGACGCTGACTTTTGGCACACAAGCGCAAACCCAAGCCCCAAAATACCGAGCAAAAGCATTAAAAGCCCTTGTCTGACAACATAATTAATATCCTTATTTGCCACTCCCGTATCAATTATATCTGCGGTTATCAAAGGAATGAGCAGTTCAAAAATCGCCTCTGTCAGCTTACACAAAGGTCCTATCGTAAGCTGGAGCTTATAATTTTTTAAAAAACGTCTTAACTTAAACATTATTCGGTAACTCCCCGTTCATTTTGCTTATCATATATTTTATAATACAAACCTTTAACAGTCAATAAACAATGCGTAATAAAAGAGGTGGACCCATGAAAAAGCGTTTGTTTGTGAAAAACGGAGTTATAATGTCGTCGTCTTCCCTTGTAATACGGACAATAGCAATGTTTTCGAGTATATATATGTCGGACACAATCGGGAGCGAGGGCATAGGTCTTTACCGTTTGATAGTAAGTATATATTTGTTTTTTGCTTCGGCTGTCAGCGCGGGCTTTTCTCTTACCGTTACAAGGCTCGTCACAGATTATATGTCGTTAAACAAAGCGTCAAACGCCAAATTTGCTGCCGAAAGGTGTATGCTCATATCTTTTATACTCGGTTCAGTTCTCGGCGGAATAATGTTCTTTTCGTCTGAATTTTTAGGTTTAAAATTTTTGGGAGATGCCCGTACCGTACAACCTCTAAGAATACTTTCGGTAAGCCTGCCATTTATGGCTGTTTCCGCCTGTATAAGAGGTTATTTTACCGCACAGAGAAAAACGCTTCCAAGCTCCGGAGAACAGCTTTTGGAACAGGTTATTGAAATAGCGGTATTTATGTTCATTATCGTATACTTTAAACCCGATGATTTGTCAAAGGCGTGCAGCGCTGCGGTAACGGGTACAACGGCAGCCGAAATAATTTCATTTTTTTATGCGGTCCTGCTTTATGCTGTTGACATAAGAAAGCTGCGTATAAGTTCCAAAAAGGTAAACGGTCTGTACAGAAAAATACTTCCCGTTGCGGCACCCGTCAGCGCAAATTCATGCCTGAGGAGCGGTCTGGCGGCTGTCGAAAACGTACTTATTCCGTTCGGCTTAAAGCGTTACGGCAGCAATGGCGAATTTGCATTGTCACAGTACGGAATAATCAGCGGTATGACTATGCCCGTACTGACCTTTCCGTCTGTATTTATTATGCCCTTTGCAATGCTTATCGTACCGGAAATGGCAGAGGCAAACATAAAAAAACGTAAAAACGGTATCAAATATATGACCGAAAAAATGTTCAACATTACTTTGCTGTATTCAATACCGATAACAGTCATATTTATGTTTTTTGCGTCGCCTATTTGCTCCCTGCTTTACCATAACGATTCGGCAGGAATATTTTTGACAATGCTTGCTCCGGTTATACCGTTTATGTATCTTGATTCGGTTGCAGACGGTATGCTTAAAGGTCTTGGCAAGCAAACCAGTTATCTTGTGTTTAACCTTATAGATTCGATAATAAGGGTGATACTGACATATATTTTAGTTCCGATTTACGGAATAACCGGCGTTGTTGGAGTTATAATTTTTTCGGAGCTTCTTAACACGACGATGAGTATATGGAAATTGGTAAGCGTAACAAAAATTAAAATTAAAATATTCGACAGCATAATACGCCCGATTATATGTATAACTTTACCGTGTACCTTGTGTATATTGCTGCCTGCTTTGGGTACTGCCGCCGCTTTGGCAAAGATTATTTTGTGCTGTTTATTTTATATTGCCGCTCTTAAAATAACGGAAAAAAAGCCGGCCTGACAGTAAAAAGCAAGCCGGCAAAGCATCAGTAAATTTTAAGGACCTGTCCCGGATATATAAGATCGGGAGTTGTAAGCTTGTTAAGATTAATAAGATCGGAAACGCTTACTCCGTAATTTCTTGCAATTTTATAAAGCGTATCTCCGCTTTTTACGGTATACTCATCACCTTTATCTTCCGGTACAGTTGTAACGGGTATTCTCAATACCTGATTAACGCTTAAAACGTCCGGATCTATAATGCCGTTATATCTTGCAATCGCATTGACGGTTGTATCGTACATTTTTGCTATATTATAAAGCGTATCGCCTTTTTTGACGATATAAATAACAGTTTCCATTCTCTCCCCTCCGATATATTATATGATATAAATTGTAAAATGTTATTTTATGTGTTAAAATTGATTTATTTATAATCAAGGGTAATCGGAACATTAAACAGAATATTAAAAACAAAACGGAGGAATTTATGCCTAAGCAAAGAATAGACAAAATACTTGCATCGCAAAATATTGCGTCAAGAGGTCAAATAAAAAATATGATAAAGAGGGGCGCTGTTACGGTTGACGGAATAACCGTAAAACGCCCCGATGAAAAATACGATGCTGAGGTTTCACGCATTGCGGTAAACGGAAATGAAATTACATATAAGAAAAATATCTATATAATGATGAACAAACCAAAAGGGGTCTTGTCGGCAAGCAATGACAAGTATGAAAAGACAGTCATTGATTTGCTTTCTCCCGAATTGAAAAGAAAAGGTCTTTTTCCGGCGGGCAGACTTGATAAAGATACAGAGGGATTCCTGTTGATTACAGATGACGGAAAACTCGCACACCAAATGCTTTCCCCCAAAAACCATGTATATAAACTGTATATTGCAGAAACGGACAAAATACTTACCCAAAGCGACGCCGACAAATTTAAAGAGGGTATAAAATACGGGGAAACGGCATTTCTTCCCGCCGAAATGAAGATAACGGATAAAAACACCGCACTTGTCGAGATATGCGAGGGTAAATTTCACCAAATCAAAAAAATGTTTAATGCCGTCGGTGCAAATGTTTTGTATCTCAAAAGACTGAAAATAGGAAATGTCTTTCTGGACGAAAATCTTAAACCGGGAGAATATCGTGAACTTTTTGAACACGAAAAAATTGACATTTTACAACGAACAAAGTCTATTTAAAGGGTATTTATATATACATATTATACAATATACGCAAATTTTTTTTGTCTTATGTGAATTATATCTAAATACAAACGTCCCTTTTTAGTAAAAAAAAGTATTTCATTTTTGGAAAATATCTGTTATAGTAATAGTGTTAAATTTTTGAATTTACAAATACGCTCTCGATAAAGCGAACTCAGGAGGATTATTATGGCAAGTGTATCATTAAAAAATGTTTACAAAATTTATGACGGAAACGTTGTAGCTGTAAGCGACTTTAATCTTGAAATTGAGGATAAGGAGTTTATTATATTCGTAGGTCCTTCGGGCTGCGGTAAATCTACAACTCTGCGTATGATTGCAGGTCTTGAAGATATTTCAAAAGGTGAACTCCATATCGGTGATGTTCTTGCGAACGATATTTCACCGAAAGACAGAGATATTGCGATGGTTTTCCAGAACTACGCTCTTTATCCGCACATGACAGTATATGACAATATGGCTTTCGGACTAAAGCTCCGTAAAACGCCGCCTGAAGAAATCAGAAGACGTGTTGAAGAAGCCGCAAGATCTCTTGATATTGCTCACCTTCTTGAGCGTAAACCAAAGGCTTTGTCCGGCGGTCAAAGACAGCGTGTTGCTCTTGGCCGTGCTATCGTTCGTGACCCTAAAGTATTCCTTCTTGACGAGCCTCTTTCAAACCTTGACGCAAAGCTGAGAACTGCCATGAGAACGGAAATATCCAAGCTCCATAAAAGGCTCGGCACAACATTCATTTACGTTACGCATGACCAGACAGAGGCTATGACAATGGCTGACCGTATTGTTGTTATGAAAGACGGATTTATTCAGCAGGTAGATACTCCCCAGAACCTCTATGAAAGACCCTGTAACCAGTTTGTTGCCGGATTTATGGGCACACCTCAAATGAACTTCATTGATTCTACAATTGTACGTTCCGGAGATGATTACGGAATACAATTCGGCAACTATGTTATTCCTCTTCCCGAATCTAAAAATAAGAAAAACATTCTTTCGCACTTTGTAGGCAAAGAAGTTGTTCTCGGTATTCGCCCCGAGGACGTTCACGATGAACCCGAATTCCTCGAAAGATCAGAAGAAAGCATTATTCAAGCTCAGGTTGAAATTACCGAGCTTATGGGTAATGAAATCTACATTTATCTTAATATTGAGGGAACGTCCGCAATCGCTCGTGTTGACCCCTCGTCCACAGCAGAAGCAGGCGAAGAAATTGAAATTGCCTTTGACGTTGAAAAGATTCATATATTCGACAAAGAAACCGAAAGAACAATTACAAACTAATAACCTTCTTATATATCCACATAATAAAAACATTAAGGAAATACCGAACAATATGTTTATTGTTCGGTATGGTCTATCAAAAAAGCTCAGTTAACACTGAGCTTTTTTGATACACTTATATACTTTCTCTTACTATTTGTGTAAAATAAAGGAACAACTTATTATGCCCAAACAACAGAAACAAGCGGCAGAACGATTGATTCCTCAAAATCTAAATATATGAAATATTTTGTTTTGCCTATTTCCGCAAAAGTGAACGAGCAATACATCTATAACTTTATAATATACGATGACAAAATATATTATACAATATCCAAACAAGGCTCAGGAGTTGATTTTTGGACATTGAAATACTGTGATTTAAACGGAAGCAATACTTCTGTTTTGTTAAAGTATGTAATGAATGACTTTAAAAATGAAAATGTTAAATGACAGGGGTGATCAAGGTTGAAAAGAATTACAATTAAATTATTTTCAATTATCTTGTGTGCAGGTATGATATTTTTGTCTGCTTGCTCAACACAATCAAATGAAGGAACAGGCATTGAAAACGATAACTCTTTGACGAATGAAGGAACAAGCAATGAAAACAATAGCTCTTTGACAAATGCAGAACAAACTGAAAGCGGTTCGAGAATAGAATTTAAGAGTTTTTCTGATGAAGAAATAGCTTTTGAAAATAATACAGCGTTTGTTAATTCACAGCTATTGATGACAGTTGATAAAAAATATACTTATGACGATGTTAATAATCAGGTTGAACAGCTTAACGGTAAAATTGTAGGCTGTATTGAATTTACGAATGATTATCAGGTTGAATTTGAAAATGCAGATTATAATAAGCTGTCTGATATTCAGAAACAATTATCAGATTATTTTGATAATTCATCTGTAAAGTTACATAAGGTACTTTTATTAAACGAAGAAGCAAACGAAGATAGTGTACAATACAGCAACAATGGCAACTGGTGGCGTGAAGCTGTTAAATTGACTGATTTGGAAAAGGAATCACACACATATCAGTCGGTAAATGTCGGCGTTTTTGATACTGTTTTTGATGTTAGCAACCAAGATCTGGCTTATGCTTTTCAGAATGGAGATGCAATTAACAATGAAACAGAAAAATTAAATGAAAAATATGGACATCACGGCACAAATGTATTAGGCTTTTTAGCAGCACAAAAAAACAATAACTATGGAATAGACGGAACAGCTAATAATGTCAATCTATTCGCATATTCATATTTGGGTTCAGGGGATAAATTTAAACATTTTACCTCTATAATGGAGTACAAATATAGAATTGCGACATTGCTTTCAAAAAATGCAAAAATAATAAATATAAGCCTTGGAAATAATGAGATTACTGTGGCTGCACAAAATGAAATACAAGACGCATTATCAGATTTAAAATACTATTCCGATTCGCTTAATGTATTTTTGAAAAAATACATTGATTTAGGTCAAGAATTTGTCATAATTAAATCTGCCGGCAACGATAATGGATATACATGGATTAAATGTGATGTATCAAGTGATCATCCATATGGAATTAGAGCATTTGATAAAGACAAAGACAAGGACTTAAATAAATTCACTCAGCTTGATAATATAACTTATGATGCAAAATACGATATAATGGGAGCAATTACAGATTCAGCCGTAAAAAACAGAATTATTATTGTTGGAAGTTCTGATAAAACTAATAATCGTGCAAATCATTCCGTTAATGGCGAAAGAGTAGATATATATGCACCGGGCATTGAATTAAAAACTATTCTTGACGGTGAAAATGGGGAGGGTACTTCTTATGCCGCCCCTATAACAGCCGGTGTGGTTGCTTTAATGTGGGGAGTAAATCCCGATATTAAGGCTGACTATATTAAATATTTACTTACTTCCTCGGCTACCGTTCCGATTGAAAATGAAAAGTATCAAATAGATGCCGATAGCGGGAATATTATTTATATGAATAAATATCTTGTTAATGCTCAAAATGCTGTCAAAAGAGCTGAAGTGTATAAAACAGAAAAAATTCCTTCTGCTAATAACAACGAAAGCGTTTTGATGGGAATAACAAGATTATATGATAATGGTAATTTAAGCGATTTCAAAGATAAATGTACCATTTCAATTTACAAATCAGATACCGATGACGTACCTTTTAAAACTATTACTACAGATCAGTATGGCGAATTTTTTATAAATCTTTCTGCGGGAGATTATACCTTAGAAGCGGAGAGTTCAGATGGAGTTTATCGTTCCGAGCGTTTAGGCTTTAATATTGAGTCGTCCGCTGTAGAATATATGGATTACCTTTTGGTAAGTAAAAACACGGAAAAAATGTATGCCGCATATCTTAAAGAGGTTAAATCATTAATCGACAAATACGGTAACGGTAAAGTGGTTGATGATATCAATGAAAACGGTCTTTATAAAATGACCGGACTTAGTTATGCAAAACTGATTGACTTCGATAAAGATGGTAATGAGGAACTATTATGTGTGTATGGACCTACTAAAGATGGAGATGGATACGAAAAACCTTATTATATGAAGGTTTTCGGATATAACGGTAAAGAAATAATTACTCTGTTTGAGAATGATGTTTTTTTCTTTGCATTTGAATCAGGTCTTGAATATATCTATAAAATAGCTTACTGCGAAGAAAACGGACAAACTTTGCTTCTAACAAAAAAGAATCCTATGACATACGTTGTTTTCGAATGGAGTAAATTAACAAAAAACAATTTTGAAACAGTAAAAAGTATCACTGAGGATTATGAATCTGATCCCGGAAATAGTAAATTTAAGATCGATAATGAATATGTAAGTAGAGAAGAATTTAACAAACAACTTACAGAATGGAAAAACAAACAAACCTATATTATTTTCAATTCTAATTCTAAGAGTGACCTCGAAAACAATATTAACGAAACAAATAACACGCTAAAGATTTTGGGGTATGATGTTCAAGAAAATACTTCCCAACAAGTACAATCAACAAATGCAAAATGGAAGCAGGCATATATTGACTATATCAATGAATATGACAAGAATACAAATACATTTACAGGCGAATATATAGAATTCTATAAATTGGTCGATATTAATGGTGACGAGATACCGGAACTATATATAAATCACGGAAATACTGCTGGAGGAGATGAATTGTGCAGTTATTATGACGGAAAAATTATTAAACAACAATGGATGTCTATTTCCGGTTTTTCGTACATTGAAGGACAAAATATATTTTGTGACTCCGGAGGACATATGGGTAGCTATCATGATAAAGTATATACAATGGAAAATGGTACTTTCAAACTACTTTGCGATGGAGAATATGGTGAGAAAAGAAATCCGGATATTCAACGAGATGAAAATGGGCATATTATATTTTTTTACAAATTTAACGATGTAGATGTATCTCATCAAGAATATAAAAAATCACTTGAGAATGTATATGATAAAAATAAAGCATATATTATCGCAAATAATGTAACATATAATTCCGCAAATCACCGTTATGAAGGAGATGGTATATATTATTACGATGATATAATCGAAGTTATAAACAACTATTAAAAAAAGATTTAGCCGTAAAATATAATTATATTAAAGTAATTTACAATACATACAGACTATTCTATAATAGATGTTGGTATAACGAAAAGAGCTTATAAAACAAAGAAATAGAGCATATCTTTAAATCCGTTAAAATGGAATCGTGCTGAAACAACATTAACGGAGAAAAAGTATGCTCTATACTTTTTTATTTTTTATTTTTGAAAATGAGTGTTAAGGGCTCCGGCGCAGTTAAGGGCTCCGCCCTTAAAAACCCGCCAAAGGCTCTGCCTTTGGAATCCGCAAGCCTTTGAAAAGGCTTGAGCGAAACTTTTAATTATGGATATATAAACTAACGCCGCGCGACTGTTGTTTTTGTTTTCAGTAAGAGTGAGCGGAGCGAACGACAGCGCGAATTGAGGGCGCAGGCACTGCGCCGCGAATTGACAGTGCCGGCTCGGTGCCTTGACCGAAACTTTTAACTATGGATATATAAACTAACGCCGCGCGATTGTAGTTTTTGTTTTCAGTAAGAGTGAGCGGAGCGAGCGACAGCGCGAATCGCCTGCGCCGGCGCCTACTTTTTTATTGCGTCAATAAAATCTTTGAAGTAGTCGGGAAGCGAAACGGAAAATGATAGGGTTTTTCCGGTTCTCGGATGTACAAACGAAATATAATAGGCGTGCAAACACTGACCGTTAAGACTTTTAATGTAATTTTTGCCGCCATAAACAGAATCTCCCGCAACAGGATGCCCAATGTAAGACATATGTACCCTTATTTGATGCGTCCTGCCCGTTTCAAGCTCTAACTCAAGATGTGTGTAACCGCTGTATCTGCATATAACTCGATAATGCGTAACCGCATTTCTTGAATTTTCATTCGTTACGGTCATTTTCTTTCGGTCAGTATGGTGACGTCCTATCGGCGCATTGACTGTCCCGTTATCCTCTTTTACATTGCCTATTACAATCGCTTGGTATTTTCTGGTAAAGCTGTGTTCCTTTATTTGCTCAGCAAGAATCCGATGCGAAAAATCATTTTTTGCAACAATAAGAAGTCCGCTTGTATCCTTATCTATTCTGTGTACTATCCCCGGACGGAGTACCCCGTTTATTCCCGAAAGACTGCCTGAACAGTGATACAAAAGAGCATTTACAAGAGTTCCGCTGTAATTTCCGACTGCGGGATGTACAACCATTCCCCTTGGTTTGTTTACAACCAACAAATCTCCGTCTTCATAAACAATATCAAGCGGTATATTCTCCGGCACCGCCTCCGGAACAGTTGGCTCGGGTATACTCAACAATATTGTGTCATCGGGTTTCAATTTTAAATTTTTTGACGGTATTTTTCCGTTTACAAAAACATTTCCGCTTTCAATAAGCCTTACTGCGGCAGAACGGGTAAGCTCCGGCTCGCTGTCGGCAAGAAACTTGTCAATACGCAAGTCCGCATACTCCGCAGGTACATTTATACTTTTTTCCGTCATTCGGAATCATCACCTTCCGCAGACATCGAAGAATCAAGACTCGGTTTGCGAACCTTATCCGCAAAAAACAGACTGATTACAAACAAAACCGCACCGACAGTTATACAGTAGTCTGCAAAGTTGCATACCGGAGGAAAAAAGGATACCGAAATGTAGTCTACCACAAAGCCCCTGAATATCCTGTCGATAAGATTTCCGATACCGCCTCCGATAATAAGCATAGCAGACATAAGAAACAGCTTGCCTTCAATTTTTTTTGCGGCTATAAAAAATATAAATACGGCAATCATTATGAATGTCAAAACCGAAAACAGCCACACTTGGTTTTGGAAAATGCCGAAAGCGGCGCCTCTGTTTTCAACATAAGTAAAATAAAGAAGATTATCTGCTACCGTCACACTACCCACCGGAGCAAGATACTGAAGTACAAAATATTTAATAAGCTGGTCAATCACGGCAATTAACGCCGAAACGACAAGAACAATTGTCAGTGTCATTGTATCCCCCTTTTTAATATTTTCTATAATTAAATGCAAATATTCTCGGCACACATATATTATGCCCTGTACCCTACCATAAAAAACTAACCTATTATAAATGGGGAAAACCGTTTAACGGCTTTCCCCTTTATTATTTGATTAAAAAAGATTTGTCAGGCGTTGATAATGTCGGTAAAATCACCCGATTTAATCACTGCGGCACACCGCGCACAAAGCGTGGGGTGGTCTGCATCATTGCCGACAGTGTTGCTGAACGACCAACAACGTTCGCACTTTTCGCCGTCGGCGTGCTTTACTTCAACTTCTATGCCGTCGGTGTGTTCATTAACAATTTCAACCTGTGAAACAATAAATGCACCTGCAAGTTCCTTTTCGGCTTTTTTCAGGAAATCATAGCTTTCGCCGTCCGCCTTAAGTATAATCTTTGCCTCGAGCGATGACCTTAGGGTTTTATTTTTAATTTCAACCTCAAGTGCCTTTTTTACAATATCCCTTGTTTCGTGTATTCTGTCCCACATATCAATAAAGCCGCTGTCAAGAGCCACTCCCGTTTTTTCGGGCATATCGTTAAAAATAACATTTTCCTTGTTCTCTTTGTCACTGTGCGGCATAAACTGCCATATTTCGTCAGATGTATATGCAAGTATAGGCGCAATCATTCTTGTCATAGCGTCAAGAATAATATATATTGTTGTCTGCGCAGCACGTCTTGATTCACTGTTCGGACTTTCCGTATAAAGCCTGTCTTTAAGTACGTCAAAGTAAAAATTCGACATATCAACAACACAAAAATTATGTATGGAATGATATACCTGATGGAACTCAAACGTGTCGTATCCCTCACGAACCTTATCGTTAAGAGCGTCCAGCTTTGAAAGAGCCCATTTGTCAAGGGGCGTCAGCTTGTCAAGCGGTACCGCATCTTTGTTGGGATCGAAATCATTTATATTTCCGAGAATATACCTTGCGGTATTTCTTATCTTTCTGTATGCTTCCGAAAGCTGTTTCAGAATGTCGTTTGAAATACGAACATCGGCATGGTAATCCGACGACGCAACCCACAAACGGAGAATATCCGCTCCGTATTTGTCGATAATAGCGGAAGGACTTAATCCGTTGCCCTGCGATTTTGACATCTTTTTTCCTTCCATATCAATAACCCAACCATGGGTCACGACCGTCTTGTACGGTGCCTGCCCCTTTGTGGCAATCGCCGTAAGCAACGATGACTGGAACCAGCCGCGGTACTGGTCGGCTCCCTCAAGATACAAATCAGCGGGCCATTTCAGATAAGGACGTGTTTCGCAGACAGCGGCGTGTGAAACACCCGAATCGAACCAAACATCCATTATATCCTTTTCTTTTTCAAACTCGGAGCATCCGCACTTTGAACATACAAGACCCTGCGGAATTATATCCTTTACATCTCTTGAATACCAAGCGTCCGAACCTTCTTTTGCAAAAAGTTCTGAAACCGCTTTCATCACGTCTTTGTCAATTACAGGTTCACCGCAGTCCTTGCAAAAGAATATCGGAATGGGAACGCCCCATTTTCTTTGACGAGAAATACACCAATCCTTGCGTTCGCGAACCATTGAGGTGATTCTGTCCTCACCCCAGCCGGGAATCCATTTTATATTTTTAATTGCTTTAACCGCATCGTCCTTAAAGTCCTCAACGGAACAGAACCATTGTTTTGTTGCCCTAAATAAAACGGGGTTTTTACATCTCCAACAGTGAGGATACTGGTGTATTATCTTTTTAAGCGCAAAAAGATTTCCGGTTTCCTCAAGATACTGTGCAATCGGTTTATTTGCGTCTTCTGTGGACAAACCTGCAAAGCGTCCTGCCTCTTCGGTCAGCTTGCCCTTGGAATCGACCGGTACAACAATGGGAAGTTCCGGATAATTGCGGCATACCTCATAGTCATCTATACCGTGACCGGGAGCCGTATGAACACAGCCCGTACCGCTTTCAAGCGTAACGTGGTTTCCGACAATTACAAGAGATGTTCTGTCAATAAAGGGATGAGCCGTTTTCATATATTCAAGCTCGCTGCCCTTTATTGTGCCTATTACCTCATAATTTTCCTTGCCTGCGGCTTCCATTGCGGAAACATAAAGTTCCTCTGCCATTACATAATATTCGCCGTCACATTTAATAAGGCTGTAATTAAATCGGGGACCTACACAAATTGCCACATTTGCTGGAAGTGTCCATGTTGTAGTGGTCCAAATTACAAAATATGTATTTTTTAAGTCGGCTCCCATTGCGGAGAGCTTTCCTAAATCATCTGTAACCTTAAATTTAACATATATAGAGTGACAAGGGTCCTCTGCATATTCGATTTCCGCTTCGGCAAGTGCGGTTTCACAATCGGAACACCAATAAACAGGTTTAAGTCCCCTGTAAATATATCCCTTACAAGCCATTTCGGAAAAAATCTCTATTTGTTTTGCCTCGAACTCGTGCTTCAGCGTGATATAAGGATTGTCCCACTCACCTATTGCACCAAGACGCTTAAACTGCTCACGCTGTCCGTCAATATATTGCATTGCAAAATCGCGGCATATTTTTCTCAGTTCCACTTCTGAAATTGAGGCGGAGTTACCCACTCCCGCTTTTTTTCTTGCTTTCAGCTCAGTTGGCAGACCGTGTGTATCCCAACCGGGAACATAGGGTGACTTGTAACCCGTCATATTTTTATAACGGACAATAAAATCCTTTAGCGATTTGTTCAGTGCATGACCGAGATGTATATCACCGTTTGCATAAGGCGGACCGTCGTGCAAAACATACAACGGCTTGCCCTCGTTCAGTTCCATCAGCTTTTCGTATATTTTATTGTCCTGCCAACGTTTGAGTGTCAACGGCTCCGACTTTGGCAGACCCGCCCTCATCGGAAAATCCGTTTTCGGCAGATTAAGTGTTTTATTATAATCCTGCGGCATTGGTTTACGCTCCTCTGTAAAAAATAAGTAACAATTTAAATTCCGACACTGTCCGGTGTCGGAATTTCCTAATCGGCACCAAAAGACAAAACAAAATTAGTTGTCGGTAGATTTCAGTTCTTCTTCAACGCTGGAGGAACTGAAAATTTCGCCGTACTCATCAACTTCGCCGTCATCTATTTCAATTTCTATTTCGTCGAATTTATCATCGAAATTTCTTTGTGCTGCCGATTTTTCTTTGGCTTTTTTTATCTCGGATTTTAAATCGGAGATATTGATTCTAATCTCATTCGTATCGGAATCAATTTCTTTTGTTTTCTCTGTTTTTTTATCCTCCGCTTTTTGCGGTTTTGCCGTCTGCGCGTCATCACTTTCGGATTCCGTTTTATTTATTTTCGGCTGTTGGGTATTTTCTTTGTTATCCGAAGAGCTGTTTGCCGACGGCTTCGGGGTATCTTTTTTTACCTCGGCTTCGGAATTTCTTTTTTCGGAAAGTTTTTTTACCGCCTCGTCAGCCGCCTTTTGAGCATTTGCTTTGGCATCATTACCGATACTTTCGGGAGTATTCGGGACGTATTTCATAGACCCGTTTTCAAGCTCCTTACGGTACCTGTCAATTTTATCGGCATAAGACAGGGAATTGATTAAAGCAATCTGTTCCTTATATGATGAAATCAGTGATTTTTTAAATTTTACTACATTGTCCTGAATTTTTTTAATCTGCTTTTTCTGGGCTTCGATTATACGGTTATTTTCGTTTACGCTGTCCGCCGATTTTGAAAGAACATCGTTAAGAACCGCCTCAGCCTTTGTTTCCGATTCCAAAAGTGTCTTTTCGGCTTTCGCATTTGCCTCGGCAACGGTTTTTTCCGCTTTTTCGTTGGCATCACTTAAGGTTTTTTCTGCTTGAACGGCTGCATCTTTCAACATTGTTTCCGATTTTTCGGTTGCTTCCTTAACCAATCTTTTTGCTGTCGCTTCAGCTGTTATAATCGCATCCTGAACGCTTTCCGCTTTATCCTCATACTTTATGATTTTTTTGTTGAGCTGTTCTATGCGTTCCTGAAGCTCTTTATTTGCTATTTCCAAATCTTTTACTTTAAGGATTACGCTGTCAACAAAATTATCAACATCCTCGGTTTTATACCCGCCGAGTCCCGCTTTGCGGAAGCTCACGTTTTCAATTTCGTCCAATGTAAGCATTATTGTATTTTCCTTTCCCGTTCTTGAGTTTTGTAATAAAAATCAAGAAAATATCAGAAATAAATATTATCGCTTTCCACTTCGTCCATAACATCTTCGCCGGAGAGCTTAACATTGCTCGGCATTACGATATATGTATCCTCAGCAACACGGCTGACCTTGCCGTTATGAGCATAAGCGACGCCTCCGAGGAAATCTATTATTCTTCTTGCAACGTCTTTGTTAGTTTGCTCAACATTGAGTATGACCGTATTTCTTTTGATAAGATCATCGGCAATTTTCGTAATATCCTTGTCAAACGATTCAGGCTTATACAAAACAAACTGAACCTTTGCTGAGTCGTGGATATTTATAACGTTGTTTTGAACGTCCTCATCGTCCATATCATCTGACTGATCGCTGTCATCGGGAACTGTTTCCTCTTCACGGTCATCATCATAATAATCTTCGTAATCCATTTCCTCTTCCGGCTGTTTAAGGATATTTTTAAATTTTCCCATAATGCTTGACATAACATTTTCCTCCTAAAGTTATCTGTAAATTCTGGCGCCGAAAAGAGCCGATCCGACCCTTACCATATTTGCGCCTGAAATAATAGCTTCCTGATAATCTCCGGACATACCCATTGAAAGGTAGTCCATAAATACATTATCTAATTTTTTGTCCGAAATGTCAATAAATAATTTGTACATATTATCAAAAAATTTATAAACATCCGTTTTGGTGTCACAAACGGGAGGAACAGCCATAAGACCTTTTATTCGCACGTTATTCAATTTTGAAACATTCTCCAAAATTTCATCGAGATTTTCCGTCAAAATACCGAATTTGTTTTCTTCACGTCCTATGTTGATTTCCAAAAGAATATCCGTTGTAACATTATTTTTTTCCGACTGCTTTGAAATTTCCTTTGCGAGCTTAACGCTGTCAACGGACTGTATCATAGAAACCATACCAACCACCTGACGTACCTTGTTGGTTTGAAGATGTCCTATCAAATGCAGGTCGCAGTCGTTAAGATTATATTCTTCATATTTTGACAAAAGCTCCTGCACACGATTTTCCCCTATGTGCCTGACGCCGAGAGAAACCGCATAATTTATAACTGCCGGTTCCACTGTTTTTACTGCGGCGAGAAAGGTTATATCCTCTGCCTTTCGTCCGGCTCTTTCGGCAGCTCTTGCGATATTTTCCGTAATTACGTTATAGTTCGCTTTTACCTCTTCAAATTTTTCAAGAAGATCTGTTGACAATTTTTCCGTCATATAAATTAGCTCCTTCCACAACCACTTCATCATACAGCCTTAATACTCCGACATCATCGGAATATATCATTTCGTCATCAGGATTTGACATACATATAATAAAATCCTCTCCCGAATAAAGCGGTACTATCTGCTTAAACTCTATTTCCGTTCCTATCCGCACATATACTCCGGAAACAGTTTTGGATTCCGTTTTTTCTTTGCCCTTATCGGTTTCGACAGTGCGCGTCACCTTTGCGTCATGCACCGCGCTTTTCGGAACGTATATGCCGCTGTATGTGTCGATAATTATTGAAACCTCTTCATTTCTTACATTTGCCATTTCGGCATTCATATATGAACCTCTCAAAATAACGATTGCGTTGTCGGTTTTGCTTTTTTGGTTTATTTTGTAAAGCTCTACATTTATTTTTTCATTAGATGCAAACGGGACTTCCACACTTAACGAATCCGAATTTTTTATTTTGAACGCATCGTCGGCGCTCACTTCACAGACAATGTACCAGTACACTCCTTCTATTGTTTTTCCTATAACATTGCTGTCTACACTTTTTTGAGTTATTTTGCTTGGGTCAAAGTTAGAGGGGTACAGCTTTCCGAGGTCGGAGCTTTTGTAAATTCCCTCATATCCATCTGTTTTGCTGACAAAATATCCGGTAGCCGCAGACGAAATTGTTTTTTCGCTTTTTGAAGTACCCGACTCTTTTTTCAGTTTTTCAATACGGCTTTCAAGCTGTTCTATTTTTTCGTCAAGTCCTGACAGCTTGCCTGTAACAAGCTGACGTTCGTTAATTTTATAAAGAATATCATCTGTATTTGCCCTGACATCGGAAATTTTTCCATCACAAAGCGATAAATTTATTTGTGACAAAACGGAATCTATATCTTTATCAATCATATCGGGAGTTTCCGCTATTGTATCGGGCGCTCTGCGAAGTTGTCTTAGCGATGCTATTTGGGACTCAAGGTGCTGTATTTCTTTTGTTGCGTTTGCAGCGGTATTGCTTTCAAAGACCGATGCAATTGTTTCTCCCTTTGACACCTTTTCCCCGTCGGCCGCCACATAAGAAACCACACCTTTGCCGTTATAATCTACAAGTTTTTCGTCACGCACAAAGTATCCGGTCGTATTTACCGAGTTATAGACTGTCATCTGTTTTGCGCTTTCGGTTCTTATTTGGGTAAAACTCGCCCTTCCGACAACATATACAACATAAACAATGACAAGTATCGTCAGCAGTGTCATAATACCTTTTCTAAAAAGGTTGGATCTGTCAATAGTGGACTTGTCCATAAACTTCCTCCATATTTTATTTCTATTATTATTAAGGGCTCCTATATTAAGGGCTCCGCCCTTAAAAACCCGCCAAAGGCTCTGCCTTTGGAATCCGCAAGCCTTTGAAAAGGCTTGAGCGAAACTTTTAACTATGGCTAAAATAACTTATTGCGCGCGACTGTACTTATCGTTTGCAATAAGAGTGAGCGTAGCGAACGACAGCGCGAATTGAGAGCGCAGGCACTGCGCCGCGAATCGCCTGCGCCGGCTCGGCGCCTTGACCGAAACTTTTAACTATGGCTACATTAACTTATTGCGCGCGACTGTACTTATCGTTTGCAATAAGAGCGAACGGAGTGAGCGACAGCGCGAATCGACAGCGCAGGCACTGCGCCTTGACCGAAACTTTTAATTTTGGATAAATTAACTTACGCCGCGCGACTGTACTTATCGTTTGCAATAAGAGCGAACGGAGTGAGCGACAGCGCGAATCGCCTGCACCGGCTCGGCGCCGCTGTATGAATATTTTAACACCAAAAAACTTGATTGTAAAGAATAATAATAAAGCAAAAAACTAAATCAAATTTGACAAATAATAAATTTACTGATAAAATTAAAAGGTTAATGGCTAATTACCCAAAAAACGTAAAAGGCTTTTCCGAAAAGCCGTATAGAAAATATATTTTTCCCGACCGGTTAAGAAAGAGGTATAAAAGTGAAAGAAATAAAAAAAACGGTAACATTCGATGAACTTAAACTCGACCCACTCATAAAAAAAGCTGTCGATGCTATGGGGTTTGAAAATCCCACGGAAATTCAAGCACAGGCTATTCCCTATGTGCGTATGGGCAGGGATATTATCGGACGCTCACAAACCGGAACGGGTAAAACAATGGCATTTGCCATTCCTGCCGCAGAAAAAATAGACACAAATGAGGAAAAACCGACCGTACAGGTACTTATTATGCTCCCGACCCGTGAACTTGCATTGCAATGCTCCGACGAAATAAAACGCCTTACCAAATTTGCGGGCGGTATCCGCCCCGTTGAAATTTACGGCGGCGCTCCGATGGATAAACAAATAACAAAGCTCAAACGTGCCAACATTGTTATAGGAACTCCCGGAAGAATAATGGACCATATCCGCAGAAAAACACTTAAACTTAACCACATAAAACTGGTTGTGCTCGACGAAGCAGATGAAATGCTCAGTATGGGTTTTAAAGAGGATATGGAAACTATTCTCAGGGAAACTCCCGACAGCAGGCAGACGGTACTCTTCTCCGCTACTATGCCGCCCTCCATTATGTCAATAACCGAAGAATTTCAGCACGACCCGTACACAATACAGGTAAACTCAAATCAGGTCACGCTTGACAATATAGTGCAAAATTATGTAAATGTACCTATGGGCAGAAAAACCGACGCCCTAAAACTGCTTATGTATTACCTGTCACCGTCACTGTCAATAATTTTCTGCAATACGAAAAAGACGGTAGATAATGTCACCGAAGAACTTAACAAAAGCGGTTTTAACGCCGAGGCTCTCCACGGAGATCTTAAACAGTCACAGCGAACGGCTGTAATGGACAGGTTCCGCAGCGGCACTACTCCTGTTTTGGTTGCCACAGATGTAGCCGCAAGGGGAATCGACGTTAATGATGTTGAATATGTATTTAATTATGACGTGCCCCAAAGCAATGAGTATTACGTACACAGAATCGGACGTACAGGACGTATCGGAAAAGCAGGCAATACCGTTACTATATGCAGCGGCAGACGTCAGGTGCTTGCCGTTACCGAAATTGCCCGTGCCGTAAAATCAAAAATTACGGAAATACCTGTTCCGACGTCACACGATATTCGGGAAAAACTGAACGAAAAAAATATTGAAAGCATTGAAGAGGCAATCAAAAACAACGACAACAGCCGATGCGCCGATATGGTCAACATACTGCTCTCAAAGGGTTATTCGCTTTTTGATATTGCCGCCTCCGCTTTAAGTCTTAATTTTAAACAAAATGAAATTAAAATAGACGATATAAAACGTGAACAAAAAAGCAGCGGTAAAAACGGCAATGCGGATTTCAGTAAAATAATACTTAACATCGGACGTTCAAGCCACGCCGCCCCAAACCACATTGTAGCATCTATAACAGAACACGGTATACTAAAAGGTTCGGACATAGGTAAAATTGAAATTTATGACAACACAACCATTGTTTCCGTCCCGTCCGAAAGTGCGGCGGAAGTTATCGACAGTATGTACGGTGCAAAGGTGTGCGGTAAACCTGTAAAAACACAATTGCTTGAAGCCGAAAGGCAAAGCGGATTTTTTGGCGGAACACAAAACCGTAAAAACAGGGGCAGCCGCAATTCGGGCAAACAGTATAACAACCGCAGGGAATACGGAAACAAAAAAACGCATACCTCACGAAAACATAAAAGAGGCTCCAAACGGCATGATTAACGGAAAAAGGAGAAATACGCAATGAAAAAATCCCTCCTCATTTTAATAACCGCCGCCGTATTTGCCGCTGCGGCTGCGGGCTGCGGCTCGAAAAAGCCCGACAGCAAAAGTCAAACGTCCTTTTACAGCAACAGCCGCCTGTCAAAACAAATATCTGATTCATCCACAAAAGCCTCACAAAACGAAGAAACAACAGTACCCGAAATATTGCCCAAAGGGGTAAAACGCAGGGATAAAAATACACTTCAATACACAACAAGCGGCAATAATTTCTTTACTGTATATTTCCCGTCGGAATTTTCGTCACAAAATAATGACCTCACTCCGACAAACGGAATCTACCTGCAAAATGACGAGGGTACGGCGACTCTCCTTATTGAATTTGTCGATTACGATGCTGTAAGCAACGATGAACTTGCCGATTATTTAAAAGAAAAATATCCTAACTCGGAAGTTTCTCTTACCGATTCGGGCGTTATATTTACGGATACGGCAACGGATAACGGCGGTAACGAATTTACCCTTTTCAGAAAAATCAGTATGGCGGATAACGGATATATTACGGCGGCACTTTGCTGCGATTCGGATATTGAGGATAAATACAAAGGCGCCTTGGAAAAAATTACTTTTCAGTCGGTAAACGACGGTTCCGCCATTGAGTCCGATGAAAGCTGAAATTATATACGGCGCAAAGTATTTTATGCGGCATATATAGGGTGTTTTTGTAAGTTTCTGTTTTTCACTTGATTATTCCGTGTAAATTGACTATAATTATTGATATAACCGATTTTATTTTGTGGAGATGATAATACTATGAGTCCCGACCCTTACGTCAAACATATTATTACAGAACCTAATACGAAGGGCGCATAGTTTTGTCTTTGCGCCCGAATACAGAAAGGGCGCAAAAAATGGTCAGCTACTACAAAACCGTTAATGACAGAATAGAAGAAATCCAAAAATACGAAGAAGGATGCTGGGTAAACTGTATTTCTCCGGACGACGACGAAACTCAGTATCTCCTCGATTTTTTTAACATTCCGCCGGAACTGCTGCGGTCGGCTCTTGACGAAGAGGAGTCGTCGCATATTGACAACGAAAACGGCACCACTCTTATCATAATAGATGTTCCCGTCGTTGAAAAGGTGTCAAAAAACATAACCTACTCAACGATGCCCATAGGAATTATCTTTACCGATAAAAATGTTATAACCGTATCCGTTAAGGAAAATACCGTACTCAGCGAATTTTCCGAAGGTGTTGTACGCAATGTCGTTACAAATTACAAAACACATTTTGTACTGCACATAATGCTGAGAATGGCTACAAAATATTTACAGTATCTTAAACAGATAGATAAAATCAGCAACCGTATTGAGCGCGACTTACGCCGTTCAGCAAAAAACAGGGATCTCAATCAACTGCTTGACATAGAAAAGTCGCTGGTGTATTTTTCGTCTTCCCTAAAGTCGGACGAAATAACGCTCGAAAAAATTATGCGCGGCAGATACATAAAGCTGTACGATGACGATCAGGATCTTCTGGAGGACGTTCTTATCGAAATAAAACAGGCTGTTGATATGGCGGCAACATACCTGCACATACTTACGGGTACAATGGACGTATTCGCCTCGATCATATCAAACAACCTGAACAGCGTTATGAAAATCCAGGCTTCACTCACGCTGCTTGTATCAATACCGACGGTTATTTCCGGAATTTACGGTATGAACATTACAGGCGGACTGCCCTTTGACGGTATATGGTGGTTCCCTATTTTGCTTTCCGTAATTGTGATGGTTATACTATACTTTATTTTGAAACGAAAAGATATGTTCTAAGTAAAATACAAA
The DNA here is from genome assembly GCA_947589485.1 of uncultured Clostridia bacterium. Lineage (GTDB taxonomy): Bacteria > Bacillota > Clostridia > Oscillospirales > Acutalibacteraceae > UBA1213. Next base: position 17,664 of record CANQBK010000007.1, on the reverse strand, counting down.
GCCTTTCCCGTAGCTGTCGGCAATGCGGAAAGGCTTTTTTGGGAGGTCAGCTTATGAACGAAGAAATGCTTTACCACATTTCAATAACGCCCGAACAGGGAGCAAAATACGCCATACTCCCCGGCGACCCGGGCAGAGTGGAAAAAATTGCCGAATTTATTGAAAATCCGCAGCCGCTTGCACAAAACCGAGAGTTTACCTCTTACTGCGGCACATTGCTTGGGGAACGGGTAATCGTTATGTCAACGGGAATCGGAGGACCGTCAGCCGCAATAGCTCTTGAGGAGCTTTGTAAAGCAGGTCTTAAATCGGCAATACGAATAGGCACCTGCGGAGGTATAAGCGATGAAGTTCTGCCCGGCGACCTTATTATACCGACAGCGGCAGTGCGTATGGAAGGAACCTCCAAAGAATATGCGCCGATAGAATATCCCGCTTGTGCGGATTTTGACATTGTATCGGCACTTGTGTCCGCTGCAAAAGACGGCGGATTTCGTTTCCAAACGGGAGTGGTGCAAAGCAAGGATTCGTTTTACGGTCAGCACGCTCCCGACACTATGCCGATACGCTACGAACTTGAAAATAAATGGGACGCGTGGAAACGTCTTGGCGTTCTCGCCTCGGAAATGGAAACCGCCGCCCTGTTTACCGTGGCTGCCGCAAGGCATATAAAAATCGGCTGCATACTTCACGCTCTCTGGAACCCCGAACGGAAAAAGCTCGGCATAAAGGACAGCGATGATTTTGATATGTATTCTGCAATCAAAACCGCAGTCAATGCACTTAAAATATTAATTAAAAACGGCGGCTGTAACAGTAGGCGGTTTTAAGCAAAGCGAACCGTCCGAGCGGATAATAACGGAAAGTGATATTAACGCTTACGCCGAAGAATATCATATATCGGAGCTAAAACTATGGAACAGGAGAAAAAAACACTTATCGCAATTGTCGGACCGACTGCTTCCGGCAAAACCTCATTGTCGATAAGGCTGGCAAAGAAATACAACGGTGAAATTGTATCCGCCGATTCAATGCAAATATACAAGGGTATGACAATCGCTACCGCAAAACCTACCGAACAAGAAATGTGCGGAGTACCGCATCATTTAATTGACTTCCTCCCTACCGACAAAACATTTTCCGTATCGCAGTATGCGGAGCTTGCGAACTGCGCGATAGAAGATATTTTTTCAAGAGGCAAACAGCCTATACTTTGCGGCGGTACGGGACTGTACGTTCGCTCGCTGATTGAAAATATACAGTTCCCGCCGGATAAACCGAACGGAAATATCCGTGCGGTTCTTCGGGAAAGGTATGAATCCGAGGGAGGTCAGGCACTCATTGACGAGCTGTCGAAATTTGACCCCGAAACGGCGGCAAAACTGCACCCGAGCAACGGCAAACGTATCATACGCGCAATTGAAATTTATCTTACCACGGGAAAAACTATGTCCGAACATATAAAGGAATCTAAAAACGTCCCCTCTCCGTATAAGATTATCGCAATAGGCATAAACTACGCCGACAGACAAAAATTATACGACAGAATAAATCTGCGTGTGGATATTATGTTAGAACAGGGATTGCTTGAAGAGGCGGCACGGTTTTATAGCGGAGAAAACAGCGAAACATCGACTGCCGCCATAGGCTACAAGGAATTAAAGCCGTATCTTGACGGCAAAACAGATTTGGAAACCGCCGTGGAAAGGTTAAAACTCGAAACCAGACATTATGCAAAACGTCAGCTTACATGGTTCAAGCGAGATGATTATATTCATTGGATATATGCCGATATTTGCGGCGATGTATATGAAGAAGCTGTAAAAATAATAGAAGAGAACAGGTAAAAACGGCTCTTTATATCGGTGCAGCAGACTATTTTCCAAGTATTTCCGATTTGATATATTTCAGTGCCTTCTCCTCCCCTTCATTTTTCAGAATCGTCAAAAGACGCTCAAGCAATTCGGCGGTTTCGGGGTGTATGATGTAATGGCTTTTGGATTTCATATAATAATCGTATGCGTCCGAATCGGTATATTCCGCGCCCCGATAGTTTTTGCTTGCCGCAACACGGTCGCAAAACATTTCGGCAACATATTTTACGGGCATCTTCATTCCCGTCATTTTATGTTCTCCGTCAAGCCCGTAGTCAATCCAATATTCCAAATGGTGGCGGTTCCTGCCCTTATGGTGGAGCCACGCCGAACTGTATCCCTTATCCTCACGTTCGGCGTCGTTCGGACTTCGTGTGCCTTGATAGTATCTTGCGCCGACAATAAATTCGGTCGGCGAATATTTTGACAAATCGTGCAGAATACCCTGTTTGTAAAGTCCCAGCTTAAAACAGAGTTTCATTACAAGCATTTTATGGTGATTGATTGTTTTAAGGTGCTTTAACCACTTCAATTTTATCTCCCCCCTTTTATTTTAACACAAAAAATCCGAAAGTGAAAACCCGATATTTTTTATCCAATCATCTATGCAAAACAATATCCGTACACGGATAATTTTCCGATTTTTTAAAACAGTTGACAACAAAGCCCGTCAATGGTATATTATATATTAAGTAAAAGTTTAAATCGTTTCCGGATAGAGGTGCGGTTCCGCGTGTAGCAGGGACGAGGTTTCCAAAACCGCTGACACTCTGCGAATAGCCTTGCCGCCGAAAAACGAATTTTGGTAAATTTCGTTTTGGGGATATGTCACAGCGGCATATCACTGTCATCATAAAAAGACTATGATGGGGAGCTATCGTTTACACTTCTGTTTTTCAGATTTTGACGGCTTGCTTTTTATGACCGGTTTGTTAAACCGGTTTTTTTGTTATTTGGGTACGGTTTGCTTTTTAAAGTTTATTTTAAAGGAGCCACAATAATGGAGAAAAAATATAACGTCGGTATAATCGGCGCCACGGGTATGGTAGGTCAGCGTTTCGCCACTCTGCTTGAAAATCATCCGTGGTTCAATGTTACCGCACTTGCCGCAAGTTCTCGCTCGGCAGGAAAAACATACAAGGAAGCTGCCGGCGGACGTTGGGCAATGCAGAGTCCTATGCCGAAGTCCATGGAGGATATGGTTATTATGGACGCGTCCGATATTGAGTCCGTTGCCTCAAAGGTAGATTTTGTATTTTGCGCCGTAGATATGAAAAAGGACGAAATACGGGCGTTGGAGGAGGCTTACGCAAAAGCCGAATGTCCCGTTGTTTCAAACAACAGCGCTCACCGCTTTACACCCGATGTGCCAATGGTTATACCTGAAATTAACAATGACCACATAAAAATTATTGACGAACAGAAAAAACGTCTTGGCACAAAAAAAGGTTTTGTTGCGGTAAAGTCGAACTGTTCACTGCAAAGCTATGTACCGGCTGTACATCCTCTTATGAAGTACGGGGTCAAAAAGGTACTTGCCTGCACATATCAAGCAATTTCCGGCGCCGGCAAAACATTTGAAAGATGGCCCGAAATGGTTGACAATGTTATACCGTACATCGGCGGAGAAGAAGAAAAATCAGAAAAGGAACCGCTCAAAATTTGGGGTAAAATTGAAAACGGCAAAATTGTAAACGCTCAGTCGCCTTCAATCACCTCTCAGTGTATCCGTGTACCCGTTTCCGACGGACATACCGCCGCTGTTTTTGTTGAGTTGGAACAAAAACCGACTATGGAGGAAATCATAAATGTATGGGAAACGTATAAGGGCAGACCGCAGGAGCTTGAACTTCCGAGCGCACCGAAGCAATTTTTGCACTATTTTACGGAGCCTGACAGACCTCAAATAAAATCCGAACGCAATCTTGAAAACGGTATGGCTGTTTCCATAGGCCGTCTTCGTGAGGATACACAATATACAATTAAATTTGTATGTATGTCACATAATACTCTGCGCGGCGCTGCCGGAGGAGCTGTCCTCCTTGCGGAGCTTTTATGCGCCGAGGGATATATACAAAAGTAATTTTACCCGTAAATCCTTATTTATATTAAATTACACATTTGTCTTACTTTATATAAATTATGTAAATTGGAGGTAAGCTATGAGCGATCATATTTTCACCGGCTCCGGCGTAGCCATTGTTACTCCTATGAATAATGACGGCAGCGTTAACTACGACGAATACGGCAGACTTATTGATTTTCAGATAAATAACGGAACGGACGCAATAGTAACCTGCGGCACTACGGGAGAATCTGCTACACTCAGTCATTCCGAACACTGCAAGGTAATAGAATATACGGTAAAAAAGGTTGCAAACCGAGTACCCGTTATTGCGGGAACGGGCAGCAATGACACTATGTTTGCCAAGGAGCTGTCCGTTGAGGCACAAAAACTCGGAGCAGATGCACTTCTTTCCGTTACGCCTTATTACAACAAAACATCACAGGCAGGTCTTATCCGTCATTACAATTTTATTGCGGACAGCGTAAATATTCCGATCATACTCTATAATGTTCCCTCAAGGACAGGCTGCAACATACAGCCCGAAACATACGCGGAACTGGCAAAGCATCCGAACATCAAAGCAACCAAGGAAGCCAACGGCAATACCTCGGCTCTTGTCAGGACAATGGCTCTTTGCGGCGACAATTTAGATGTTTACAGCGGCGAGGACAGCCAAGCCTTTATAATTACCGCAATGGGCGGTTTGGGAGTTATTTCGGTTTTCGCAAACATTTGTCCGAGAGAATCGCACGAAATCATTCAAAGGACTATTGATGGCGATTTTAAAGGCGGTTTTGAGCTTCAAAAGAAATACATTGAGCTTATGGACGCTCTGTTTTCCGATGTAAACCCAATTCCAATCAAGGCTGCAATGAACCTTTGCGGTTTTAATTGCGGACCGTGCAGAATGCCGCTTGCTCCTATGAGTGAGCGTGGTTACAACGACTTAAAAAACTGCCTTGTTAAATACGGAATAATAAAATAAGTATGTTTATCCCGACTGTGCAAGATTGAAAAATCAATACAATTTTGCACAGTCAATTTTATAAAGAAACGGAGCTTTAAAAATGACAAAAATTATTATCACGGGCTGTTCCGGCAAAATGGGCGCAAGCCTGTTAAAATCCTCAGAAAATCGTGATGACCTTAAAATAGTTGCCGGAGTTGATTTGGTTGAACCGCAAAATACGGATATTGTATTTGCAAAATCCTTTAATGAGTTAGATGTTGAAGCGGACGTTATAATAGACTTTTCAAATCCTGCGGTTCTTGATTCGATGCTTAATTACGCGCTTTCTCATAAAATGCCTCTTGTAATATGTACAACAGGTTTCAGCGAGGAACAAAAAAGAAAACTTACAGAAGCGGCAAAAACAGTTCCTGTTTTTTATTCCGGAAATATGTCGCTCGGAATCAACCTTATAACCGAGCTTGCCAAAAAAGCGGCAGCCGTTTTCGGAAACGATTTTGACGTTGAAATCATTGAACAGCACCACAACCAAAAACTTGATGCTCCGAGCGGTACGGCACTTATGATTGCCGATGCGGTAAAGAGCGTCAGAACCGACTCCGAATATGTTTATGACCGTCATTCTTATCGAAGAAAAAGAGAGAAAAAAGAAATCGGTATTCATTCTGTAAGAGGCGGCAACATTGTCGGAGAGCATGAAATTATTTTTGCCGGACAGGACGAAATTTTAAAAATCAGCCATAGTGCGCGTTCAAAGTCTGTATTTGCCGTGGGCGCATTAAACGCAGCGGTATTTTTAAAAGGAAAGCAGCCGGATATGTATGATATGTCCGACCTCCTTTCCTCAAAATAACAATCGGCACATAAATTAAATTGAAAGGACTGACAAGTATGAAACCAACCATAACGGTAAGTGATGACATTACATTGGTAACGCTCCAGAACATTCCCGCCGACATTGAATTTATAACGGAAGTATTTGAAAAAATAGCGTCAATGGGCGTAGACGTTGATATGATTTCCCTTTCCCCCGTTCAAAGTTCGATGACAGGTTTGTCGTTTACAATCAAAGACGAGGAGCTTGTAAAGATTTTAAGCTATACGTCCAAGCTCAACAACGGTACAATAAAACCGATAGTGAGCAGCGGAAACTGCAAAATTTCGATAAGCGACTCGGATATGGAGGACAATCCGGGAGTTGCCGCGAAAGTTTTCCGTAAAGTATCAGAGGTTCATACTGACATAAGGCTTATAACAACAAGTGAATCTCAAATTTCCTTGCTTGTTACAAAATCAGATTCAGATTCTGCTTTTTTGGCAATCCAAAAAGCATTTGAATAACAACGATTTAATTTAAATATTTCCTTACAGGCTGACGTACACGCAAAAGAAAGCTGCGGTACGGCAGCCTATTTTTGTGTCATAAGGAGCTTTTATCCCGCATATAAAATAATACCGAATTTTAATATCTCTTTAATAGTGGGTACCTTATTTCGGCGAAAAATTCCGACATACGGCTGTTAAATAATTTCGGCTGTAATCAGTACAACGGAGGTGTTAATTAAAATGATTACCAACGAATTAACGCCCGCACAGAAAAATCTTTTACGTTTTATCCCAAACATATCCTATTGTATTTCACACAATAATTTGAAATTTATAAGGAATTGTGTAGGCACCATTATTTTTTTATGGTTAAATAACGGAAAAGGATTTTGGTTCAAATACGAAGGCAACGAAAATAAATATTTAACAGGATATTTTATGTGTAACAATCAGTGGCGCAAAACAAAAGTTGACAGTATGAATATCCTCAGATATTACTAAACATAAACTACCCGTCGGACTTTTTTGTTCAGTTAGGGGTTCCGCGCAGTTAAGGGCTCCGCCCTTAGCGCAGTGCCTGCGCCCCCGATTCGCGAAGTCGTTCGCTCCGCTCACTCTTAACTCAAACAATAAATGCTTTGACGCGGCATAAGTTAATATGATTGAAAACAACAGTTAAAGGCTCCGCCTTTGGAATCCGCAAGCCTTTGAAAAGGCTTGAGCGAAACTTTTGACTATGGCTATAAAAACTTATGCCGCGCGACTGTACCTATCTCTTGCAATAAGAGCGAACGGAGTGAGCGAAAACGCGAATTGACAGCGCAGGCACTGCGCCGCGAATCGCCCGCGCCGGCTCGGCGCCGCGAATCGCCTGCGCCGGCTCGGCGCGAATGGAGGGAAAATGGCACAAACTGAAATTATAGTAAAGTATAACGGCAATATAAATACCGTAGCATCATCTGTTGGAGGAACAGCAGAAATATTGTCATCGTCTTATGCAATCATTACTCTTGACGAAAACAATATAATGCAATTATACCAATATACCGAAATAGAGGATATTGAACTGTCAAAACGTCTGTATCTTGAAGCATCATTCAATCTTATTTCCTCTTGTATAAGAAGTGTTAATGACACTCAAAGCTACGGATTGACGGGAATAGGAGTTATAGTCGCAATTCTTGATTCGGGTATAGATTATACACACCCCGACTTCAAAAATCCCGACGGAACTACACGGATACTTAATATATGGGACCAATCTGTTGAGGGAAACCCTCCTCAGGGATTCACCGAGGGTACGGAATATACACGCGAACAAATAAACAATGCTCTCAGAGAAAATAATACAGAGTTGGTTCCGTCATCAGATACTGTCGGACACGGAACAGCCGTTGCCGGTATAGCGGCAGGAAACGGCTCTGAAAGCGGCGGAGAAGTTATAGGAGCCGCTCCCGAATCGGAACTTATTATTGTAAAGGTGGGACAAAAAGGTAATGACTTCTTTGCACAAAGTACAGAACTTATGCGTGCGCTGAGGTATACTGTAAACAAGGCACGCTCATACGGCAAAGCGGTCGCAATAAATATGAGTTTCGGTATGAACAGCGGCTCCCATAGGGGCGACAGTCTGTTTGAGGAATTTATATCCGAAATAAGCAATGAATGGAAATGCAGTATTATTATCCCTACCGGAAATGAAGGAAGTGCAGGTCACCATTACAGCGGACGCGTTACCTCAAACAAAACATCAGATATAAATTTTTTTACTGCGTCAGGGCTTAACAGCTTTTACCTTTCATTATGGAAAAATTTTGCGGACAGTTTTTCCGTGGAACTTATTTTTCCCGACGGCACAAGTTCAGGTGTAATAGGCATTGAAAACCGAACAAAAACGGTTCGTGTAAAAAATATGATTCTTACGGTTCTGTACGGTCAGCCAAGCAGATATTCCGTCGGTCAGGAAATATATTTTTACGTCCGTGCCGCCGACGGTGTTCTTGATGCCGGACTTTGGCTTTTAAGAATAATCGCATCAACCATTGTTGACGGAAATATTAATATATGGCTGCCTACTCTGGAGGAGGTTACGGCAAAAACCTACTTTTCCGGTCCGACAGTTACAGATACAATGACAATTCCGTCAACGGCAAAAAAGGTCATACGCGTTTCCGGATATAATGACAGAATCGGCAGCATCGCAAATTTCTCCGGCGTCGGCAACAGTAACCTTGCACTGCCTATACCCGATATAGCCGCACCTGCCGTTAATATTATGTCCACCCGCGCGGGCGGTGGATACGATTCGTTTACAGGTACGAGCTTTGCTGCCCCGTTCGTAACAGGGGCTGCGGCTCTTATGATGCAATGGGGAATTGCAGACAGAAACTCTCCGTTCCTGTATGGAGAACGGATAAGGGCGTTTCTTCGCTTAGGTGCAAAAAGAAACGCAAATATGAAATATCCCAACACAACATTCGGATACGGTACACTATGCCTGAGCAATACCGTAGAATATATGGAACGGTATAAATGGGGTGCATAATACCGAATTTCAATAAAACCGTTTAAAGTAATTTTGTAAACAATCAATACAAACGCTTTTTTCAAAAAATTCGGGGGTGAAGTATGAATAATCAGCCTATAAACGAAGATAACCTGCCCTTGTCTGAGTTTGTCAAGCTGCCGACAACCGTGGATTTTCAGGTAATAAGCTCGGAACGTTTTAGGGAATATCTGAAAGAAAGACCCTATATACATTTCGGTACAGAATTTACAAACAATTACAGCGTTGTATACGCAAACGAAAAATATATACCGCAAATTCTTGAAGATTTGGGAAGTGATTTCCTTACATTTTATCCTAAAATAATGTCGCCCGTCGATATTCAGAGCAACGACAGCAGCGGCATTACACAGGTACTCAATCAACCGTTTCTCAGACTTTCAGGCAGAGGCGTAATTATAGGATTCGTGGATACGGGAATAGACTATACGCAAGATGCGTTCAAATTTGACGACGGCACAAGCAAAATTTTGAGTATATGGGACCAAACGGTTGACGGAGAACGTGAGGGAAATCTTTATTTCGGCTCGACATACAGCCGTGAAAAAATAAATGAGGCTCTTCAATCAGAACGTCCAAACGATATAGTCCCTACCATTGACGAGGACGGACACGGCACTTTTCTTGCGTCGGTAGCCGCAGCCAATGATACAGGAGAGTATGTTGGAGCGGCACCGCTTTGTGATATTATCGCAGTAAAACTAAAACGGGCAAGAAATTACTATATTAACAAATACCTTCTTTCTCCCGATAACCCGAATCTTTACGAATCGTCCGATTATCTTTTGGGAATAAAATATATTCTTGATAAAGCCGCCGAAGTCAATATGCCGGTCGTAATATGTATCGGTATGGGTTCAAACACCAGCGCACACGACGGAAACACATTGTTTGAGGATTATATATCATTTATATCTCAGCGTCCCGGAAACGCATTTGTAACTGCCGCAGGAAACGAAGCCAACGCACGGCACCATACGCAGGGAACCATTCCGCCAGGAAATACCGTGGAAACCGTCAGCCTTAAAGTGGGCGCACAAGGCGAATCATTTTCGGTAATAATATTCGGTCCGGCATTTGATAAAGTATCCGTAGGTGTAGTTTCTCCGACGGGAGAAGCCATTCCGCGCATACCGTTTAAATCAGGACTGGAATATTCCGAAAATTTGGTGTTGGAAGATACAACAATATTTATAAATTATTTTAAAGATATAAACAATAACCTTATCATCGGATTTAAAAATGCCACCGAAGGTATATGGGATATACGCCTTTTCGGGGATTCAATAATAGACGGTCAATATTTTGCTTGGCTGCCCATTACGGGTCAGGTAAGCGAGAATGTGGAATTTTTAAAGCCCGTACCCGAATATACAATAGTATATCCTGCCGCCGCAATGAGAACCATAACCTGCGGCGCATACAACACAAAAGATAACAGCCTTTTGGTTTCGTCCTCTTGGGGACCTACACGCTTGCCCAGAATAGCTCCCGACTTTGTTGCTCCCGGAGTTGACGTAAAAGGAATTTATCCTACGGGATACGGAACAATGACCGGAACAAGCGCGGCGGCAGCCGTTACGTCAGGAGCCGCAGCTCTGCTTATGGAATGGGGCATTGTACAGGGAAATATGCCTACAATAAACGGTGACCTTATAAAAAGCCTTATGATAAGCGGTTGTGTGCGTGAAGAGAATATCACATATCCTAATGTAAAATGGGGTTACGGCAGACTTAACCTTTACAATACATTTTCTTCAATAAGAGAAACAACTATAAACTACAACTTTAACAACAGTTAAGGAGGATGAATATGCCCGAAAGCAACACTGCCCCCGTAAAGAATACAGAAGGCGGCTACGGGTTGTTAAAGACAAATATTTATTTAAGAAATATCGGGACTCCCGCCGAAAACGCAGAAGTAAGCATACTTAATCCCGACACGGGAAATGTAATTGAACAGGCAAGGACAAATTCCGAAGGTCAACTCCCCCCTATTCGCCTAACAACACCTCCGATAGAAAATTCGCAAAGCTATAATCGTCCCCGACCGTTTAATCAATATAATATGCGTGTAAGGTTAACGAATTTCTATGATGCGGTAATTGACAACATTCAAATTTACCCCAACACAACCGCAATACAGAATGTTGTCCTCACGCCGCTTACTGAGGACATAATAATTCCCTATCCCGTTTTATGGGGCGATTTTCCCGACAAGATTCCCGAAGCGGAAATTAAAAAACTGCCGTTTCCGAGCAATCTTGTTGTTTTGCCCGAACCCGTTACACCAAGTGTTATAATAGTTCACGACGGTGTACCGTCGGACAAATCCGCAAGGAATTATACCGTTTCTTTCAAGGACTATATTAAGAATGTTGCAAGTTCGGAAATATACGCCAGTTGGCCGCGCGAAACACTAAAAGCCAACATTCTTGCAATATTGTCATTTACTCTTAACCGTGTTTATACCGAATGGTACAGGAGCAAGGGATACGATTTTACCATAACAAATTCTACTGCCTACGACCAATCGTTCACTTACGGTCGAAACATCTTTCAGGAAATATCAGACATTGTAGACGAAGTTTTCACAATGTACATTTCACGAGGGGACGCAAACCAACCTTTATTTGCACAATATTGTGACGGCATAAGAGTAAACCGTGACGGGTGGCTAAGTCAATGGGGTTCAAAAGAGCTTGGCGACAGAGGTTTTTCTGCACTTCAGATTTTAAGAAATTATTACGGTTATGATATTACTTTAAAAGAGGCAAAGAAAGTTGAAGGAATACCGTTGTCTTTTTCAGGCGTTTTAAGTATAGGTTCACGGGGTGATGCCGTAAGAACCATACAAAACCAGTTAAACACTATTTCCAACAATTATCCGCTTATACCCAAACTCATTGCAGACGGAATTTACGGTGAAAAAACCGCCGAGGCGGTACGAGAATTTCAAGAAACATTTGATTTGCCCGTAACAGGCACGGTAAATTTCCCGACATGGTATGCCGTATCCGATGTATATAACGCAATAACAATGCCGAGTTGAGCGGAGCTAATGATAGTTAAGGGCTCCGGCGCAGTGCCTTGACCGAAACTTTTGACTATGGCTAAAAAAACTTATGCCGCGCGGATGTACCTATTGCTTTCAGTACGAGCGAACGGAGTGAGCGACAACGCGAATCGCCTGCGCCGGCTCGGCGCCGCGAATTGACAGCGCAGGCACTGCGCCGCGAATCGCCTGCGCCGGCTCGGCGCCGCGAATTGAGAGCGCAGGCACTGCGCTTAAAAAAAATATATTGATATTTGTAAAATTGTGTGCTATAATTCAAATGATATAGTTTTTTTGTACATAAGCCTGATGCTGTTGTGCGAAATTACAATATGCTTATATGATTTTCTGACACATAAGATATTGTTTCTGATGTGAAAGGCACAAAATACATTTTTGTACAAATAAATTGTATTTAAACTGCGCCTTTTAAGGCGCATATTTTTTTGTAAAGGAGAAAGAAATGGAAACCAGAGTTTCAATTATAGGAATTATCGTCGAAAATACCGAATCGGTAAAAAATCTTAACGATATACTGCACGAATACGGTAAATACATTATCGGAAGAATGGGTATACCCTATCAAAAGAAAAACGTAAGTATTATCAGCATTGCACTCGATGCACCGATTGATGTAATAAACACCGTATCGGGTAAAATAGGTATGCTTGACGGTATAAGCTCAAAAGTGGTTTACTCTAAAGTATGAAAAATCTTATTGATAAGCTCTATGAAACTTCCGTATTGACTAAGGAAGAATATGTGACACTTATTTCCTCCCATACCGACAAGGATTCTGAATATCTGTTTTCACTTGCTCGGGAAGTACGTCAAAAATACTACGGTAAAGACGTTTATATTCGGGGACTTATTGAATTTACAAACTACTGTAAAAACGACTGCCTCTACTGCGGTATACGCCGCAGCAACAAGAATGCCGAACGCTACCGTCTTACAAAAGAACAAATTATGGATTGCTGCCAACAAGGATATGAACTCGGCTTTCGCACATTTGTCCTGCAAGGCGGTGAGGATCCGTACTTTACCGATGATATAATAGTAGATTTAATAAAAAGCATTAAATCCGAATATTCGGACTGTGCATTGACCCTTTCCATAGGTGAACACGAACATAAAAGTTATAAAGCGTATTTTGACGCCGGCGCCGACCGCTACCTGCTTCGCCACGAAACTGCGGACAATGAACATTACGGTAAACTGCATCCGCATAACCTTTCACCCGTTAACAGAAAAAAGTGCCTTTACGACCTTAAAGAAATCGGTTATCAAGTAGGGTGCGGCTTTATGGTAGGTTCTCCATATCAAACGGCAGAAAATCTTGCGGACGATATGCTGTTTATAAAAGAACTACAACCGCACATGGTCGGTATAGGTCCGTTTATCTCACATCACGACACGCCGTTCCGTGACAAACCAAACGGCACTCTTGAACAAACACTGTTTATGATAGGTCTTTTACGTCTTACACTTCCCTATGCGCTTTTACCGTCTACCACAGCGTTGGGAACAATACATCCGCTCGGACGAGAAAAAGGAATTTTGGCAGGGGCAAACGTTGTTATGCCAAACCTTTCCCCCCGTTCCGTCAGAAAAAAATACCTGCTTTACGACAACAAAATATGCACAGGTGACGAGGCAGCCGAATGTCGTTTTTGCCTGAACAAGCGTATGGAGTCAATAGGATACAATATAGCCGTAACCAGAGGCGACGTAAAACAAATTTAACCTAAATAATTTTACACAAGGAGAATTTAAAATGAAATACGATCCAAAATCATCAATTGCAGAGGAATTTATAAACGATGCCGAAATAAGGGAATGTCTTGAATATGCGGAAAAAAATAAGCATAATGCTGAACTTATTGATTCCGTTCTTGAAAAGGCAAAACTCGAAAAAGGTCTTTCACACAAAGAGGCACTTCTGTTGCTCGACTGCGATATAGAAGAAAAAAACAAAGAAATTTATGCGCTTGCGGAAAAAATCAAACAGGACTATTACGGGAACCGTATTGTTATGTTTGCTCCGCTGTATCTGTCTAATTATTGTGTTAACGGCTGCCTGTACTGCCCTTACCACGCAAAAAACAAGCATATCCCACGCAAAAAACTTACACAAGAAGAAATTCGTCAAGAGGTTATAGCACTTCAGGATATGGGACATAAACGCTTGGCACTCGAAACAGGCGAAGACCCCATAAACAACCCGATTGAATATGTTCTTGAAAGCATTAATACAATATACAACATAAAACATAAAAACGGAGCCATAAGACGCGTCAACGTCAATATTGCCGCTACCACCCACGAAAATTACAAAAAACTTAAAGACGCAGGAATAGGAACATATATTTTGTTTCAGGAAACATACAATAAGGAAACCTACGAAAGACTTCACCCGACAGGTCCGAAACATAATTACAGCTATCATACCGAGGCAATGGACAGAGCAATGGAAGCAGGTATTGACGATGTAGGGTGCGGCGTTCTGTTCGGTCTTGAACTGTACCGCTACGAATTTGTCGGAATACTTATGCACGCCGAGCATTTGGAAGCGCGTTTCGGCGTTGGACCGCATACTATAAGTGTTCCGCGCGTAAGACGTGCCGATGATGTGGACCCCGATGCCTTTGACAACGGAATTTCAGACGATACTTTTGCTAAAATTGTTGCCTGCATAAGAATTGCCGTTCCTTATACGGGTATGATAGTTTCAACAAGAGAAAGCAAAGAAAGCCGTGAGCGTGTTTTGCGCTTGGGCATTTCTCAAATAAGCGGCGGCTCGAAAACAAGTGTCGGCGGTTATGCCGAACCGTGTGACGAAAACGAGGACTCGGCTCAATTTGACGTAAGCGACAGACGTACACTTGATGAAGTCGTTCATTGGCTTATGGAGCTTGGTTACATACCGAGTTTCTGCACCGCCTGCTACCGTGAGGGCAGAACGGGCGACCGCTTTATGTCTCTTTGCAAAGCCGGACAAATTCAAAACTGCTGTCACCCCAACGCACTTATGACCCTTAAAGAATATCTTGAAGATTATGCGTCACCCGAAACTGCAAAAATCGGTGAAGAACTGATTTTGCGTGAACTTGACAATATTCCAAAGGAAAAAGTGCGTGAAATAACACGCAGTCATTTATCAGAAATTCATAACGGATACAGAGATTTCAGATTTTAAATATGGAGTGATTGACAATGAGTTTAAATTCCACACCATCTGCCGAACGCCTGCACCTTGCTTTTTTTGGGCGCAGAAATGCAGGAAAATCGAGTGTTTTAAATGCGGTAACCGGACAGGATTTGGCAATAGTTTCAGATGTTTTAGGTACGACAACCGACCCCGTTTCAAAGGCTATGGAACTTTTGCCGTTGGGTCCCGTTGTGGTTATAGATACGCCGGGAATTGACGATGAAGGGGATTTGGGAGCTTTAAGAGTAAAAAAAAGCTATCAGGTTCTTAACAAAACAGACGTAGCAATACTTGTTGTCGATTCCGCCGTCGGAATTACCGAACAGGACAATGCCCTGCTTGAAAAAATAAAGGACAAGAAAATACCTTATATAATCGCATATAACAAAAGTGACATTAACGCAGTCACTATCAACGGAGAAAATGAAATATGCGTAAGCGCAAAAAGCGGTGAAAATATATATGAACTCAAAGAGCTTATCGCAAAACAAGTAAAAGGACTTGAAAACCAAAAGCATATAATATCCGATAAGCTCAACAAGGGAGATATTGCCGTGCTTGTCGTTCCCGTGGATAAAGCTGCTCCAAAAGGAAGGCTTATACTTCCACAGCAGCAAACAATTCGTGACATTCTGGACGGACACGCTTCTGCGGTAGTAACACAGGACACAGAGCTTGAAAATACTCTTGCCGCCCTAAAGGACAAACCAAAAATAGTAATAACCGACAGCCAAGTATTTGCAAAGGTAAGTAAAATTGTTCCGAATGATATTGTTCTGACATCGTTTTCAATTCTTTTTGCAAATTACAAGGGAAACTTACGGCTTGTTGTTGAGGGAGTAACCGCCCTTGACAGATTGAATGACGGAGATACGGTTCTTATTTCCGAGGGCTGCACACATCATCGTCAATGCGGCGACATAGGAACAATAAAGCTGCCGGCACTTATAAAAAAATATACGGGAAAAAACATAAATTTCGAGTGGACGTCGGGTACAGAATTTCCGGAAGAACTTTCAAAATATTCACTTATTATCCATTGCGGAGGGTGTATGCTCAGCGAACGTGAAATGCAGTACCGCCTCAAATGCGCCCAAGACGAATCCGTTTCAATAACAAATTACGGAACAGCAATCGCATATATGAACGGTATATTAAAACGCAGTCTTGCGCCTTTTCCTGATATAATGGAATTATGCGCCCGATAACCGATATTGTTAATATATTTACATAACAAAAATAAATCTGCGTTTTTATTTGTATAAACTCAGCTTTTGCAATAGGCTGTAAAACCAAGGAGAAAATTTATGGGTCTGCAAAATGATTGGATTATGCAGCAAATAGAAATGATTACACGTTTTGTTGCTAAAGTTATATTTAACAAAGATGATTCCCAAAATACGGTTTGGTACGAATTGGAAGATTCCGAAAATTTATCTGAAACCGACAAAATTTATATAAAAATCAATTCGCTTTTAAAGGAAAACAAATTATGCGAAGCGGAAGATATTTTATTTGAAAACATCACATTTAGTGATAAGTATGCGGAGCTTGCAACAGATTTTTATAAAAGGCTAAATAATTTAAGTAACAAGGAATTGGAAAGCTGTAACTTTTCCCGAAATGAAATATATGAGGGATATATAGACATTCTTACGCAGCTTGGTATTCCCGTAGAACAATTCAAACTGTAAATTTTTATTATATCGGGAGGAAAAAATGAACGGCAGTAATTCTATAAGTGCAAAAGAAGCACTCGAAAAATTAAAACAAGGCAATAAGTTTTATGTAGAAAATGAAGTAAATACAGGCGATATATCCTTTGCTAAACGGAAGTATACTTTTGAAAACGGTCAACGCCCTTTTGCCGTCATTATTTCCTGTTCCGATTCAAGAGTTATTCCCGAATGTATTTTTAATGCGGGAATAGGCGATTTATTTGTAATTCGTGTAGCCGGAAATGTTATGGACGATCATCAGCTCGGATCTGTAGAGTATGCCGCCGAGCATTTGGGAATAAAATTGATTGTTGTATTAGGTCATACAAATTGCGGTGCAGTAAACGCCGCCGTCAATCATAATCCCGACGGATATATAAAATTCATTACCGACGAAATAAAGAATGCGGTTGGAAACGAAAATGACGAATACAAAGCCTGTTGTATGAACATAATGCAAAGTGTTTCCATTATAGAAAAAAGTTTTGAAATTAACCGTGAAGAGGAACGCGGCTTAAAGGTTATAGGGGCTTTATACCACACCGAAAGCGGTAAAGTGGATTTCGGCATTAATTCATTTTAGCCATAATTAAAAGTTTTTCTTTTTCCGTTCGTGCGCAATAAAGTTAATGTATCCATAGTTAAAAGTTTCGCGCAAGCCTTTTCAAAGGCTTGCGGATTCCAAAGGCAGAGCCTTTGGCGGCGCCGAGCCGGCGCGGGCGATTCGCGGCGCAGTGCCTGCGCTCTCAATTCGCGCTATCGCTCGCTCCGCTCGCTCGTACTGAGAACCAAGAGTACATTCGCGCGCAATAAAGTTAATGTATCCATAGTTAAAAGTTTCGCTCAAGCCTTTTCAAAGGCTTGCGGATTCCAAAG
>CANQBK010000006.1 GCA_947589485.1 uncultured Clostridia bacterium | reverse complement strand
CCACAGCCGCAAGTACCTACATAGTTAGGCATAACCTTACCGCAGTTTGGACAAGTCCAAGTGTCCGAACGCTGTTCTAAAGGTGTAACTTGCACGTCGATTTTTTTCTTTCCGAACATAGAGGTCGTCTGTGTAACAGTTTGATTCTCCGTAGAAACGGGATTGGTCTGTGTGGAAACCTGCTTTGTCGGCTTAGGAGCCGCAGGAGCAGGGGGAGGAACGGGAGCCGCAGACTGAGCGGGAGCGGCAGGAACATCGAAATCAAACGGTTTGGGTTCACCACAGCCGCAGGTACCTACATAGTTAGGCATAACCTTACCGCAGTTTGGACAAGTCCAAGTGTCCGAACGCTGTTCCAAAGGTGTAACTTGTACGTCGATTTTTTTCTTTCCGAACATAGAGGTTGTCTGTGTAACGGTTTGATTTTCCGTAGAAACGGGATTGGTCTGTGTGGAAACCTGCTTTGTCGGCTTAGGAGCCGCAGGAGTTACAGGAGCAGGGGGAGGAATAGGAGCCGCCGACTTCGGAGCCGCAACGGTTTCTTTTGAAACCGAGAATTTGTCGTTTATTTTCTTTTTGGACGTGCTTTCGGCGGGTGCGTCCGGAACCTCGTCAAAGGGTCTTTCGGCTGACGTTTCTTTTTCGTAAAAATAATCGGCGGACGCACGTTCCACTGAAATTTTACCTATAAAATCCTTGCATTTTAAATGTTCCG
Organism: uncultured Clostridia bacterium; assembly: GCA_947589485.1. Lineage (GTDB taxonomy): Bacteria > Bacillota > Clostridia > Oscillospirales > Acutalibacteraceae > UBA1213. The sequence continues at coordinate 45,753 of CANQBK010000006.1, read as the reverse complement.
GATGATTTTGGTAATACTTTAACGCCACCGGATTTTTGAATGACGCATAGAGTGCAACATCATATTGCGGATTTTCGCTGAAATCATATCCGACTTCCATACTTACAAGTCCCTCTATTTTTCCTACGAGGGACGTCAACATATCAATCATACTTTCAATGTTTTTTTGTTTATCTTCGCCGTCGCGAATCTTCCATAGGACTATATGTTTAACCATTTGATTTCCTCCCGATATTTTTGAATTTAATATATAAAAATACACAATAAAATATATTTTATATATTTATTTATATAAATTTTATCACACATTTAAAATATAATCAACAATAAAATGTAATTTTGATAAAAAAATAATATTTTTCAACACCTTACGGTAAAAATAAAAGCCGATTAAACGAGGCGTGACGTACAATAATATTGGTTCGGATTATAAAAAGGTCAAACGGCTGTTGGTGAAAAATTTCAGAGGAATACAAAAATTACGATTCGAGCGTTCTGCAAATGTGATAAAGCTGTCGTATTTATTGCGGGAAAATATTTTACGCTGTTTTTCATAAAACCGATAAAAAATGCCGCCTCACCGCAAACTGAAATTGCGATAAGGCGGCATTAACCGTCGTATGCTTGTATTACTTATGTTCTATCTTAATCAGATGTTAACGGACTTGCCTTCTTCTTTGCCGTTTACTATATAGTAAGCTACGCCGTTTTCGGGCTGGATAAAGAGGTCGATGGTTTCAACGGCGTCTTTGTTTCCTTCAGCCTTGTATGCTTCCTTTACAGCTTCAACAATATCGTTTACCGACTTGTTGTTTCCTTGGAACTCAACGGTTACGTTTACTTTTGTTTCCTTTGCTTTAACAGTCTTTGTAGTCTTTGCGGCTTTAGCAGCAGTTGTTTTGGGTTCTGCTTTTGTTTCTGTTTTGGTTTCTGTCTTTACAGGCGCCGTTTTTACGGTTTCCTCGGTTTTAACTTCTGTTTTTGCGGCGGTTGCTTTTTTTGCCATAATAAAAGCTCCTTCTTTCAAAAATAAATTTCAATATACATTCTGCTTAAATACAAAGATAAAACCAAAACAGGTTTATCTTAACTTTGTATTATATTTTGATTATAACTTTGTTTCGGCGGTTTGTCAAATAAAAGATATTCTTTTATGTTGCATTTCAACAAAAAACAGTTACTTACCCAAAAGGAGGAAAAATTTATTTAATTTATTGTTTAGTGTGACCATAAAAAAAGGGACTTTTATGTATATAAAACAGCCTGCTTACAAATAATAAATCAGGTTATTTCCGCAGTATTATGTCACCGTAATTTTAAAAGAAGGAATACCTATGATGCTTATTAAAATAATTTTATATTTACGGAAGGGGTATATTATGGCAAGGAACACAATTAATATTGCAAAGGGAGTAGGAGCCGGACTGGTTGCCGGTCTTATGTTCGGATTTGTAAGCTCGGTTATGATGAAAGACAGCCGAAAGAACAAGAAAAAGGCGTCTAAGGCTATCAGCACCGTTGAAGGGATACTCGACGGTATGCAGGAAATTTTCAGATAAAAATGCAAGTTGTGAATTTGTTTATTTGGGGCGGCGGGAGTGCCGCTCCTTTTTTTAAAATTATTATTGAGTTTTCGGAGATTTGATGATATTATAACAACTGGGAGATGTACCGAGGCGTGCCGAAAGAACGCACGGTCTTTCCGTTTGCCGAAAGCTGAGCTTTCAGGATTTTTGGAGAATTGGAGAGATTTCTATGTTGGAAATTACAAAAGCGTTTGAAATAATAAACTCAAAGTTAGAAGAGGAACTGCTTAAAAAAGGATTTGAAAAAAGGAGCGTTGCTCCGAACGATAAGGAAATAACCGCGCTGTATATCGGTAGCGTTGCGTACAGCGTAGTTTATTATATTGATAAAATGCGCGTTGTCCTGCGTACCTGCGGCGTTGAAGAAAATGAACCCGACAATTCTTGGAAAACGATTGCAACGTGGCTGTTTGACCCCGAAGCAGACTCCGTAAAGGAAGCGGAAAATATAGGCGAGGATTTTGCAGAAACTGTAAGGGGTCCGAAACAGCTTGCCGTACAAAAACAGAAAAGGGGACGCAGGGACGGAGAAGCGTCATCGGACCCGCTGTTTTTTGCTAACCGTATGGTTGCATATTTTCCCGAACTAAGAGATGAGATAGCATACGAAAAGGCACATTATTCTTCCTTTAGGGGTGTGACGTTTGCCGAGGAGAAAATAAAACCGAAATTTCGCGATTATGTAAACGGGGCAGGGGACAAGGCTCTTATAAAATTGTCAAAGAACCTTGCGTCACTGTATGATTCCGGCGACCTTGAAGTTAAAGGAATTATTACATACATACTTCTCAATTCGATTGATGACGAAAAGTATGAAACAATTACGTCCGAGTTTGAAAAGGATTTAAAGAAAACAGCCGCCGCATCGCGAAAGCTGAGAGGAAAGAAAATCAAACCCGAAAAACCCAAAAAACCGAAAAAATATATTGCCGAAAATCTGAACGGTACCCGTTGATGAGCTTTCGGGGATAATCCAACAAAACAAAGCTCCCGAACGGGTGCGCGGGAGCTTTGCGTACAATGCTTTTTACGGCATTTTTTAACGTACCGTTCGGTTTAGGGAAAAATATCAAAAAATGTATTGACAAATGACCTTGCGGTGTGGTATATTGTTATTACCTCATCAGAGGTTATTTTTTTGTGCCTTTTTTTGAGGGAGGCTAAATTATTCCGAAATACCGGGAGGTGCCGTCATGAGAGTAAAAATAACATTAGCCTGCACAGAATGCAAACAGCGTAATTACAACACTGTTAAAAACAAGAAAAACGATCCGGATAGGCTTGAGATGAACAAGTATTGCAGATTCTGCAGAAAGCATACTCTGCATAAAGAGACAAAGTAAGGAGCGGAAAAGTATGGCTAAGAAACAGGAACCTGATAAAACGGAACCTAAAAAAAAGGTAACCGATAAGAAGGAATCCGACAAGAAGGAGTCCAAGAAAAAGGTATCCGGAAAAAAAGAATCCCCAAAAAAGGACTCTAAGAAAAAGCCCAACGTTTTCGTAAGAACGGGCAAAAAAATTTCTCGCTATTTCCGCGATGTTATCAGTGAAATCAAGAAGATCGTATGGCCTACTCCGAAAGCAACATTTAAAAATACCGGTATCGTTCTTGTTGCTATGCTGGTTGTAGGATTGATAATTTTCGGACTTGATATGGGATTGCACGCCCTCTTTGGGCTTGTAATGGATCTTGCCGGAAACTAAACCATACCTTCGGAGGAGATACTTATGCCAAACAATGAAGCAAAGTGGTATGTTGTTCACACATATTCGGGATACGAAAACAAGGTTGCGTCCAATCTTGCAACAACTGTCGAAAACAGGGGTCTGAAGGATTTGATTCAGGAAATTCGAGTTCCGACCGAAAAGGTTACCGAAATCAAGGACAACAAGGCCAAAGAGGTTGAGCGCAAGGTTTTCCCCGGATACGTTATTGTTAAAATGGTGATGAACGATGATGCCTGGTACGTTGTCCGCAACATACGCGGATGTACCGGATTTGTCGGACCAAGCTCCAAGCCTGTACCGCTTTCCGATGAGGAAGTGGAAAGACTTGGTATCGAAACGAAGTCTGTTGAAGTCAATTACGAAGTGGGCGATTCCGTCCGCATTGTGGACAGCCCGTTTGAGGATTCTATCGGCGTTGTCGATGAAATTGACGTACAGAACAACTGCGTCCGTGTAATTATACATATGTTCGGACGTGAAACTCCGGTTGAACTTGAGCTTGCTCAGGTTGAACCCGTAGAGTAATAAACCATATCTGCCGATAACGGATTTTGTCCGTTGTTATTGAGGGACGTGTTCCCTTGTGGGAGGAAGCGAAAAACAAAAAATCGCTCCGTATTTTACCACGAATTTTGGAGGTGCAATTATAATGGCTCAGAAGGTAACAGGCTTTATTAAGCTCCAGATACCTGCCGGAAAGGCTACCCCGGCGCCACCTGTCGGACCGGCTCTCGGTCAGCACGGTGTAAACATTATGGCGTTTACAAAGGAATTTAACGAGCGTACAAAAAATGATGCGGGTCTTATTATCCCCGTTGTTATTACGGTTTATGCCGACCGTTCGTTTACCTTTATTACCAAGACTCCGCCTGCCGCAGTTCTTATAAAGAAGGCTTGCGGAATTGAAACGGCGTCAGGTGAACCCAATAAGAAAAAGGTTGCCAAAATTACCCGCGAACAGGTACAGAAAATCGCCGAACAAAAAATGCCCGACCTTAATGCTTCAAGCATTGAAACGGCATACAGTATGATAGCGGGTACGGCACGCAGTATGGGTGTTGAAGTAGTAGATTGATAGTACCCGAGTGGGAGGAAATAATCTCCGATTTTACCACTGAATAGGGAGGAAAACCAATGAAACACGGTAAAAAATATGTTGATGCCGTAAAACTCATCGACAAATCAAAGGCTTACGATGCCAAAGAAGCAATTGATGTTTGCCTTAAAACCGCAACGGCAAAGTTTGACGAAACAGTTGAGCTTCACGTTAAGCTCGGTGTTGATTCACGTCATGCAGACCAGCAGGTTCGCGGTGCTATCGTTCTTCCGAACGGTACGGGCAAGCAAATCAGAGTTCTTGCAATTTGTAAGGGCGACAATATACAAAAGGCTCAGGAAGCAGGTGCCGAATATGTCGGCGCCGAGGAATTTACACAGAAAATTCAATCCGAGGGTTGGATGGATTTTGACGTGCTTATAACAACACCCGATATGATGGGTCTTGTTGGTCGTCTTGGTAAAATTCTCGGTCCCCGCGGACTTATGCCTAACCCAAAGGCGGGTACGGTAACACCGGATATTGCCAAAGCTGTTAAAGAGGCTAAGGCAGGTAAAATTGAGTACCGTCTTGATAAAACAAATATTATTCACTGCCCGATAGGAAAGGTATCATTCGGTACCGACAAAATCAGCGAAAATTTTGACGCTCTTATGGGCGCTATCCTTAAGGCTAAGCCGTCTGCGGCTAAGGGTCAGTACATTAAATCATGTGCCGTTACCGCAACTATGGGTCCCGCAGTGAGAATCAACCCTGCCAAAATTAACGGTGCGGTCTGATTATTCAGAAAATGCTTGACATACACACCCCGGTGTGGTAATATAAAATCGTTGTCAGCCAAAGACAGCAGGTGCTTTTAAAGCATAAAGGTTTTCCCGCCTGCCGAGGTTGTGTGCAAAAATTCCGTGGATTTTTCTGCGCCTTTCCTCGCAAAAGGGAAGGCGCATTTTATTGTGCCAATTTTTAAGGAGGTGAAACGTTTTGCCAAGTCAGAAGGTTTTAGAACAAAAACAGCAGCTCGTTACCGAGCTTGCCGAAAGAATCCAAGGCTCGGTTGCGGGTATCATTGTAGATTACAAGGGTATATCTGTTGAAGACGATACAAAGCTCCGTAAGGAACTTCGTGAGGCTGATGTAAAATATACCGTCGTAAAAAATACATTGATCAAGCGTGCGGCTGAAAAGGCAGGACTTAACGGTATTGACGATGTGCTTAACGGTGCGTCGGCAATTGCAACAAGTGAGAATGATTATGTGGCAGCGGCTCGTATTCTTCAGAAATTTGCCGATGGTCACGACACTTTTTCGGTAAAGACAGGTTATCTGGATAATGAGGTTATCAGCCTTGAAAAAATTCAGAGCCTTGCAAAGCTCCCGTCAAGAGAAGTTTTGCTTGCAAATGTACTTGGTGCATTCCAGGCACCTATCGCATCTTTCGCAAGAGCCGTACAGGCTATTGTTGACAAGAGCGGCGAGGAAGCTCCGGCTGAAAGTGCCGATGCTCCCGCAGAAGCATAATTAAAAGAATTATAATCCTAAAATTTGGAGGTAAACTAAAATGGCATCAGAGAAAGTTACGGCTATTGTAGAAGAATTAAAGGGACTTACAGTGCTCGAGCTGTCAGAGCTTGTACACGCTGTTGAGGATGAGTTTGGTGTATCGGCTGCCGCTGCAGTTGCAGTTGCAGGTCCTGCCGCTGACGCAGGTGCTGCCGCTGCCGAGAAAACAGAGTTTGACGTTATTCTTAAAGCAGCAGGTGCTGAGAAGATTAAGGTTATCAAGGTTGTACGTGAGATTACAGGTCTTGGTCTTAAAGACGCAAAGGCTCTTGTTGACGGCGCTCCCAAAACCGTTAAAGAGGCAGCAAGCAAAGATGACGCAGAGAGCATCAAGGCTAAGCTCGAAGAGGTTGGCGCAGAAGTTGAGCTTAAGTAATTTTAATATTGCTTAAATATCAGCTTTAGTATTAAGAAAGCTATGCTTTCACTTTAGACACTATGGGAGGTGCAAAAAATGGCAAAATGTGAAATTTGCGGTAAGGGTGTAACCTTCGGTATAAAGGTTTCTCACTCACATAGACGCTCAAACAGAACATGGAAGCCAAACGTCGTTAAGGTTAAAGCGATTGTAAACGGCAGTCCAAAACGCGTTAATGTCTGCACCCGTTGCCTTCGTTCAGGTAAGGTTACAAGAGCAGTATAATGCAAACATAACTAAAAAGCTATTCCGTCTTTCGGAATAGCTTTTATTTGTACATCGGTGTTTACACAAAAGAATATTTATGTTATATTATCCGTTGTGGGTATGACGGAAATTGTAATATTTGCCTGTTTTTTAGGCATTTAAGTTTTATTAAACTCACATAAAATAAAATTCGGAGGACGTTATGGAAGAATACAAAAAAGAATTTATTGAATTTATGGTGGATTGTCAGGTACTGAGATTCGGTGATTTTGTAACCAAAAGCGGCAGAAAAACTCCGTTCTTTGTCAACACGGGTTACTATCGTACAGGCGCACAACTCCGAAAGCTCGGTCAATATTATGCCGAAGCCGTAAAAAACACGTTTGGGTTGGATTTTGACGTATTGTTTGGTCCGGCGTATAAGGGTATTCCTCTTTCGGTTGCCGCTACAATAGCAATAAGCGAGAAATACGGCAAAGACATAAAATACTGTTCAAACCGTAAGGAAATAAAGGACCACGGAGATAAGGGTATCCTTTTGGGAAGTCCGATAAACGACGGCGACAAAATTGTTATTATTGAGGACGTTACAACTGCGGGAACATCAATTGAAGAAACTCTACCCATAATTAAATCCCAAGGAAACGTAACACCGATAGGTTTAGTGGTATCGGTGGATAGAATGGAAAGAGGCAAAGGAGAAAAAAGCGCACTTTCCGAAATAGAAGAAAAATACGGATTGAAAACAACGTCAATTGTAACTATGGCTGAAGTGGTTGAACACTTGTATAATAGGGAATATAACGGTAAAGTAATAATAGACGACAGCCTTAAATCGGCAATAGACGATTATTACAGCATTTACGGCGTAAAGGAATGACAAGGGGACAAATGCGGCTTTTAAAGTCCGCATAATCGTTTTGTAAATTTATTGAATATAAAGAAAGAAACGGTCTGTATGTTTTTAAGCATACAGACCGTTGTTAATAATCCATTGTCTAAAGATAATGGACTTCCTGTTTCATCGACCTCGTAACCTACTATCTCCACAGGCGTTAATTCGGGCATTTCCTGCCCTATAAGCTGATAAGATTATTTGTTCTCACCAAACATATTGAATCTGAACAGCTTTGATTCGTCGTCCGGTTTTTGACACTCAATGTGAGCATTTGTGATTTTACCGCCCTCGATCAGCTTTGTCAGACCGATAAGCTGACACAGCTTACTTTTAAGGTTAAGACGGTCTCCTTCGTCTGTTACTAAAAAGATATCACCCTCACAGGTATCTATTACGGAAAGAAAGGACTTAACATCTACATCGTGAAGTTCGATTGACATAATAATTACCTCCTGAATTTTTCCTGTCAATAAGTATATAATATGCTTACAATGGTAATTATAGCATACGAATTATAGCGAATAATTATTTTATAGAAAAAAGATTTATTGAATACTTACAACAATTAATAATAATATTTGTGTATAATGCACTAAATACTATTGTTGGATATTTTTCCGTCCGAAATTCTGACACATCTTTGCGCCATTTGGGCAACAGTATTGTCGTGAGTTATAAGAACGATTGTAGCGCCGTTCCCGTTCAAATTTTTAAGAATATCCATTATTTCACTTCCGGATTTACTGTCAAGATTTCCTGTCGGTTCGTCGGCAAGTATAATTTTAGGATTTGCGGCAATGGCTCGTGCGATTGCGACCCTTTGTTGCTGACCGCCTGAAAGTTCATTTGGTTTGTGAGACATTCTGCTTTCAAGACCGACTTTTTTTAGTGCGTATTCGGAAATTTTTCGTCTTTCCGATTTTCTGATATTTCTGTATATCAGCGGCAGTTCAACATTTTCAGCGGCGCTCATAGTCGGTATCAAGTTAAAGCCCTGAAAAATAAATCCGATTATACTATTTCTTACAAACGAGAGTTCTTTTTCGTTCATATCGTCAACCGCTGTTCCGTTCAGTATATATTTTCCGTCGGTGGGGGAGTCAAGGCACCCCAAAATATTCATAAGGGTTGATTTGCCGGAACCCGACTGACCTATAACGGATACAAATTCTCCGTGTTTAACTTTAAAATTTATATTTTTCAGTGCCTCTACACAACCGCCTTTGGTTTTATAGATTTTGCTTACATCAGATAATATTATTAAATCGTTCATAAATCTGTCCCCGTTTAAAAAATATATGTTTGACATATCCGTTTTGGGAATGTCATAACATTATTTTGTCACGGTGACATAAATTTATAAGTATTTTAACGGACTCAATTATTTGTTTTGTCCGCATAAAAATTGCAGATATTTTTCATACAGCACAGGTCACATTTCGGATTTCTTGCATCGCATACAGCTCTTCCGTGCAGAACAAGGCGGTGGCAAAAGTCGTTTGATTTTTCCGGCGGCAAAAGCTCTTTTAGGATTTTTTCTATTTTTACAGCATCTTTTATATTATGAAATCCCAGTCTTGATGTAATTCTTATGCAATGGGTATCCACCACGACCGCAGGTTTTCCGAAAATATCACCGACAACGAGGTTTGCGGTTTTACGTCCCACGCCGGGCAGTTTTACAAGTTCTTCAACGGTATCCGGCACTATTTCGTCATATTCGTCGCAAAGCATTTTGCACATTGCGACAATATCCCGTGCTTTTGTTTTGTAAAGACCGCAGGAATGTATATATTCTTCTACCTCGCTTACTTTTGCGTCTGCAAAATCTCTTGCTGTTTTGAATTTTTCAAAAAGCGCAGGTGTGACTATATTTACCCTTTTATCGGTACATTGTGCGGCAAGTCTTGTAGCAATCAAAAGTTGCAAAGGTTCTTTATATACAAGTGAGCATACGGCGTCGGGGTATTCTTTTTCCATTAGCTCTACCGCTGTAATTGCCTTTTCTTTATCTGTCATATTATCAAGCTCCATTGTTTTTTGTCTGCGGGCGCAGTGCCTGCACAGTTAAGGGCTCCGCCCTTAAAAACCCGCCAAAGGCCCTGGCGCAGTGCCTGCGCCCCCGATTCGCGAAGTCGTTCGCTCCGCTCACTCTTAACTCGAACAATAAATGCTTTGACGCGGCATAAGTTAATGTGATTGAAAATGATAGTTAAGGGCTCTGCCCTTAAAAACCCGCCAAAGGCTTGAGCGAAACTTTTAATTATGGTTAAAATAACTAATGCCGCGCGAATGTACCTATGGTTTTCAGTACGAGCGAACGGAGTGAGCGATAACGCGAATCGCCCGCGCCGGCTCGGTGCCCGCAAGCCTTTGAAAAGGCTTGAGCGAAACTTTTAATTATGGTTAAAATAACTAACGCCGCGCGAATGTAGTTATTGCTCTCAATACGAGCGAACGGAGTGAGCGACAGCGCGAATCGCCCGCGCCGGCTCGGCACCCGCAAGCCTTTGAAAAGGCTTGAGCGAAACTTTTGACTATGGTTAAAATAACTAACGCCGCGCGAATGTAGTTATTGCTCTCAATACGAGCGAACGGAGTGAGCGACAACGCGAATCGCGGGTGCCGGCTCGGCACCGCGAATCGAGGTCGCAGGCTCGGCACCGTACAATATTGTTATTATTTTTGTTTTGATGAAATTTCCTTTTGCGCCATACAAATAAACTCGTCGAGCGTCATTGAACCTATGTCCGCTTTTTTGCGTGAACGGACGGAAACGGTTCCGCTTTCCGCTTCTTTGTTGCCGACAACCAGCATATACGGGATTTTTTCGAGCTGAGCTTCACGAATTTTATATCCGATTTTTTCGCTTCTTGTGTCGGTCGTCACACGAATACCAACGGAGGAAAGTTTTTCCTCTATCTCTTTGGCTTTGTCCGCAAGACTTTCACTTATCGGAAGAATACGAACCTGTTCGGGACTGAGCCACATGGGCAACGCTCCCGCAAAATGTTCAAGCATATAAGCAAGAGTTCTTTCATAACATCCCAGAGATGTTCTGTGTATTATATAGGGCAGTTTTTTTTGACCGTCTTTGTCAATGTAATACATTCCGAACTTTTCCGCAAGAAGCATATCTATCTGTATGGTTACTATGGTGTCTTCCTTGCCAAATACATTCTTGTATTGAATGTCGAGCTTTGGACCGTAAAAGGCGGCTTCGTCAATTCCGACTTCATATTCAAGACCGATATTGTCAAGAATTTTCTTCATAACAGTTTGAGCTTCTTCCCATTGCTCCTTTGTACCCTCATATTTGTTATCAGGATTTGCAGGGTCCCACTGTGAGAAACGGAACGTGCAGTCCTCCAAAAGACCTACCGTGTCAAGACAATATTTTGCAAGTTCCAAACAGCCCTTGAACTCCTGTTCAAGCTGGTCGGGGCGAAGAATATAGTGTCCCTCGGAAATGGTGAATTGCCTTACTCGTATAAGACCGTGCATTTCACCCGATGCTTCATTTCTGAACAGTGTTGATGTTTCTGTCAGCCGCATAGGGAGGTCACGGTACGAACGCTGTTTGTTAAGATAAACCTGATATTGAAAAGGACACGTCATAGGACGCAGTGCAAAACATTCTTTTGTTTCGTCTGACGGGTCACCCAAAACAAACATACCGTCAAGATAATGATCCCAGTGTCCCGAAATTTTGTAAAGCTCACGCTTCGCCAAAAGAGGTGTTTTTGTCAAAAGGCAGCCTTTTGACTGCTCAACGTCCTCTATCCATCTTTGCAGAAGTTGGACAACTCTTGCGCCCTTTGGAAGTAAAACAGGCAGACCCTGACCAACATAGTCAACGGTCGTGAAATATTCAAGTTCACGTCCGATTTTGTTGTGGTCGCGCAGTTTTGCTTCTTCAAGCATTTTTAAATGTTCTTCAAGCATTGACGCTTTCGGAAAGGAAACGCCGTAAACTCGGCAAAGCTGATTGTTTTTGCTGTCGCCTCTCCAGTAAGCACCCGTACACGCCGTCAGCTTTATGGCTTTTACGCCCGAAACACTCATAAGATGGGGACCTGCACATAAATCCGTAAATTCTCCCTGCCTGTAAAAGCTGATTGGTTCTCCTTTATCACTATGTTCTCTGCAAAGCTCCGTTTTGTATGGTTCGTCCATATCTTCAAGCATTTTTACGGCGTCTTCGGGACTAAGCTCGAACCTTTCAATCTCAAGCCCCTCTTTTACGATTTTTTTCATTTCGGCTGTAATCTTTTCGAGGTCGTCGGGAGAAAACGGCTTTTCAACATCAAAATCGTAATAGAAACCGTTTTCAATTGCAGGACCGATTGCAAATTTTGCTTTGGGGTAAAGCCTTTTTACGGCTTGCGCTAAAATATGCGATGTGGTATGCCAAAACGCTTTTTTGCCCTCTTTGCTGTCAAATGTGAGTATTTCAAGTTTGCAGTCCTTTTCGAGCGGTGTTCTAAGGTCGCATATTTCACCGTCAATGCGGCACACGCAAGCGGATTTGTACAAACCCGCACCAAGACTTTTTGCAACCTCGGCAGCCGTTGTTCCTTTTTCGTATTCCTTTATTATACCGTCTTTCAATTCTGCTTTAATCATTTTTAATACCTCCGATGTTGTTTTAAATTTTTTAGCGCAAATTACATAATTATGTCGTAGACTGCACAAATCCGTATTTTTTATATGATATAATTGTATATATAAAAATGACGGTGATGTGCATTTGACGTATGTGAAACATTAAAAGCCCCGCTCCCAAGAATAACTTAGGGGCGGGGCATAAGCTCCACGGTTCCACCCTGCTTTAGCGGTAAATTACCGCCGCTCAGATGAGAAAATCTCAATGTCTTTAACGCTGACAAGACGTTACGGCTTAGGAAAAATCGTTTGCCGTACTGCTCCAAGGCGGTACCCGATAAACCGTACATACGGTGATTCCCAGCCGATGGTCACCGCTCTCTGAATATACGCTTGTCTAAAGGGTTCCTTTTCTGCGCATTTCTTAAATATTGTATGAACATAATAGCATTTATTTTTTTCAATGTCAATAAATTATTTTTGACATAAAAGGAAAAATCAAAATGGCTTTAGGTAGTATGCAGAATCGGTTCCTCTGCCGTATTTTGAGACGGTAAGGAATTTGACGATGTATTGGAGGATACCTCCAGAAAGTCCGACGGAACATAGAAAATATCATCGTCTAATATGGTTTCGGACACTTCACGAAATTCAAAAGTTGTTTGTCCGTTTGGTGTTTTTATAATTTCCGCATACGGTTTATTTTCTTTAAAATAATAAGTCACCTCTGTATCTTTCGGAACATTTGCTCCGTTTCCGTCGGATTTTGTTGTTTTATATTTTTCAAATTCGACATTTACACTTTCTTGACCCGATAAGCCCTTGTAGGTTGTCGTTCCGGAATCTTCGAGTTTTAGATAATCTGTCGTACCCAAATAAATATCGGTAGTGTACTGACCGGCAAAATAAGTTTCGCTTTCGGGATAATATGAAACCGTGTATTTTTTTGCTTCCGTGTCTATGTTGTAGGATTTATTGTTTTTTACGACACAGTGGTTAGAGGAACCGTCCGGATTAGACATTTTTATGCCGGCAACGGCTTTTTCGCTGTCAAGAGCCACGGTGTAATTATAGACCATAAGCGTGTTGTCCGAATCGGAATTTTCGTTTGATTCTTCTTTGCCTCCGAAAAGTTCGACGGTCATCTTTACGTCAATATAATATGTATTGTTTTTTAAAATCTTGTCAAAGGAACTTTCAAGAAGTTTTCCCACAGAATCGTTTTCGCTTTGCTCTTTAGAGGATTGTTTTTTTGATTCTTCGATATTTGATACTTTGCTTGAACTTTCCGTTTTAGACGATTCGCTGTTTTCGTCTTTTGAAACACCGCAACCGTTTAAACAAATTATATTTGCAATTAAAATGAGTAAGGCTATTATTTTCTTCATTTTTAACATCTCCCGTTGCAAATAATTATACAATGAATTAGAAATAATGTAAATGCCGCACATTTGTGAAAAATATTATTTTCGATTTTAGTTTGTTGCTTATTATGCGGCTTTATGCTAAAATTATAGAAAAAAAGGAAGGATGAAGTTGTTGTGATAGGTATAATAGATTACGGTGCAGGTAACCTGCAAAGTGTTGTAAAGGCGCTTAAATTTATAGGATGCGATTGTATTGTCACAAATAAAAAAGAAGAGCTTATGCGTTGTGACGGAGCGGTTCTGCCCGGAGTGGGCTCTTTTGCAGATGCGGTAAATTGTATGGACAACTCCGGAATGACCGAAGCGGTTATGGAATATATTAACAGTGAAAGACCTTTTTTGGGTATATGTCTCGGATTACAGCTTTTGTTTGAGGAAAGCGAAGAAAGTCCCGGAGTAAAGGGGTTGGGCGTTTTAAAGGGTAAAATCCTAAAAATCCCGAACTTGAACGGTACGCTTAAAATTCCGCATATAGGTTGGAACTCGCTTGACGTTCGTAAAAAAGACGGTATTTTTAAGAATGTCGGAGAAAATCCTTATGTTTACTTTGTACATTCTTATTATCTGAAAGCAGATGATGAAAATATTGTATCGTCAAGAACGCATTATGGTACGGATATAGATGCTTCCGTATGCTTCAAAAATATTTACGCAACACAATTTCACCCCGAAAAAAGCGGGAAAACAGGTCTTAAAATTTTAAATAATTTTGTTGAAATAACCGGGAGGAACAAATAATGTATGCCAAAAGAATTATACCTTGTCTTGATGTTAAAGACGGCAGAGTTGTAAAGGGAACCGGATTTGTAAATTTGAGAGATGCGGGTGACCCCGTAGAGTGTGCAAAGCTGTATGACGAAGAGGGTGCGGACGAGCTTGTATTGCTTGATATTACGGCGTCGAGCGACGCAAGAAACATAATAACGGATATTGTGCGCTCCGTTGCCGATAATGTTTTTATTCCGTTTACCGTTGGCGGGGGTATACGCACGGTTGATGATTTTACGGCGATTCTAAGGGCAGGTGCGGACAAAGTATCGGTAAATTCTGCAGCCGTACACAGACCGGAAATAATAAATGAGGCTTCTTATAAATTCGGGAGCCAGTGCGTTGTTACGGCGATTGACGCAAAAAGAAGAAATGACGGAAGCGGTTGGGACGTTTACATTAACGGAGGAAGAATAAACGTAGGTATTGATGCCGTTAAATGGGCGATCGAGGCAGAAAAGCGCGGTGCGGGTGAAATCCTGCTTACAAGTATGGACTGCGACGGCGTTAAAAACGGATATGACCTTGAGCTGACAAAAGCCGTATCGGAAAATGTCGGCATACCCGTTATAGCGTCAGGAGGCGCCGGAAAAATGGAGCATTTTTATGATGCGTTTACAAAGGGCAGTGCCGATGCGGTACTTGCGGCTTCGCTGTTCCATTTTGGGGAAATATCAATAAAAGACCTTAAAAGCTATCTTAGCGATAAAGGTATTCCCGTAAGGAGCTGTATATAAATATTGTTAATATTCCGATAGTTTTACTTTGTTTTATTTAGGAAGTTGGGAAGTGCATTTAATGAAAGAAAAACCAAAAAAAACTGTAAATACGGAAAGAATATCAGCGCCTGCTGATGAGGGATTGAGCAGCGAACAGGTGAAAAAACGCATTGATGAAAATTTATGCAATTCAGATACGCAAATACCCACAAAAAGTATAAAACGAATATTTTTTGATAACATAGTGACCCTTTTTAATATATTAAACATTGCATTGGGAATTGCCGTTTTGTATGTTGGTTCATACAAAAATATGCTTTTTCTCGGTGTTATGTTTTTTAATACGGCAATAGGAATAATTCAGGAAATAAGGGCTAAAAGAACAATAGACCGACTGTCGATAGTTTCTGCGACAAAGGTAAATGCCGTTCGTGACGGGAAAAAATGCCTCATTAAAGTTGATGAAATCGTACTTGACGATATATTGGAATTTTCACAGGGAAATCAAATTCCGGTGGACTGTACGGTTATTTCCGGAGAATGTGACGCCAACGAATCTCTTTTAACGGGTGAATCCGATGCGGTACATAAAACCGAGGGGGATATGATGCTTTCGGGCAGCTATGTCGTAAGCGGAAAATGTACGGTAAGAGCCGAACGTGTCGGAAGTGAGAGCTATGCCTCGAAAATTTCGGCGGAAGCCAAGTATATTAAAAAGGTAAATTCGGAAATAATGTGGACGTTAAAAAATATTGTTAAAGTTTTGACATTCGTAATTATTCCTTTGGCTTTGATATTATTTTTTAAACAATATTATGTTCCGAGCGATTTGCCGGATAAAGTGGTATACACACTGTTCGGAAGTGTTGACGGACATTTTGCTGAAGCCGTTGTAAATACCGTAGCGTCCGTTATAGGTATGATACCCGAGGGACTTATTCTTCTTACAAGTACGGTTCTTGCGGTAAGCGTAATAAGACTTGCAAAGCACAAGGTTTTGGTTCAGGAACTGTACTGTATAGAAACGCTTGCAAGGGTCGATGTACTTTGCCTTGACAAAACCGGAACGATAACGGAGGGTTGTATGGAAGTTGCCGATTATACGGCTTACGGAGAATATGACAATAAAGAATCCGTGTCAGAGATAATGTGCGGTTTGGTCAACGCTCTTGACGATTCAAATGCCACATTCCTTGCACTGAAAGAGAAATTCGGCGGACTTAGTAAAATGACAGCCGACAAGGTAATACCCTTTGCCTCCGAAAAAAAATGGTCGGGCGCACATTTTAAAAACGAGGGTTCGTACATAATGGGTGCGGCTGAGTTTATATTGAAAGAAATACCTAATGATTTGAAAAAAATATTGGACGGTTATTCAAGAAATTACCGTGCGGTTATACTTGCTCATTCGGACAACGACTTTAAAGAAAATGATTTGCCCGATGATATAAGCGTAACGGGAATAATACTTCTGAATGACAAGATAAGAGCCGAAGCACCGCAAACGCTGAAATATTTTGCCGACCAAAATGTAACCGTAAAGGTCATTTCCGGCGACAATCCCATTACCGTTTCGGACGTTGCAAGAAGAGCAAATGTAAAAAATTACGATAAATATATAGATGCAACTTCTCTTAAAACAGATGAGGACATAGAACGGGCGATAGAAGAATATACCGTTTTCGGCAGGGTCACTCCGGCGCAAAAGAAAAAATTTGTATTGGCTCTTAAAAAATTCGGACATACCGTTGCGATGACGGGCGACGGCGTAAACGACGTCCTTGCGCTGAAAGAAGCGGATTGCAGCATTGCAATGGCTGCCGGAAGCGACGCCGCAAGAAATGTGTCACAGCTTGTGCTTTTAAATTCAAATTTTTCGTCTATGCCTAAGGTGGTTGCCGAAGGCAGACGCTCCATAAACAATATTGAGCGTTCTTCTACTTTGTTCCTTGTAAAGACTATTTTTTCCACTATTTTGGCTTTAATTTTTGTATTTATAAACGTGCAGTATCCGTTTCAGCCCATACAGCTTACGCTTGTAAACGCCTTTACGATAGGTATACCCTCGTTTATTCTTGCACTTGAACCGAATAATGACAGAATAAAGGGAAATTTCTTTTTCAACATTATGAAAAAAGCGATACCCGCCGGATTGACGACCGTTGCAAATATAGTCCTTTGTATAGCGGCAATGAATATTTTTTCGCTTTCTTATGATGAATACTCTACCATTGCGGTATGTATCACAGCAATTACAGCGTTGTTTATCCTTTTCCAAGTTTCATACCCGTTCAACAAGTTGAGAGCGGTTCTGTTTGCGGCTATGGTGGCGGGACTTTCCATAGGCGTGCTTTGTTTCAGAAACTTTATGGGTTATAATTTGTTCAATTTTTCTTTGATGACTCCAAAAATGATTTTGATTATGTCCGTGCTGACTGTGACAGCTGCCGTTGTATTTGTTTTGCTGACAATTGCAACGAAAAAAATTTTGCAGAAATATGACAGGAAATTTCAGAAATGATTTTTTTACCTCCGGTAACATATAATGTAAAAAGTATATGTTATTGGAGGTATCTTTTTGAATTGCTGCAGAATTGTAGAGTTAAGACATAAAGAAGTTATTAACAGCAGTAACGGGTGCAGAATAGGATATGTTGACGATGTTGAAGTAAATACGGAAAATGCGCGGCTCGTGGCGATTGTTATTTACGGCAGACCAAAATTTTTCGGTTTGCTGGGTCACAACGATGACATTGTTATAAATTGGGAAAATATTAAATTAATAGGCGAGGATACGATTTTGGTAAGCAACTGCATTGTACCCTCAAAACGCAAAAAATTAAAATTTCCGTTTTTTCATTAAATAAGTATTGAAAAGAAAAAACTTAGCTGTAAAATAAAATGCTGAAAATGACCCATATTGTAACCTTTGGTAAAGTGCAAAACGAATACGCCGACATAACCGAAGGTGACAATATGAGTCGAAAAAAATACCGTAAAAACAGAAAAGATAAATACCCGACTTAATAAGACAGATTAAATATTAATACCAAGCACAAAAATTTTATATTGACAAAATCAATATTTTCATATATAATACCAAATGTGGTTGCCCGAATAAGTTTATATTAATTTAAGTAATGGGCTTTATATTTTAAGTTTAATAAAAATGCGGGTGTGGCGGAATTGGCAGACGCGATAGATTTAGGTTCTATTGGCAACACCGTGCAGGTTCAAGTCCTGTCACCCGCACCATTACAAATGTTCTACAGGATTTATGCCTGTGAGAACATTTTTTTATCTCGTTTTCGGGTACAGATATGAATACGTTTCCATTTAATAAAAATAATAGTCAAATTTCAAACGAGAATATAGCTATAATCAAAGATTATATTGAAGACGTATCAAATGTTACTCAAACAGTTAGAAGCGTAAATGACTTAAATATGGCAATTAAAGATTTTGAACACTCTGCTTTTGAAATAGAAAAAGAAAATCGTTCATTAAAATATCAATTAGAGCAAAAGATGATGAAATAAGTAATTTAAAGAGTAAAATATCTCTTAAAGATAAAATTATAGAAAAATTACAAACTGAAAAAGAGAAACTTAAACAGGAAGTACAAAAATTCAAAGGCTTTTGGCATAGTATTATGAGCCACTTCCACAAAAGAATTTGCTATGATAAAGATGAAAACTATAAAATAAATAAGATTAAAAAGAAAAATAATGATACCGGATTTTAAAAGGAGGAAAAAGTTATGGGAGAAAACAAAGTTGAAGATGTAATAAATATAATTACTGATTAATGAATTAGCGCAGCATATAAAACTTAATAAAAAATATCAAAGAGCCAATTCTGACTACTTACAGAATTGGTTCTTTTTTATTACACAAAATACAAAAATAGTCGGACAAACAGGTGAATAATTGAAATTTAGTTTTTTAGGTGTTGACGAAAATGAAAAAAAACACAAAAGCATATTTCTACATCCCAAAAGAAATTATGACAAGCGATTTTAAGGACTACTCTGCGGAAACAAAGTTACTGTTTTCTATGTTAATTTCCAATGCGAGAACAGCTGCGGCTATTGAAGATACAGCAAAACTCATTGAGCAAATTGGCGTCAGAAAAATCAGCTCCATGCACAAATCACTGGAAAGCGAGATCGCTAAAATTAAAGAAAGTGAGGGTGCTTGATATGTTCGATTTTTTCTATGGCAATGAAGCGGAGCAGTACCAGTTTTACAGAGTACCGCAAGCCCTTTTTACAAATGAGAAATTCAGCAAAATATCCTGTGAGTCGAAGCTGCTCTACGGCTTTTTGCTTGATCGCTGCGGATTGTCCCGAAAAAACAAATGGTATGACGAGGACGGTAAGCTTTATGTCTTTTTTAAGCAGGAAGAAGCTATTGAAAAGCTGAACATCGGCAAAAACAAAGCGGTCAAGATTTTTGACGAGCTGGAGCAAACAGGCTTGATTGTTCGTAAAAAGCAAGGTCAGGGAAAGCCTACGAAAATCTATGTGTGCAACTTCACAAAAGAGATTGCAGTTATGCCGGAAAATCAGACTTCCGCAGGAAACACCGAGGAGGAAGTTCAGACTCCCGAAAACAGGGAGTCTGACTTTTCAGTGTCCTCCAAATACAATCAAACGGAAGTCAAGACTCCCAAAAACGGGAAGTCTAAACTCTCCAAAACAGGGAGTCCTTATAGTATATATAAATATAATAATATATATAAGAGTCAGACTGAGATTAATCAGACTAATCCATCCGTCTATCAACAGGAAACAAAACAAACCTCTGAAACGGCGGATGGATGGACAGATGATGAAATAACATATTGTGAATCATCTATAAAAACAAATATCAATTATAATTTTCTGCTTAAGAAATTCGACAAAAAAACACTTGATTTAATAGTGGATGTCATCCTTGAAGCATATAATCCTCAAAACGAAACGTTTGTAATCCAAGGTCAATCATTAAGTCGAACTATGGTTTTTCGACAATACGAAAAATTGGACTGCGAGTGCATAGAATATGTACTCGACAGCATAAGAGAAGAGGCTCGTACAAAAAAAATAAAAAACTTACGTTCGTATATAAAAACCTGCTTGTACAATGCTCCGCATAGCATTAATTTGTATTACCAAAATATGGTTGAGTATGATTTCAATAATAAACTATAACATCTGCCCCACTGGGGCAAATGTAAAATTGGAGGAATAAAAATGACAATTATAACACAGGACAACGAATTGGTTAACTACGATGCTGTAAAATTAATCTCAACTTACGCAGCGGAAATTAATATTGACGATAATATTGACGAAATAGAAATTATTACTTCAGGCGAAGAAAAAACACGCGACATATATGTACTTCTTGCTTTTGATTCACACACAGAAATCCCCCCTGATGGAACGGATGAAATGATTGGAAACGGCTCTATACAATTAGGCGTTTTTTCGACAGCAGATGCTTGCGAAAGTGTAATTCGACTATTGGCTGAGGAAATAGCCGCAGGAAAAAATATTTTTACAATACCTCAAGACGAGGACGTTAGAGACTTATGATGCACGAAGTTGAAAAGACAATATCATTTTCGGTGAAGACAGCAAAGTTAACTGCTGAAATTCTGCGAGAACTGTGTCAAACATATTTAACTAATACACCAAAGCACGGAAAAATTAGATATGAAAGTATCGCTAGAAGAGGAAAACTCGAATCAATTGAGATTACGAAAAATAATATAGGAGACTTTGTTGATACTGCGAGAAAATATGATATTGACTATGCGCTAAAACGTGATAGTTCCACATCTCCACCGACATACCATGTATTTTTTACTACAGGAAACTCCGAAAATTTCAGAAAAGCATTTTCTGAATATGCGAGCATTATGCAATCGAAGTTAAATGATAAATCCGTATCACAAATTATAAACCGTGAACAGATTAAGCACAATGCAAAGATTATCTCGCAGAAATCTTCTAAAAGAGCTGCCGAAAAGCATTTGTCTAAATCGGATATAGCAGGAAGGTGAGCGTATGGACAGTAAAAAAATCAAGAAAATGCTGCTTCGCTTAATTCCTCTAATTTTGGTTGGATGGTTCGGAAACAAGGTCAGTCTGTCCTATCGGACAGCTTCAGGCAGCGACCTCTACACGAAATTTTCGCCGTTTATTGACAATTTTTCCGATAACATAACCTCGCCCTTGCCAAGCATCAATCTGATTGACCTGTTTGTCGGTATCTGTGCAGCACTGCTGTTTTGGGCATTTATCACCTATAAGCGTAAAAACCGCAAGAATTACCGATACAAGGAGGAATACGGCGGTGCAAAATGGGGTACTGAAAAGGACATACAGCCATACATAGATTCCAAAGATTCGGATAATAATGTCATTTTGACACAGACGGAGAGTCTGACAATGGGTAAGCCTAAATCCCCAAAGTATGCCCGTAACAAGAATATCGAAGTAATCGGCGGCACAGGCTCCGGAAAGACAAGATTTTTTGTAAAGCCAAATCTTATGCAAATGCATAGCAGCTATGTTGTCACTGATCCGAAAGGCACGGTGCTTGTTGAATGCGGCAAAATGCTGAGAAAAGGCAGACCAAAACGTGATAAGAATGGAAATGTTACTTATGAGCCGTACAAGATCAAGGTTTTTAACACGATTGATTTTAACAAATCCATGCACTACAATCCGTTCGCCTACATAAGACCTGAAACACGGGAGCAGGATATTCTGAAATTCGTTGAGGTGCTTGTCAAAAATACAACTTCAAAAGATGCCAAAGGCGATGATTTTTGGGTGAAAGCTGAAAAGCTGCTTTATCAGGCATATATCGCTCTGATATTTACCACCTGCCCGAAGGAAGAACAGAACATGGAAACACTGGTAGAGTTCATTAATGCTTCGGAATGCCGTGAAGATGATGAAACATTCAAAAACAGTATCGACTGGGCTTTTTTCTATCTTGAAAAATGGCTTGATAACAGTTGGAGCGATGATGAGGATTTTGAAGAAGAAAATGCAAATTACAGCAGATTCCGTAATCTTGAACCAACAGCCGAACAGAGATCACTCGGTAGATTCGCCATCCGGCAGTACAAAGCATACAAGCTTGCCGCAGGAAAAACAGCAAAGTCAATTCTCATTTCCTGCTCTACAAGACTTGCTCCGTTCAGTATCGACAAGGTGTTAGAGATAACGCAATATGACGAAATGCAGCTTGATACCATTGGTGATGAGTTGACGGCTCTTTTTGTTATCATTTCCGATACGGACAGTACATTTAATTTTCTTGTCGCTATTATGTATTCGCAGATGTTCAATTTGCTTTGCACTAAAGCGGATAATAATCCTGACGGGTCAGGACGATTAAAATATCATGTTCGGTGTTTGCTTGATGAATTTGCGAATATCGGTGAGATACCTGAGTTTGACAAGCTGATTGCAACCATCAGAAGCCGAGAAATCTCTGTCAGTATAATCTTACAGGCAAAGTCGCAGCTCAAATCGAAGTATAAGGACAATGCCGATACCATTGAGGGTAACTGCGATACAATGCTGTTTCTTGGCGGCAAGGAAAAAACCACGCTTAAAGACCTGTCGGAAAGTCTTGGCAAAGAAACGATTGATCTTTTCAATACCAATATTACCAAAGGTCAGAGCGAAAGCTCAGGTGTCAACTATCAAAAGACAGGACGGGAGTTGAAAACACAGGACGAGCTGCAAGTAATGGACAACTCACAGTGTATTTTACAAATCAGGGGTTTAAGACCGTTTTTATCCCAAAAATTCGATATTGAGAAGCACAAGCGTTATCCGCAGCTTTTCGATTATGACAAAAACAACTTTTTTGATGTAAAAAAATATGTTTCTGAAAAAAGAAATCGTAAAGCAAATTTATCTAAAAACACCGTAGTCGAAGAATACGACTTCGTTAATGTAGAGGAGAATTAATTATGAACAAAAACAAAATTACCAATTCTAATAAGAATAAAAATAAAATGTCAAAATATGCTAAAAAGGCAATAATGATTCTTACAACAGTTATGTGTATAGTTGCGATGGCAAATATTACAGCTTTTGCGGCTACCGGACAAGTTAATACAACAGACTTTATCAATAAAACGGTAACTGTACTTACATCCGTCATATCGTTGATAGGTGCCGGTCTTGCAATTTGGGGAGTTGTTAATCTTATTGAAGGATACGGCGGTGATAATGCTGCCGCAAAATCACAAGGTATGAAACAGCTTATGGCAGGACTTGGTCTTGTGCTTGTAGGACTTGTCGTTGTTCCGGTTCTCGGCAATATGATGACATCGGCTATGAAGTGATTTGATTTTTAAAAAACCTTATCTTAAGTGAGGTGATGATAATTGAGTTGGAACATTGTACAAGACGCAATTGACGCAATACAAAATTGGTTTAAAGGCGTACTTGCCGATGGCATTATAGGTTCTTTACAAAACACTTGCGATACACTTAACAACACTTTCAATACCAGCAATCAAGACAGTATAATGAAACCTTTGTTAAGTGATACGCCGGATAAATTTACAGGTTCGACAAGTTCGAGTGCAACTCCGATTTGGAGTGGCATAGAAACGCTTACGAATAACGCAATAGTTCCTGTTGCCATTTTTATATTGGTCGTTGTGATTATGTACGAACTAATTCAAATGGTTATTAGCGGAAACAATTTTCGGGATTTTGACACAAGCATTTTTTTTAAATGGAGTATAAAAGGTGTGTGTGGAATTTTGCTTGTGTCAAATGTGTTTTATATTTCCACAAGTATTTTCGGATTCGGCTCTAATGCTGTAACGAATGGATTAAATACGCTGTTCCCGGATAGCGGTTCATTTTTAAACAGCGCCGTTATTGAAAACAGCAAAAATTTTAAAGAAGTTCTTACTAATTTTGATATTGGGTCGTTGTTAATATTGCTAATATTGTCTTTTTTGGTATCAATTGTAACATTTTTTGTTTTAGGAGCAATAATAATTGTCCTCGCCCAAAGAATGATAGAAATATTTATGTATCTGTCAATTTCCCCGATACCTATGGCGACTATGATGAACAATGACTGGGGACAGATAGGAAAAAATTGGCTAAGAAACATTCTTGCGCTTGCCTTTCAAGGATTTTTTATTGTTGTTGCATTAACAATCTTTAAGGTTCTTTTGGGGAACGTAATTACTCAAATGCAATCCCCCGGCAGTAATTCAGCTGCCGTTACAGGCAGTATGTCGATAATGCTCGGTTACATTGTCGCTTTAATTTTTACAGTATTCCGAAGTTCCAATATATCAAAATCTGCATTTGCAGCTCAATAATTTTTAACTCTTGCCCCATTGGGGCAAGAGTTGGAAAGGAATGAAAATTATGACAAGACACGAACAACAATTCGTGAAAATTCCAAAAGATATGTCGCAAATACGACAAAAATTTATGTTTGGTCTTACAAAAAGACAAGTTCTTTGCTTTGGTATAGGCATCGTAATGGGTTTTCCCGCATTTTACATCTGCAACAATTTATTTGGATTGCAGGCAGGATGTTTTGCACTCGGAATTTTTGCGGGTCCTGCAATATATTGCGGACTATATAAAAAGAACGGTATGCATCTTGAACAAATAGTAAAATTAATGATAAAGTTCTTTAAAAAGCCGAAAGAAAGAACCTACCAATCGGAAAACTCATTTGTGATTTTATCAAGGCAAATCGAGTATAACCAATTAAAAAGAATTCTTAATGAAAGTAATGCGTCTGAAAGAAGAAGAAGGTGATAAATTTGGTTGAAAAAAATAAAAAAGCAAAAAAGGAACCTGTGCAGCTTACAAAAGAGCAAAAGAAAAAAATACAAAATCGGATGAATGAATTAAAAAAGAAAAATGTCAAAAACGAGTCTGCAACGCAATCAATGATTCCCTATATAGAAATGTTAAAGGATGGGATATGTTGGCTCGAAGGTGGCAAATTCTCAAGAACAGTAGAATTTTTTGATACAAATTATGTAATTTCCGACTTTGAAAATCGAAGTGGCATATTTGCAAGTTGGTGCAGTTTACTTAATTATTTTGATGACAGCATTGATTTTCAGTTTACATACGAAAATCAACGGCAAAATCTTGATGAAGAACTCGAAAAAATTCGTATTGACGAGCAAGACGATAAATTTAATGCCGTAAGAAAAGAATACTCGGATATGCTCTGCCAGCTCCGTAAAGGCAGCAAAACAGGATTCGTTCTTCGTAAATTTCTGACTTTTACAATAAGCGAAAAAAGCATAAAATCTGCAAGAAAAAAACTTGATTCGGTAGGAAAGGAAATTGTAAGACTATTTTCCGATTTTTCCGTAAAAGCATTTGTGTTAGACGGTAAACAAAGGCTCGAATCCTTATTTCGCTCGTTGAATCCGGAAAGTGATGAACGATTTATTTTTGATTGGAATTTAAAATCAAAAGGTGGCTACTCAACAAAAGACTTTATAGCTCCTATGTCGATAAAGTTTAAGAAAAACAAATTTGAACTCAATAATAACTATGGTACGATTAGAGCCATAGATATTCTTGCCGGCGAACTTTCAGACAGAATGCTTTGTGAACTTTTAGACTGTGGCAGTCAAGTATCGGTAAACATACACGTCAATTCGTTTGACCAGCAAAAGGCATTAAAACTTGTTAGAGGCAAATTGACAGATGTCGAAAAAATGAAAATAGACGAGCAAAAGAAAGCAAGTATGAGCGGATATGATCCCGACATACTTCCGCAACAGATTAAAACCTATATTGAGGAACTAAATGAGATGTTAAAGGATTTAGATAGTAGGAACGAAAGACTCTTTAATATCACTTTTACCGTTCGCAACTATTCTAAAAGCGAGAAAAAATCTAATATTGAAATTGAGCAATTGCAAAGATTTGTTCAGCAAAAAAGCTGCAAACTTTTTCCTCTCGACTATCAGCAAGAACAAGCATTTGTTAGTTTTTTACCGCTTGGGTTTAATGCCGTTCCGATAACACGTGCGATGCCGACGTCTGCATTAGCTGTATTCATTCCGTTCACTTCTCAAGAACTTTATCAAGAAAAAGGCGTTTACTATGGCTTGAATACTTTAACCAAAGAAATGATTATGGCTGACAGAGCTAACTTAAAAAATCCGAATGGACTCATATTTGGTACACCCGGTTCCGGAAAATCTTTTTCGGTAAAACGTGAAATAATTGACCGGTTCCTTAGAACTAATTGCGATATTTTTATTACAGACCCGGAGGGCGAATACTTTCCTCTTGTAAACTATCTCGGCGGACAGGTCATAAAAATCTCATCGAGCAGCACACAATATATAAATCCTCTTGACGTTAATATTCACGATGAAGAAGACAAAATTGCGAATAAGTCGGATTTTATTATATCTTTTCTTGAATTAATTGTTGGCGGACGTTACGGACTGGAAGCAGAAGAAAAAACAGCGATTGATATAGCTACCAGAAATGTTTACAATTACTTTTTTTCTCACAACCCTGTGCCTCGTCGTATGCCCACTCTTACAGAATTACTGGCAGCTCTCAAAGAACAAGGAAGTATAGCAACCAGAGTATCGAATTCTCTCGAAATGTATGTTACCGGTTCTCAGAATTTATTCAATAATCGGACGAATGTTGATATTAACAACCGACTCGTATGCTACGACATCAAAGAGCTTGGAACACAACTCAAAAAAATTGCAATGTTAATTTTACAGGAGCAAGTATGGAACAGAGTTTCACTAAATAGAAGTTCGGGAAAAAAGACTTTGTATTATATTGACGAATTTCACTTGCTGCTGCGTGATGACCAAACTGCAAAGTACAGTGTTGAGATGTGGAAGCGTTTCAGAAAATGGGGCGGTGTTCCTACCGGCATTACGCAAAATGTAAAAGACTTGTTAACTTCTATTGAAATTGAAAATATACTTGATAACTCCGACTTTATTTATATGTTAAATCAAGCTGCAGGTGATCGAGATATTTTACAAGAAAAACTACACATTTCTAATGAACAAATAAAATACGTTACAGACAGTGGTCAAGGAAAAGGTCTTATCAGATACGGAAAAACAATTTTGCCTTTTGAGGATGATTTTCCTACCGATACAGTTATGTATTCGCTAATTACCACTAAGCCTGAAGAAAGAAAACTGCTTGAGGAAAAACTCGCCGCTATCAACAATAAATAGCTAAAGAGGGATATAATGGAAGATTACAACGACAGAGGTATTCTTCACCGAATGCATAAAGTAGGTACGCCGTCAAAAAATATAGTGATAAAAATGGCTGTCAAAACGGCTTTGATTGCTGAAACAACAGCTTTGTTTACTAAAGATGTTATCACAAACCCGTTTGTTGGAAAAGAATTTCATATAAAATTAGTGCGACGGCAAGGATATTCGGGAAAATATAGAACACATATAAAATTAATAAGAGCTGAAGCTCCGCTACGTCCTTTATTTAAGCCACGGGGCGTATTTCACAGAATTTCCGAATCAAAAAGATTTGTTGAGGGTAAACACAGAAATAAAAGTTTTATTCGCAGAGTTGCCGGTTCAACTTTATTGACTTCGGAAAAAGCCGTTATTGAAGCCGAGTGGTTTGTTACACGCCAATATTGGCAAAAGCTCAAAAACAGCAGCGAAACAATGGATACTGGCAAGGCAATAATGACAAGCGTAACCACGATTCAAACGCTTGATTCTGGACGCAAATACTTAATTAATTATCGGCGAAATCGTGCGGCTCGTATTCAGAAAAAAACTGCATATTCGGCTCAAAAGAAACAGTTTGCTACTGCCAAAAAAAAATATAAATCCGCCAAAAAAGATTATCTGCAAAATAAATCAATACTTAAAGGTAAATTAAAAAAATTACAGAAATCTTATCCCACAAATTCAAGTCAGCAAAATAGCAATGATAAGAAAAAAATAAGACTTCATAACAAAAAAATTCGCATTGTTGTCAAAAGTAAAATTTGTTATCAAAAACAACTTAGAAACTCTGAGCGTGCAATTTACAGAAATAAGAAAAAATAAAAAGGTTATCGAAAAAAGAAGTAAAACAGTCAAAGATAGTTCCGCTTGCTGCCCTTCCCCTTGTGCCTTCTGTAACGTTAGCAAAAAATGTTCTTTCATCAAGTGGACGAAAAATCCTCAATTCCGACCAAAACAATGATATTGTTCAAGGCGTAAATAAGTCTTATAAAGTCGGCAAAAGTTTATTCAAGGCCGGAAAAAAAATTTCTACAAAACTTTATGACAAAAATATGCGCATTGAGTTTCAAAAGCAAAAACTCCACAAACAAGAAAACAAATTGAATAGCAATACTTCTGAATTGAAAAAAAACAAGCGCAATCACATTAAGAAAAAACAGAAAACGGCTATGCAAAGAGCCGCCGAAAAAGCAAAAATCGCCGCAAAAAAGGCGGCGAAAGAAACAGCAAAACTTGTTGGGGATTTTACAAAATTTGCCATAAAACTTCTTGGCATTTTTTTGGCACCAATTGTAGGAATAATTTTTATTTTTTCTGTAATTTTACTTATGTTCACCGGAGCCGCAGGAAATAATTCGTATATTCTTGGAACGTATACCGCACAAGACAGATACATCTCTTGGGCTTGTGAACATTACACGAAAATTGCTTATGACTTTAACGAAAAAATTCTAAAAATCTCTACGGATTGGCGTAATGGGCTCGAAGAACTGGGAGTAAAAACCGATAGTTACAAATCGGATCCCGACAAACTGTATTGGGGGAAAAGCGATAAATTTAGTCAAACTCCAAAATTCGATTACGATGATGACAAACTTGCCTCTTTTATGTGCGCTTATTACTACGAACCACCAGATGATAACGGCAATACGACTTATTGGGATTGGAAGTCTGACAAAGAAGTAGATGAGATACTGCAGAATTTATTTGACACAGAATATTCATTTATGCAATATTATGAAGATTTTTCTGGATGGAAGCAATATCAACAGTATGCAGTTTACGGCGGTGGTGGTGCAAGTAACGGAACATATTACACTATCGAGAAGGAGGGATTCACCAAAAGTCAAATGAAGTTAAAATCAGTTCCGCCTGAAATTTGGGCGTTTGCCAAAGATGGGTATATTCATTATGATTACGATACGCTTGAAGTCTTGGATGCTAATAATGATGACAAAAAAACAGGTTATTTCATTCAAGATCAACGTTATATTATTGTCGATCCAAAGGGTAATATGACCAATTCATTCTATAACAAAATGATGGTTGAACGTTCTGAGGTGGAAAAATACATTTATAATGGCACGGTCAAATATCGAACTTATGACTCTACCACATACGCACTGCTTGATAACAATGGCAACGAAACTGGATATTTTATTGAAAACATCAAATCACAGCCGTTTAAGTATTACAAGTTTGTTTGGGCAAACGGCAAAAACAATGATGGCAGCATAAAATATTCAAATCGTGCACAAATATCTTTTGATGGATCTGAAGTTTATTATATTGTTTCTTCATCCGATACAGAAAGATGGTGTGGTCAAAAAGATACATATCTTGTCAGTTTTTATAGAAAATACTACTGGTACGATAATTGTTCTCTGTATTATACCGTCAATAGCAAATGTACCTTTGATGAAGCTGCTGAATCTATATTAAAGAAAAGAGACAATAGTGCCGAACGAATTAATTTTTACCGTCTATTAAACGGTAACGAAGATAAAGATGAAGCTAAGCCATACGGATTTCATCAATTGATGGACGCTCCACTCAATACGTTGTCACTCCAAAAACTTATTGATAACGGCAAGATTTATAATCGTTACGGTTATAACATCAAGGATTGGAACAAAAAAGATTGCGAGGGACTTAATGGATTACATAACGGTCTTGATATTTTGGCTCAAAACGGAGATAAAGTCTACGCAATGACGGATGGAAAAATAGAATGGGTTAAAAACAATGAAAATTCACTTTCAATTTTAAGCACTGTTAATTACTGGTATGACAATAATGCTGACAGAACCACTGCGTTTAAGTACGTTAACATTAAAACCGACCTTAAAGAAGGAGATAATATCAAAGCAGGACAATGTATAGGAACAGTCACGAACAAAAAACATTGCTATGATGACATAGACAGCAAGGCTAACAAGACATACCTTCATATTGAAGTGGCAATAAATTATGTTGATTGCTGGATTCTCAATGATACTTGGTCGACGGTAAACCCAATTTATTTAATGTACCGTAATGACGAGGAAATAGTGAAATGAAAATAGGAGGGTTATAACGATGAGCGACATAAAAAAGAAAATTTCATCAATAGATAAAAAAATATCTGTTATCGACGAAAAAATGAAAACTCTTTTGATGCAAAAAAAGAGCTTGCTTCAGCAAAAAAAAGAAATTACGGAGCAAGAAATTTTAGATGTTGTAAAAAACAACGGAGCAAGCGCAGAAACGCTGAGTAGCGATTTGGCACTTGTAAAAATTTTGAAAGAAAACAATTTGACAAAAGAGGATATTTTGGAACTTGTTTCAGTATCAAATAGTGAATCATTGGAGGTAATAAAATGAAAGTACCAAAAAAAATTACAACAATAATTTTAGCTATGGCGCTTGGAATGATGTTTTCGGTTTCCGTTTTTGCTGCAACTGCTGCCGCCACTACCGAGAAATCGACCGAAACATCTGCAACCGCCAGCACTTCAAATAGCCAACAACCGACCGAAACATCTGCAACTGTCAGTGCCAAACAAGATTCAGAAACAGAAGTATCGATAGAAGAAAGTGTCAATGAAAAAGAAAGCAGCGCAGCAGAAAACAATGAAAAATCCGAAATTTCAAATTACAAATTTTCCGAACATACAGTCGGAAATGCTGATTTAACGGCTATGGAAGATATAGTTGCGGAAAATGGCAATTATCAATTTATAGCTGCTAAGACCCGTGACGGAAATGTATTCTATATTATTGTGGATAAGCTAAAAACAACTGATAATGTTTATTTCTTGAATGAGGTCGATACATACGATTTACAAGCGCTGCTCAATAGGGATTCCGATGGAACTGTTACAGTTGATGGCAATAACGATAATAACAATAATAATGATAATGATGACAATTCTACATTGAGCAGTGAATCTGAAGAAAGCAACTTATCTTCTTCAGACAATAAAAACAAGGAAAATGAGGAAAGCGGAGGCGGAATTGATAGTAATTTGATAATTATTATTGGTGTCTTAATCCTTGTAGCAATTGGTTTTGTCATTTTCAAAATTAAAAAGGGTGGATTTGGAAAGAAAAAAGAAGAACCAGAATTAATAGATGATGATTTTGATGATGATGAAATAAATGAAGATGATGAATAAACAAAAAAGGAGAAAAACAAAAATGATATTGGTGATTGCTGAAAAACCGTCAGTTGCAAAATCTATTGCCGCCGTTCTCGGAGTTTCCGAGAACAAGGGCGGTTATATACAGAACGATAATTACATTATCTCTTGGTGCGTTGGACATTTAATTCATCTTGCCAATCCCGAAGCCTACGGGACGAGGTATGCGGAAAAACCGTGGAAGTTTGAAAATCTTCCCATAATGCCCACTGAATGGCAATTTGAGCTTGACATATCTACAAAAGCACAGTTTGACATATTAAAAGAATTGATGTTTCGTCCTAATGTAACCGAAATAGTATGTGCAACGGACGCAGGACGTGAGGGTGAGTGTATTTTCAGGTATGTTTACAATTACGCAAATTGCCATAAGCCTGTCAAACGCTTGTGGACATCATCACTTGAAGAAAGTGCTATCAGACAGGCGTTTTCCAATCTCAAACCGGACAGTGACTATGATAACCTGTTTGCTGCCGGATTTGCCAGAGCTAAAGCTGATTGGCTTATTGGTATGAATGCCACACGTCTTTTTTCGATAAGATACAGAAGTCATTTGAATATTGGCAGAGTTCAAACTCCGCTTTTGGCAATGGTTGTTGACAGAAATTTTAAGGTAACCAATTTTATTAAGGAAAAATTCTATACGGTAGATTTGGACTGCGGTTATTTTATCGCTTCATCAGCTCGGATTGATGATTATAAAACTGCCTATGACCTATATGCAATTTGTAACGGCAAACAAGCGGTTATTACAAATATTCAGCGTGACAAGAAAACTTCTAATCCGCCGAAGCTCTATGACCTTACAACCCTGCAAAGAGAAGCGAACCGTATGTGCGGCTATACCGCTCAACAGACTCTTGATTATACACAGTCTTTATATGAACAGAAGCTTGTTACATATCCACGCACTGATAGTCAATATATTACCGATGATATGGAACAAACTGCTCTCAATACGATTAACACGGTTTGCAAGTGTTTTAGTATTTTTTCAAGCTATGTAAAAAATCCCGATGTTAAACGCTGTATAAATAATGCCAAAGTATCAGATCACCATGCGATTATCCCTACACAGGAAATTATTAATGCCAATATAGCAGCTTTACCGGACGGAGAACGTAATATTCTTGCTCTGATAGCCGGCAGGCTTCTTCTTGCAACTTCCGCTCCCCACATCTACGAATCTGTTAAAATAACAGTTTGCTCTGAACAACATGAATTTTATGCAAGCGGAAAAACGATTATTGAACAGGGTTATAAAAGCCTTGAAAAAGCCGTTAAAGAGAATTTTAAGAAAACAAAATCTTCTGATAAGCCGGAGGAACAGGTTTTCCAAAATCCAACCGTTGAATTTTTCAATTCCGTTCCTGCAAAGTTAAGCGAACACTTTACGGCACCTCCGAAACAGTACACCGAGGACACACTTCTTTCAGCAATGGAAACAGCCGGAAACAATGATTATGTTGAGGGTTCTGATGTTGAAAAGAAAGGACTTGGTACTCCTGCAACAAGAGCCGGCATTATTGAAAAGCTTGTAAAAGGACAATATATCGTCCGTGACGGCAGGAATATTCTCCCGACCGAAAAAGGCATAAATCTCATAAAGGTTGTTCCCGAAGAAATCAAATCCCCTAAAATGACTGCGGATTGGGAAACAGCCTTGCAGAATATAGAAAATGGTTCTGCAAGTGCAGCTGATTTTATGCGTAACATTACAGATTTTACAAGTAATCTTGTAAACACATATTCTTCAGTTGACACTTCAACCTTTAATTTTAGCCGTCCGAGTATAGGCATTTGTCCGAAGTGCGGAAAAAGGATTGTTTCATATCCTAAATCATATTCCTGTGAAAGCGGTAAGGACGGCTGCGGTTTTGTTATCTGGAAAACCGTTGCAGGAAAGGAAATAAGTCAGACACAAGCTGAAAAGCTGCTTTCTAAGGGTAAAACCGACATTATCAAGGGATTCACTGCGAAATCAGGTAAAAGCTTTGACGCACATCTGAAACTTAATAAATCAACCTTTGCGGTAGAGTTTGAATTCGATAACAAAGGTGGTAAGAAAAGATGAACAGACACAGACAGCATAGTAATAATTCAGATCCTGAAAGCTATAAAAGTCTGCTGCCGGAAATCGCAAATCTGTTGAATACATCTGTTACGGCGATAGAAAAATACCCGTCAGATATTCAGAAAACCTTATGCCATATATATGCGGATAATTACCACTCCGATCAAATCACCATTAAACAGGTTCTTGGTCGTGTGGTTCAGCTGAACAGCGAAACAGAAAAGCAGATCGAACAGGCAAAGCAGAAAGCTCCCGATCAGGAACAGGAAAGCAAAAAGCTCTCGGCTCAAGCACTTTTGAGTCGGGAGCAGATACTGAGAAATGCGAGAATTATTGCCGAAAAAAATCAGCAAATGAATAACAGGCAGGCTCAAAGCGTGGAGTATGAACAGCCTGTGAGGAAGTATAATTGCAGCTAATATAAAAAAGTAGGTATGTTCGCAGACACAAGAAACCGATATTCCCAGTCTAATGCGATACAGTGACCCACTATTGTGTAGTGTATCAATTATTTTAGTCTTTGTCAAGCAATTATAAAAAGAAAGGATTTTTTTATGCCGGAAATAAATAAAATGCCAAGTGCGGAAGAAATAACGGAAATGTACCGCAAAATTGAGCAAAATGAAAAAGAGATGAAACGCTTTGAAGCGGATTTGAAGAAGCTTATAAGCGGAGATAAAAAGCTTGCAAGCAGTCCTCTGTTGGTGGGAAAAACACCTGCTTCGCTTGCAATTTGTGGAGCTGACGGAACTTTAAATATGACAATAACAAAAAAGGTTATTGATAAAATAATGTCACCTGAAATTCGTGACAGCAACGGACAGAGAACAAAGAAAAGCGGTCATTTCCTTTCTGAAAGTCAACTTGTCAATGCACTGGAAAATTTAAAAAACCCAGTAATGGTATTGAAAGGTTCGCGGGATAATTCACTTGTTGCTATAACGGATATACAAGATGACAAAGGACAGCAAGTATTAGTATCTATTAGTTTGTCAGATAATGGTTCTGTTGATGATGTAAACAGAATTACATCTGCGTATGGACGAGAAGGATTTGCAGATTACATGAAACAGCAAATCAACCAACATAAAAATGTTTTGGCTTATAACAAAGAAAAAGCTAATGATTTGCTTCTTTCCATAGAGGTAGATTTCCCCGAGGCGAACACAATCATTAGCTTCGATGATAGTATAGCATACACAACGGCAAATGTCAAGTATCCGAATCAGGAAAGTGAACGAGATCAGCCGCAGGAAAAACTACTTACAGCAAAAGAAACTGCCCAAAAAATTACAAATATAAACAATCCTGTTCTTTCTTCAAAAGCTAAAAAACGGCAAATGAAAATATCAAAGCTCGAAGATAAGAATACTGTTCTTTTCAATAAAAACGCAAAAAATGAAGTAAAAATTGAAAAACAGCAGGCAAAGATCGAGGATGCTCAAAAAACAAAGGCTTATTGCAAGACACTTTTAGAATCAGCAGCCTTGCCGCAGCCGTTACAAGTATTCTTTCAGTCTATGATGGACAGGCAAGAAAGCAAAATTTCAAAATTTAACGAAAAAATTGACAACATAAAAATCAAAAACAAAAATCTGACCGACAAAATTAACATCAATAATAAAAAAATCGAAAAAAACGCTGCCAAAATAGAAACTCTGCAAAATGTCGATAAGTTTCTTACAAATATGCAATCTAAAGAAGGTCGCAGAGAAAACTTTATTCAGGCAATATCTGATCTAAGAAACTCCTCACTTAAAAGAAACAACAAAAAATCCTTAAAGCTCAATGCAAAAATAGCACAGAAAAAAGCTACATTGACAAGCACAATATCATCCGTTGAAAGAGTACAACTTCGTAATAAAATAGCAAAGCTGCAAAATAAACTGAACTCTGTTAATGAAAAAATCAGCAAACTTACAGCAATGAATCTTGACAAGCTGAATACTCTTTCCAATCAACAAGTTGATAAGATTATTGAGAATGCGGCAAATGGCATTAACAATAATATTGACGCAAATCAAAATATGAATGAGCAAATGATAGTTGATACGGTAATCAACGAAGCAGGAAAGGCTATCACCAACAACGAAATAGATAACCGAACCACACCGCAGAATGAAGAAAAATCAATTATCGAAAAGCTGAATGGTGAAATTAACGATGACATTTTGTTTTTCGGTGAGTTGACTTATGAAACGGCACAACATATCAAAGAAGCAGGATATGAGTTTAAAGACAATAATTTACAAAAAGCGTCTCCCGAACAAAATTCGGAACATCAAGATATTAGTCAACAGGAGGACGAAATAAAACAAAACGAAAATCGTGCTGATAAACAAGCTGAAAAGACTCTTGACGTTAATGCTTTATGTGCAGCTATTCCTCTTGCATTTGCAGAAAATTACGATATGCAGACAAAATTACTACATACAGCTGCCGTGTTTTCTGCTCTTGCTGAGAATTTTAATTTTGATGATGTAAAATCAGCAGTTGCAATAGGAATTATGGACAAAAAAGAAGATAGAACAATATCTGATAAAGCTAAAAAATGGGCAAACAACCTCTCGCTGACAAATACTCTCAAAACGTTCGTAAACCAAAAAGGTTCATTACCCCTTGACCTAAAGTCTGCATACTTGGATATATTTGCTAAAAAGGCTGATTCGTGGGAAAAGAGTTGTCAGGAAAAAAGTCCTATTGTTATCAGTCGGAAAGATATTATTGACAGCAAGCCTAAAAAACTTGAAAATCAACCAAAAACACAGCAACAGGATAAGTCAATATCAACAAAGAAAAACAAACCATCTCGATAGATTATAGACTGCTTTTGCCCCATTGGGGCAAAAGTCGGAGGTGAAATAAATCATAATGCAGTTATATGGAAACAAAATATGGAATGATGCTACACCGAACAGCGAAAAAAGTATTTTTACAGTTGAAAAGGAACGTAGTCAAGATATAACAAAATTTCTTGATGAAGCTGGGCTTAACTATTGCTTTTATATTAAAGATGATAAAGCAACGATTGCCATTGCTAAATTTGCTATTGACAAAAAAGAAGTTGTTAATCTTGAAAAACTTTCTCTCTTCCAAGACATACATTTTGAAAATTCTCCCGTACATTATGTTCCGAAAACACATATAATCGGTAATACTCCTTACCGTGATATAAAAAATCGACATTTCCAGAATTTGAATACTGATTTAGCGTTAAAAGTCGCTGAAAAATTAAACAAAATGGGTATTCATTTTTCGGGCATAACAAACAGTAGAAACACAACTTTAACAGTAAATGATGAAGATAAAACCGTATTTGAGAATATTGTTTATGATATTGTTAATGCTCGACGAAATTTCTCTAACCGAATCAAGAATATAGATACTTTGATTAGCGAAAGTCAAGAAATAATATCTGAAGAAAATTGGGCAATTGTCAAACCAATGTTTGATCGTGCATATTACCGCGATGAAAATTACAGCAGTATTCTAGAATTCACGATTGAAAATACCGTAGGTTATTCGACTAAACAATTACAGAAATTAACAGAGATTTTTCTGCAGACTTATGGTCAGTTGAACACAACAAGTGAGTATTTTTTTGCCGACACAACAGCAATAGAAAATTATATGCATAAAATAGATGTTGAGAATATGCTCGAAAAAATCACCTATTTAAAGGGTTTTAATTCGGAACAAAAGCAAAGTATAAAACAACTTATTGAGAAAGACGTTCCGGCAAGCATTCTTCAAGTAATTGATTATGAATTTTCGGCTGAAAATATACTAAAAATTCCAGAAATAATAAATGGGAACGGCTATAATGGCTACGATAAATTTATTGATTTTGTATCGCAAATCAAACACATCGACAGAAAAGCACTTGAAAGGTATTTTTCACTTGAAATATATCGCCCGGATACTGCAAAGATTGATTACGAACAATATGATATTCAAAAGTACTCAACATTCAAAACAGAAAACGGGAGTATATATGAAATTCCTATAAAAACATCTCCTGCACTTTTAAATCGACTTGCGGATTATGGCGTTGTCCCGAAAGACGATTGTCAAGATGTTTACATAGAAACAAACGGAGCGAATTGGCACAGAATAGTGATCCCGGATCATTTTGGAAATCTTTACAATAATGTTGATTTGATTAATATTCTTAACTCGGACGAACTTGATACGTTTTACCAAGTTTTTAATGAAATAGAACGTATTGAAAGAAATAAATTGGAACATGAGAAAAATAGGGTTACCAATGTAGAAATTAACGCTCCGGAGAGTGAAAAAACAACTACTATACCACCGACAGAAAAAATTGTTACTGATTTTATCGAACAATTAACGGAAAACAGCAAACTTCGAAATGCATTTTTTAATTCAGATAGAGCGAATTTTTTAATTGAAGTTGAAAAAAGTATATCTGATGTCATTACGAAATTGACGATAGGAGAAGTTGAATCTAAATTGTCAAGAGAAGAATCTGTTGAATTTTTAAATGAATATAATCGTAACAGTGAACTAAGGAAAGAAGTATTTGATTTAACATTAAAAAAATTGGAAGAAAATCCTAAACTATTTGAAGCAAAAGAAAGGGTATATACTGAGAGTGCTGTTGTTTCGGAATTTAAGAGTAAGACCATGGAGAGTTTTCATCTTATAGGTGGAAGGACAGCTTCTGACATTGAACTTGAAGTTGAGCAGAGATTGCAGGAGGCTATGGAAGAATATAATATTGCAGGTGAAATCAGGGATGTTGTATTGTATGGCTCTCGTTCGCGTGGCTTAGAGTCAAGCAATCAATCCGATATAGATATTGTTGTTCAGATAGACAACTCATCACTTAAAGAAGATTCTCTGTTTAATATATTCAATGAGCTTGACATTGAAATCGGCGGTGTACTCGTTGATATCAACCCTATCTGCCCCGGTCAAACAGGAACACTTGAGGATTATTTGCCGAAAGCAGAAGCATATCTTTCACAAAAGCAATTTGACATAAATGAATACGATGATCCTGATTATTATGAGCAGCAGCAGATTGCTGGTCAGGAGTTACAAGAACAAAATGCGTACAGCAATATTCCGATAGAAGCAGAAGCTGCCGAAGAAACACAGGAAGTCAACGAAAAGCAGAAACAGCAACCTATACAGCCAAAGGAAGAAAAGTCTGTATCCGTTTCTGAAAGAAACCCAAAAGAAAGAACCTTTGCCGAACAGGTGGATGATGTCCTGTCAGGAAAGGTTGATCGTTACAGTGATTTGAAAGTATGTGATACTCCGCAGATACTTCTTGATGTTGGTTGTCGGCAGCTGCCAATGATGTACACAAGAAAGCATTTGCGAGAAGCTTTAAAACCTAAGAACAGTCATACTCACGCCCACGGATTAGATATAGAACAAATCAAAATGCTGCCGGAATTACTTGTTGATCCTGTAATGATTTACGATTCTCTGACTCATAATGACAGTATCATTGTTGTTACTTCGGAGATAGATAAGGATAATAACCCTATTATCGCAAGCATAAAGCCTGACGGAAAAGGAAAATATGAATTACAGCGAATGGACAGTAACTTTATCACCAGTGTTTATGGAAGAGAAAACTTTGAAAAGCACATCAACAGGGTAATAGCCGCCAATAATCTGCTTTTTATAAGCAAAGAAAAAAGTCAAAGCCTGTTCAGTGTGCTTGGACTACAATCATCCAAGGGCTTAAACAGTCTTGACTTTGATAAAATTATACATCAAAGCCGAAATATTGTCAACCCTACTATTGCCAACAAAGAAACTTCTTTACCAAAGCCTGACATTGATTCCGATGTAGATGTGCCACCGTCTTCCCCTGTCAAAGCTGCTATCACTGAACCGTCGTCAGATGAACATATCAAGACAGAACAGCTTTCATTTAGTGTCACCTCTACCATTTCCACAAAGAATGAGCCTGACGGTACCGTTACACTCGATCTGAATGAATACGATGATCCCGATTATTACGAACAACAGCAAATCGCCGAACAAGAAGCAGCAGATGCTCCGAAGCCTGAAAACTTCCGCATTACGGACAGTGAAATCGGTTCGGGAACACCTTTGCAGCGTTTTAATAACAACCTTGCTGCTATCCGACTTCTCAAAGAGCTTGAAACGGAGGGCAGACAGGCAACACCTGAAGAACAGGAAACGCTGTCACGCTATGTCGGTTGGGGCGGTCTTGCAGAGTTTTTCAAGGAGAGTAATCCGCATTATCAGGAATTAAGAGATTTGCTGACAGAGGACGAATACAGCTCCGCAAGAGCAACAACACTTGATTCGTTCTATACCTCCCCGGTTATCATTGACAGCATTTATACTGTCCTGCAAAACTCCGGCTTTGAGGGCGGCAATATCCTTGAACCGTCAATGGGTATCGGTAACTTTTTCGGCAGAATGCCGCAGGAAATGCAGAAACAATCAAAACTGTTTGGTGTGGAAATTGACAGCCTTACAGGTCGAATTGCAAAGCAGCTTTATCCTGAAGCTCACATTGACATCAAAGGCTTTGAAAAAACAAGTTTTAAGAACGGTAGCTTTGATGTTGCGGTCGGTAACATTCCCTTTGGCGATTTCAGCTTGCAGTATGACAGACAATCGCTAAAAATACACGACTATTTCTTTACGCAGGCTCTTGATAAGGTCAAGGACGGCGGCATTGTAGCCTTTGTTACATCAAAGGGAACGCTTGATAAGCGTGACAGCTCGTTTCGTAGACAGCTTGCTGAAAAAGCTGATTTACTCGGTGCGGTCAGACTACCAAACACAGCCTTTAAGAGCGCCGGAACGGAAGTGACAGCCGATATTATATTTTTGCAAAAACGGCAGACACCACCTGAAAAAATACCCGATTGGTTAAATATCGGAGAAAGTGCCACAGGACTTCCAATCAACGAATATTTTGTACAACATCCTGAAATGGTTCTCGGTGAGATTGTGCAAGGAAACAAAATGTATGGTAGAACTGACGATACAATGTGTGTACCGTTTGAAAACAGCAGCTTGTCTGAGCTGCTCCCCGAAGCAGTCAGCAAGGTTCAGGCAACCTTCAATGCAACGGAACAATATGTTATTCCGATGGAAAACAGCGAAGTTCAGATACCCGATGGTATCAGGAATTACAGCTATTTTGAATATAAGAATAACATTTACACCATTGAGGATAACGAAGTTGTCAGTCTGAGGGAGAGTTGGAAACGCTCTTATTCCCCTGCAAATATTGAACGAGCCAAAGCATACATACAAATCCGTGATACTGTGCGTGGGCTGCTTGCTGTTCAGCAGGAAACTACTCCCGATGTAGAGGACAGAATTAAGGCATTGCAAGAAAAGCTGAATACGCAGTATGACAGCTTTTATAAAAAATACGGTCTTATGCACAGCCGCTTCAATTCTCAGCTATTCCGTGATGATTCGTCCTACCCTCTTATGCTCTCACTGGAGGATAAAATAGATAAGGACAAGCTGATCAGGAAGTCGGATATTTTCTATAAGCGTACAATCAGAGTTCCCGAAGTAGTTGATAAGGTGGATACACCGCAGGAAGCACTTGTTCTGTCCCTTGCCGAAAAAGGCAAGGTTGATCTTGAATATATGTCAGCTCTGACCGATTTGCCGCAAACGACGATTATCAGTGATCTGAAAGGTGATATTTTCCCTGTTCCTGAAATATCCAAAGATGATAATATCGTTTATCAGGCTGCTTCGGAATATCTTTCGGGTGACATTTACGCAAAACTTAGTGCAGCAAAATACGCTGCCGAAAGCAACAGTGCTTTTGCGGAGAATATTCCGGCTCTTGAAGCTGCTATCCCCACTCCGCTTACGGCAGGGGAAATTGACATTGAATGCGGTGCAACTTGGATTCCGAAAGAAATCTATCAGCAATTTATGTATGAAACATTCAAAACAGCTGATGAACACCGTGCCGACCGTCCTCCCCGTTTTGTATGGCAGCAGCGAGGAAGAAAGAATATCGAAATAGACTATTCTCCCCATACAAACAAATGGAACATTTCAAATAAATCTGTAGATCATTCTGTTACCACTGATAAGACCTACGGCACAAAAGTAAAGAATGCCTATACCATTTTTGAAGCTGTGCTGAATCTGCATATTCCGAACATTACAAAAACTATCCCCGATCCTGATGATCCGTCAAAGGATAAAAAGGTTATGGACATTGAAGCGACAAAGCTTGTTAAGCGAAAAGCAGAAGCTATCAAAAAAGAATTCAAGGACTGGATTTTCAAGGATCCCGAACGGAGAAAAATGCTTGTCGATTTGTATAACAGGCAATTCAACTGTGTTCGTCCGAGAGAATATGACGGTTCCCATCTGCAATTTCATGGCATGAATGCAAGTATCGAGCTGCACCAACATCAGAAAAATGCTATTGCTCACGCTATTTACGGCGGTAATACACTTTTTGCTCATTGTGTAGGTGCAGGAAAAACCTTTGAGATGATCGCAACAGCAATGGAAAGTAAACGGTTAGGACTATGCAGCAAGTCTTTATTTGCTGTTCCGAATCACCTTACAGAACAGGTCGGTGCGGATTTTATGAAGCTCTATCCGAATGCAAATGTTCTCATTGCCACAAAACAGGATTTTACAAAGCAAAACCGCAGCAAGCTCCTTGCAAAGATAGCCACGGGCAATTATGATGCCGTTATTATCGGTCATTCACAGCTTGGTATGATACCGATTTCTCCTGAACGGCAGGAAAGAATGTATAAAGAGCAGATTGAGGATATTACACAGGGCATAGCAGAACTCAAAGCACAGAACGGAGAAAGCTTTCAGGTTAAGGCAATGGAGCGTACACGCAAATCCTTACAGCAGAAGCTTGAAAAACTATCCTCGTCTAAAAAGGATAATACAATGTACTTTGAGGAGTTGGGAATTGACAAGTTGTTTGTTGATGAAGCGCATGAATTCAAAAATCTAATGTCTGTTACTAAGCTACAAAATGTTTCGGGTATTTCTGGCAGAACCTCTCAGAGAGCAATGGAACTGTTTATGAAGTGTCAGTACCTTGATGAGAAAACTGGTGGCAAAGGTGTGGTATTCGCAACCGGAACGCCGGTCAGCAATTCAATAACTGAATTGCATACGATGATGCGATACTTACAATATGATTTTCTTTCAACGCACGGTATGCAGAATTTTGATAATTGGGTATCTGTTTTCGGTAAGCAGAAAACAGATTATGAGCTTGCACCGACAGGCGATAAATTCAAAGCCCGTACAAGAATTGCAAGCTATGCCAATATGCCTGAGCTGATGACAATGTTCAAACAGTGCGCCGATGTTAGAACGGCTGATAGCTTGAAACTGCCTGTTCCGGATTGCGAACTGCACGTTATCTATGCGGAACCTACTCCGCTACAGCAGGAAATGGTTCAAGAACTTTCAGCAAGAGCGGACGATGTTCAGAGAGGAGCCGTAGAACCTTATAAGGATAATATGCTAAAAATAACTGGTGACGGTCGCAAAGTCGGACTCGACCCACGATTGATAAATCCAACATTCGAAGATAACCCGAATACCAAGCTCAATCAATGCGTGAATAATGTCTTTAAAATTTGGCAGGACACTGCAGCAGAAAAAATGACACAAATTATTTTTTGTGATTTAGGTGTGCCAAAGCCAAGTCAAACCGACGGCAATGAAAGTAAAGTCGAGGATAAATCAATGGCTGATATTGACTCCCTCGAAGAGATTGGAACCTTTTGTATATACGATGACATAAAATCAAAATTAGTGGAGATGGGCGTACCATCAAATGAAATAGCTTTCATTCATAACGCAAAAACAGAAACGCAGAAGTCTGAACTTTTTGAAAAAATGCGTTCGGGAGAAATCAGAGTGCTTCTGGGAAGTACTGCAAAAATGGGAACAGGAACCAATGTGCAGGATAGGCTGATTGCTCTGCACGATTTAGATGTGCCGTGGCGCCCGTCTGATCTTGAGCAACGCAGAGGAAGAATGGTCAGACAGGGCAATATCAACGAGAAAGTACATCTTTATCGTTACGTCACCAAGGGTACATTCGACGCTTACTCCTATCAACTGTTGGAAACAAAGCAGAGTTTTATTAGCCAAATTATTACTTCCAAAACTCCTGCACGAACCTGCTCTGATGTAGACCAAGAAGCATTAACATATTCCGAGATAAAAGCTCTTTGCACCGGTGATGAGCGAATAAAAGAAAAACTTGTGCTTGAAAATCGAGTGAAAGAACTTAATCTTTTCCAAAAAGAATATCGTAATACACATTACGAATTAGAAGATAAAGTTGCAGCTTATCCCGAAAAGCGTGAACAGATGTGCGTCAGGATAGAAAAACTGGAGCAGGATTTTGAAAAATGCAAGGCGATTCCATTCGATGAGGAAGGCAAGCCTGTTTTCTCCATGACAATAAACGGTACTATGTACACTGACAGAAAAGAAGCTGCCGAAGCACTGAAAACTGCTTTGGATATTGTCTATACAGACCGTGACAGAACATTTCCTATTGGTGAGATATATGGTTTTCAGATCCATGCTGCCTATGATCGGAATAACGAGTGTATCAGAGGGATTATAAAGGGTGAGTTGGAATATTCCGTTGGACTCAGCACAATGCCCTCTGTCAATGTTAATAAGTTTGAAAAACTGACTATCGGCATTGAAAAGCACCTTGATGAAGCACGCAAGAAGCTCACTCAGGCGGATATTGACATTGAATCCGCTAAGGATATACTTGCACAGCCTTTTGAATATGCACAGGAGCTTGCCGAGAAAGCGGAAAGACTTTCCGTTTTGACGGACGAACTGAATGCAGAAGCTACAAAACGTTTACAAAACGCCGAGGAAAAGCCGAGAACGCATTATTTCGGGAAAGGTATGATATTATCCTATCAAAAAAAAGAAGTTAAAAAACAAGCTCAGGAACGTTCTAATGAGCAAGCGAAAAATACAATACAGAGCAAAGAGTGACGGTGATTTTATGATTGAATATATTTTTAACGAAAATATTGCCCTTGCGGACACGGACGCTGTTGTTAATTCTGCAAACGGTCAGGGCTATATGGGCGGCAAGAGATGCATAAACGAAATGCATTGCGGTGTTGCCGAAAACATTCAGTATTTCAGCCGGGGTAAGATTGAAATACTTGCAAAAGCAGAGTGCCGGGAAAGGGGCGGATTTCTCGGCTTTCGCCCCGGTACTGTCTTT
Source organism: uncultured Clostridia bacterium (assembly GCA_947589485.1). GTDB lineage: Bacteria > Bacillota > Clostridia > Oscillospirales > Acutalibacteraceae > UBA1213. Next base: position 989 of record CANQBK010000006.1, on the reverse strand, counting down.
TGCACGGAAGCCCCGTTCTTGAATACCCGGCATATTATTCATGCCGTTACAATGCGTTTTCCCGGCAGTAAAGCACATATGGAAACAGTAGAGAAGCTTGTTCCGGAAATATTAAGGGTTACCGAGTTTCTGAGCATTGACAGCGTTGCCATACCAATGCTCGGCTGCGGAACAGGAGGACTTCCCCAAACGGAGGTTCTGAAGATTTTTGAAAGGTTTTTTAAAAACAGCCAAAAACAATTTTTAATATATATCAAAGATAAGGAGATGTTTTAACATGAATATTGTTGCATTAGTAGGAAGACTAACTGCCGACCCTGAGCTGAAGCATACCCAATCGGGCATAGCTGTGTCAAGATTTATGATAGCGGTTGACAGAGCATATACAAAGCAGGGTGAGGAAAAACAGGCTGACTTCATCAACGTTGTTGTTTGGCGAAATTCAGCCGAATTTCTGTGCAAGTATTTCAGCAAAGGTCAACGTATAGGTATTCAAGGATCTGTCCGCACAGGCTCATATATGGACAACAACGGCATTAAACGCTATACATTTGAAGTCTATGCAGACAGGCTTGAATTTGTTGAACGAAAAGACAGAGAGCAAGACACCGCAACATCTGAATCAAGTAATACCCCCGATGAAAAGCAGACCGAGCAGCCCGACTTCGAGGACGTACCTCATGATGAAGATCTGCCATTTTAATTAACGGTAAGCATTGTGACTGTACTAAGTTTATTTGATGGGATCTCCTGCGGGAGAATTGCATTTGAAAGAATCGGAATTTCCGTAGAAAAATACGCCGCTTATGAAATTGATAAATATGCAACACAGGTGAGCAACAAAAATTATCCGCATATCGAATCCACTTTTGCCCCACCGGGGCAGAAGTAGAAAGATAAAAAATGAGGAGGGATAACATTGTTGTTTTCTTATGAAAAAGGCAGTATATCTGAAGAAGAATTTCTTTACAATCTCAATTTGATTAATG
>CANQBK010000005.1 GCA_947589485.1 uncultured Clostridia bacterium | reverse complement strand
ATTCCAAAGGCGGAGCCTTTGGCGGCGCCGAGCCGGCGCAGGCGATTCGCGTTATCGCTCACTCCGTTCGCTCGTACTGAGAACCAAAAGTACATTCGCGCGGCGTAAGTTAATGTTGCCCAAATTAAAAGTTTCGACGCAGGCACTGCGCGAGCCTTTGGCAGGTTTTTAAGGGCGGAGCCCTTAACTATCATTTTCAATCATATTGACTTATGCCGCGTCAAGGTATTTATTGTTTGAATTAAGAGTGAGCGGAGCGAACGACTTCGCGAATTGAGAGCGCAGGCACTGCGCGAGCCCTTAACTATCATTCGCAAAGATAAAAACTTATTTTTTGGAGTAATGTTCCGTTTGTGCATATTGACAAAAATTTTGCCGCTATTAAAACTAAATTATATGTCGGCGTATGTATAATTTGCGAAAATGATGTAGCAAATTATATAAAAATTAAGGGAAAATTTCTACTAAAATTAACAAGGAAATTTTTGCCGAATACTTGCAAAAAACGGAAACGTATGTTATTATATGTGAGCGTGACTGCGACAGATATGCGATGATGCGGGAGGTTGCGGCCGGTATGGTCGGTTTTTCCGCGGAGTATGTCCGATTTTAAACCGGGCGAAAGAATATATTGTTTAATTGAGCTTTGGACGGTGCGGCTTTATTTTAAGAGTTGCTGTCGAACCGTGTTTATGCTCAAACCTTTCATGACCTTTACCCGGATTGTGTATTTTTGCAATCCGGTTTTTAAACGGAAACGTGAGAAACACCCGGCAGGGTGGAAAGGAAATGAAAACGCCCGCCAACTACAATAAGGAGGCGATTTACCGTGGCAGTCAAGGAGAAAATAAGGATAAGAATTAAGGGTTATGATCATCAGTTGGTGGATCAGTCCGCCGAGAAGATCGTTGCAACCGCAAAGCGTACAGGCGCTCGTGTTTCGGGTCCGGTGCCGCTCCCAACGGAGAAGCAGGTTGTTACTATTCTTCGTGCTGTTCATAAATATAAGGACAGCCGTGAACAGTTTGAAACAAGAACTCATAAAAGACTTATCGACATCCTAAGACCTTCAAACAAAACAGTTGAAGCTCTTACAGGACTCGAACTCCCTGCCGGTGTTGAAATAGAGATTAAACTCTGATTCAACCTACAGGCGGCCGGGGTCATGTTGGTGAAATGCCAACCAATAACCTACCAAGGAGGAAAATAAAATGCAAAAGGCAATCATCGGTAAAAAGATCGGTATGACACAGATCTTCGATGCAAAGGGAAACGTTCTCCCTGTAACTGTTGTTGAGGCAGGTCCTTGTGTGATTAGCCAGATAAAAACAGTTGAAAATGACGGTTACGAAGCTGTACAGATGGGCTACGGCGACATTAAGCTGAAAGTTCAGAACGGAAGCGGAAAAGGCAAAAGAGTTCGCAGTGAAAAGTTTAAAGACGATCCGGTGAACATAACAAAGCCTATGCTTGGTCACTTTAAAAAGGCCGACGTCGCTCCGAAAAGCACACTTCGTGAATTTAGAGTTGAAAATCTCGATTCTTACAAAGTCGGCGACATCATTAAGGCTGACACTTTTGCCGAGGGTGACAAAATTGACGTTACCGGCAAAAGCAAAGGTAAGGGATACGCCGGCGTTATAAAGCGTTGGAACTTCCAGCGCCTTAAAGAAAGCCACGGTTCGGGTCCTGTTGCACGCCACGGCGGTTCAATGGGCGCCTGCTCAACTCCCTCCAGAGTATGGAAGGGCAAGAAAATGGCAGGACATCTCGGTGCCGAAAGGGTAACGGTTCAAAACCTTACGGTTGTAAAGGTTGACGCTGAAAATAACCTTATTGCAATCAAGGGCGCAGTTCCGGGTCCCAACGGCGGAATCGTAGTAATTCGTGACAGCGTTAAGGCGTAAGGGAAGGAGGAATTTCAATGCCTAATATAGATGTTCTTGATATGGCAGGCAAAAAGGTCGGAGAAACCGAGCTTTCCGAGGCAGTTTTCGGTATAGAGCCGAATACGGTTGTTATGCACCAGATGGTAGTTAACTATCTTGCCAACAATCGTCAGGGTACACAGTCCGCTCTTACTCGTTCGGAGGTTAGAGGCGGCGGAAGAAAACCATGGAAACAAAAGGGAACCGGTCATGCAAGACAGGGTTCGACAAGAGCACCGCAGTGGACACACGGCGGCGTGGTTTTTGCCCCAAAGCCGAGAAGTTACAGATTCTCCGTAAACAAAAAGGTAAAAAGACTTGCAATGAAGTCCGCCTTTTCAAGCAAGCTCAGCGACAGCGAAATTGTTGTGCTTGAAAAGCTCACTCTTGATGAGTATAAAACAAAAACAATTGCCGAGATGCTTAAAGCAATCGGTGCGGATAAAAAAGCGCTTATCGTACTTTCCGAGGTTGACAAAAAGGTAATTAACTCCGCAAGGAACATACCCGGAGTAAAAACAGCTCAGGTAAATACCCTCAATGTTTATGACATTGTTAATGCCGACAAGCTGGTTATCGTTAAAGATGCGGTAAGCAAGATTGAGGAGGTATATTCATGACAGCTCGTGACATCATCATAAAGCCTATCATTACGGAAAAAACCATGGCAGGCGTTGCAATGGAAAAGAAATATACCTTCAAGGTTGCAGACAAAGCAACTAAGATTCAAATTGCACAGGCTGTCGAGGAAATTTTCGGCGTAAAGGTTTCCAAGGTAAATACGGTAAGCGTTAGAGGACGCCTTCGTCGTCAGGGCAGAACACAGGGCTATACTCCTTCGTGGAAAAAAGCCTATGTTTCTCTTACGGAAGACAGCAAAACCATAGAGTTCTTTGAGGGCATGATGTAAGCCTGTAAAAAATAAAGACAGGCAGAATGAATGGAGAATTTGCCGTTCTCCGCAAAGCCATCATGAGGAGAGTGAAATAAATGGCAATAAAGAATTATAAACCGACCAGTCCTTCAAGACGTAATATGTCGGTTACCGATTATTCGGTTCTTTCAAAGGTTGCGCCGGAGAAGAGCCTTCTTGCTCCGCTCAACAGAAGTTCGGGCCGTAACAGCTACGGCAGAATCACCGTTCGTCACAGAGGCGGCGGAAATCGTAACAAGTACAGAGTGATTGACTTTAGACGTCAGAAGTTTGGCGTTGAAGCAACCGTAAAAACGCTTGAATATGATCCGAACCGTTCGGCTCATATTGCGCTTATAGAATATACCGACGGAACAAAGAGCTACATTATCGCTCCTGTCGGACTTAAAGTCGGAGATAAGGTAGTTGCAGGACCTGATGCGGATATTAAGCCCGGAAACGCACTTCCGCTGGTAAATATTCCTGTCGGTACGTTTATCCATAATGTGGAGCTTTACCCCGGCAAAGGCGCACAGCTTGCAAGAAGTGCCGGAAATATGGCACAGCTTATGGCTAAGGAAAACCACCTTGCGCTGCTCAGACTTCCTTCGGGAGAGCTTAGAAACGTTCCCGAAAACTGTATGGCAACAATAGGTCAGGTAGGCAACATAGACCACGAAAATGTTAAGATAGGTAAGGCAGGACGTAAGCGTCACATGGGTTGGAGACCGACTGTCAGAGGTTCCGTTATGAACCCGAACGACCACCCGCACGGCGGCGGTGAGGGCAAGTCCCCGGTAGGCCGTCCCGGACCTGTAACACCATGGGGCAAGCCCGCGCTTGGATATAAGACAAGAAAGAACACACGTTCGGATAAGCTTATTGTTAAGCGCAGAAACGGTAAGTAATTAGGCATACAGAAAGGAGCTTAAATTATGAGCAGAAGCGTTAAAAAGGGTCCTTATGTACAGCCTGTGCTGCTTAAGAGAGTCCAGCAGATGAACGAAGCCGGCGAAAAGAAGATACTCAAAACATGGAGCAGATCTTCAACAATTTTCCCCGATTTCGTAGGACATACATTTGCGGTGCATGACGGCCGCAAGCACGTTCCGGTTTATGTAACCGAGGATATGGTCGGTCACAAGCTCGGCGAGTTTGCACCGACCAGAACTTTTAAGGGTCATGCCGGAGCAAAAACATCAAAGTAACAGCCAAAAGGAGTGTTTGAACAATGGAAGCAAGGGCAGAACTGAAATATGTCCGCATTTCACCCCGTAAGGTTAAGATAGTTCTTGACCTTATAAGAAATCAGCCTTGCGATTACGCAATGGCAGTTCTTCAGCACACCCCTAAGGCTGCTTGTGAGGCTTTGCAGAAGCTTCTCAAGTCTGCAATGGCTAATGCTGAGAACAACCACAATATGGATGTAAACAGGCTCTACATTGCCGAGTGCTATGTGGGTCAGGGTCCTATCCTCAAGAGAATTCGTCCGAGAGCCCAGGGCCGTGCATACAGAATAGACAAGAAAACATCACACGTTACTCTTGTGCTAAAAGAGAAAGAATAATCGGAGGAGGTAAACGAAATGGGCCAGAAAGTAAATCCGCACGGTCTTCGTGTCGGTGTTATAAAAAATTGGGACTCACGTTGGTTCGTAAAAGACAAAGACTTCGGCGACACACTCGTTGAGGACTACAACCTCCGTAAGACTCTTAAAAAACAGCTTTATCCTGCCGGTGTTCCGAAAATTGAAATAGAGCGTGACGCCTCAAGGATAAGAATTCATATTCACTGTGCAAAGCCCGGTATGGTAATAGGAAAGGGCGGCAGCGAGATCGAAAAACTTCGTTTGCAGTGTGAAAAAATGCTTAACAAGCCTGTTGCTATCAACATAGTTGAGGTAAAGAACCCCGACGTTAACGCACAGCTTGTTGCCGAGAACGTTGCTCAGCAGCTTGAAAAGAGAATTTCGTTCCGCAGAGCTATGAAGCAGTCAATTGGACGCGCAATGAAGTTTAACGCAAAGGGAATAAAGATTATGTGCTCAGGTCGTCTTGGCGGCGCCGAGATCGCAAGATCGGAGCAGTACCACGAGGGTACTATTCCGCTTCAGACATTGAGAGCAGATATTGATTACGGTTTTGCAGAGGCATCGACCACTTACGGTATAGTCGGCGTAAAGGTTTGGCTTTACAAGGGTGAGGTACTTCACGACAACCGCAAGCCTCGCAAGGAAGGGGGCAGCAAATAATTATGTTAATGCCTAAGAGAGTAAAGTACCGCAGAGTTCATAGAGGCCGTATGACAGGCAAAGCCCTTCGCGGCAACAAGGTAACTTACGGTGAGTACGGTTTGCAGGCTCTTGAGCCGGCATGGATAACCGCCAACCAGATAGAGGCAGCCCGTGTTGCAATGACGCGTTACTGCAAAAGATTCGGTAAGGTTTGGATAAAGATATTTCCGGACAAGCCCGTAACCAAAAAGCCCGCCGAGGTCCGCATGGGTTCAGGTAAAGGTTCTCCGGAGTTTTGGGTAGCTGTGGTTAAGCCCGGCAGAGTTATGTTTGAGCTTGCGGGCGTGCCGGAAGCAACGGCAAGAGAAGCGCTCCGTCTTGCGGCAAACAAGCTGCCGATAAAGACTAAGTTTGTAACCAAGGAAGAAACGGAGGTTGACGCATAATGAAGACTTCGGAACTCAGAGAAATGACATCGGCTGAGCTTGCAACAAAGCTTCAGAGCCTCAAAGAGGAACTTTTCAACCTTCGCTTTCAGCTTGCAATTAACCAGCTCGAAAACCCTATGCGTATTTCAGCTGTAAAGAAAGACATAGCAAGAATTCAGACTATTATTCGTCAAAATGAGCTTTCGGAAAAAGCTGACGCATAAGGGGAAGGAGGAAACGTACCGTGAGTGAAAGAAATCTCAGAAAAACGGATGTTGGTAAAGTGGTAAGCAACAAGATGGACAAAACCGCTGTTGTTGCTATTGAAAACAGTGTAAAGCACCCGCTTTACAATAAGATAATCAAGCGTACCATAAGACTGAAGGTTCACGACGAAAACAACGAGTGTAACGTGGGCGACCGTGTACGCATTATGGAAACAAGACCTCTTTCCAAAGATAAGAGATGGCGTCTTGTAGAGATTATAGAGAAGGCTAAATGATTAGTATTTTTGGTTAAAGGAGGAACGCACTGTGATACAGCAGCAGACCTACCTCAAAGTTGCCGACAATACCGGCGCGAAAGAGCTTATGTGCATCCGCGTTCTTGGAGGTACCGGCAGGAGGTACGCAAATATAGGCGACGTTGTGGTTGCTTCGGTTAAAAAAGCAGCACCCGGCGGCGTTGTTAAAAAAGGCGATGTAGTTAAAGCGGTTATTGTACGCTCGGCAAGAGGTGTACGCCGTGAGGACGGAACATATATAAGATTTGACGAAAATGCAGCCGTAATTATCAGGGATGACAAAAATCCCAGAGGAACCCGTATTTTTGGTCCGGTGGCAAGAGAACTTCGTGATAAAGATTACATGAAAATCCTCAGTCTTGCTCCCGAAGTTCTGTAATGGAGGTGCAGTGATATGAGTAATAAAGTTCATGTTAAAACAGGCGATACGGTTGTTGTCCTGAGCGGCTCCGAAAAGGGAAAAAAGGGTAAGGTAATGGTAGTGAGCCCGTCTGAAGGCAAGGTAATAATTGAAAAGGTAAATATCGTTTCAAAGCATGTAAAGCCCCGTAAGATGGGAGACCGCGGCGGTATTGTGGAAGCAGAGGGCGCTATGTATGCCAGCAAGGTACAGATCGTTTGCCCGCGCTGCGGAAAGCCGACCCGCGTTGCTCACAGGATTCTTGAGGACGGCACCAAAGAACGCATTTGTAAAAAATGCGGCGAGGCGCTTTAAGGAGGTAAGAATATAAATGGCAAGACTTAAAGATTTCTATCTTAAAGAAGCCGCACCCGCTCTTATGAAGAAGTTTTCGTACAAGAGTGTTATGCAGATCCCGAAGCTGGACAAAATCGTTATAAATGTCGGCGCCGGCGAAGCAAAGGAAAATTCAAAGGCAATAGACGCCATTTCAAACGACATTGCAGCAATTACGGGTCAAAAGCCTATGGTTTGCCGCGCTAAGAAGTCGGTAGCTAACTTTAAGCTGCGTGAGGGTATGCCGAACGGCGTTAAGGTCACGCTCAGAGGCGCAAAGATGTACGAGTTTATGGACAGGCTTTTTAATGTGGCTCTTCCAAGAGTTCGTGACTTCAGAGGCATTAACCCAAATTCGTTTGACGGCAGGGGAAATTACAATATGGGCGTTAAAGAACAGCTTATTTTCCCCGAAATTGAGTTTGACAAGATTGATAAAGTCCGCGGTATGGATATTTGCTTTGTAACAACAGCAAAAACCGATGAAGAGGCTCGCGAGCTGCTTACACTTATGGGCGCTCCGTTTGCGAAATAAGGAGGGATTATTGTGGCCAAAACATCTATGAAGGTTAAACAGCAAAGAGAACCCAAGTTCTCTACAAGAGCATACAACAGATGCAAAATCTGCGGCAGGCCGCACGCTTATCTCCGTAAATATGGTGTTTGCCGTATCTGCTTCAGAGAGCTTGCTTACAAGGGCGAAATTCCGGGTGTAAAGAAAGCCAGTTGGTAAGGCAATTACTAAAGGAGGTAACCGACTATGCAGATTACAGATGCAATTGCAGATTTGCTTACAAGAATCCGTAACGCAAACACTGCAAAACATGATACAGTGGAAGTTCCTGCTTCAAATATCAAGAAGGCAATTGTACAAATTCTTCTTGACGAGGGTTATATCAAGAGCTTTTCGGTTGTTGATGACGGCAAGCAGGGTATGATTAAAATCGCTTTGAAATACGGCGAAGGCAAAACACCCGTTATTACCGGTTTAAGAAGAGTTTCAAAACCCGGTTTGCGTATTTACAGCGATGTGGAAAATATGCCGAAGGTTATGAAGGGTCTTGGCGTTGCCATTATTTCAACATCAAAGGGCGTTATGACGGATCGTCAGGCCCGTAAGGAAAATGTTGGCGGCGAGGTTCTTGCATACATTTGGTAAAGGGGGCGCTGAGAAATGTCACGAATTGGAAGAAAACCCATAAATATTCCCGCCGGCGTCGATGTAAAAATCGGTGACGGTGTTATAACGGTAAAAGGTCCAAAGGGAACGCTTACAAAGAATTTCCATAAGAATATGAACGTTACCGTTGAGGGCAGCGAGATTCTCGTTACCCGTCCGAATGACGAGAAACAGAACCGTGCGTTACACGGTCTTACTCGTTCAAACATTCAAAATATGGTTGACGGCGTTACGAACGGATTCAAAAAGGAACTGGACGTAAACGGCGTTGGATACCGTGTTCAGAAAAAGGGCAAGGATCTTGTAATGAACCTCGGATATTCGCATCAGGTTATCGTGTCCGATACAGAGGATATTACAATTGAAGCTCCTACACCCAACAAAATTATAATAAACGGCATTGACAAGCAAAAGGTAGGTCAGTTTGCCGCAGAGGTAAGAGAAAAACGTCCGCCGGAGCCGTACAAGGGCAAGGGCATTAAATACGTTGACGAAGTTATCCGCCGCAAGGAAGGCAAAGCCGGTAAGGGTAAGAAGTAATTAAGGAGTGAAAAATTATGGTTAAAAAGCCGGACACAAATAAGGCAAGACTTAAACGCCACAAAAGAGTTCGCAGCAAAATCAGCGGAACCGCTGAATGCCCGCGCCTTAATGTTTTCCGCTCCACCAACAACATCTATGCTCAGCTGATTGATGATGTTAAGGGTATTACTCTTGCATCGGCATCTTCACTGGACAAAGAGATTGATGTTTATGGCGGAAACAAGGACGCTGCACGCAAAGTCGGTGAGCTTATAGCAAAAAGAGCTGCCGACAAGGGTATTACCGATGTCGTATTCGACAGAGGAGGATACATTTTTCACGGCCGTGTCAAGGAACTGGCCGAAGGCGCTCGTGAGGGCGGTCTCAAGTTCTAAGTAAGGAGGAGTAACTTTGGCTATAATTGACGGATCTACTTTAGATTTAAAAGAGCATGTTGTTGCAATCAACCGTGTATCCAAAACAGTAAAGGGCGGCCGTATTTATAAGTTTGCGGCTCTTGTTGTTGTCGGTGACGGCAACGGAACGGTGGGTTTCGGCATAGGTAAGGCCGGCGAGGTTCCGGACGCGATACGCAAGGGTATAGAGGACGCCAAAAAGAATCTCAGAAAGATCTCTCTTAAGGGTACAACGATACCTCACGAGGTTACGGGCGTTTTTGGTGCGGGCAAGGTTCTTATGAAGCCTGCCGCTCCCGGTACAGGCGTTATTGCCGGCGGTCCCGTTCGTGCCGTTGTTGAAGCGGTAGGTATTAAGGACATAAGAACAAAGGCTCTTCGTTCAAACAATCCGTGCAATGTTGTAAGAGCAACGCTCGCGGGTCTTGAGAGCCTTAGAACAGCGGAAGAGGTTGCGGCAGTACGCGGCAAAACCGCTAAGGAAATTTTATAATTTGGGAGGAAGCAACGATGGCACAGCTTAAAATTACTCTTAAAAAGAGCTTAATTGGAAGACCGAAGGACCAGATTGCTACTGCCAACTCACTTGGACTTACAAAGCCGGGCAAAACGACCGTTCAGCCCGACAATGTACAGACACAGGGCAAGATAACAAAGATAAGTCATCTTGTAGAGGTAACTGAAGCGTAAGCAAGGAGGTGCGACAACAATGAAATTGCACGAACTTTCACCTGCCGAGGGTGCGGTAAAAACATCGAAAAGAATAGGCAGAGGACACGGCTCGGGCTGGGGCAAAACAGCCGGCAAGGGTCACAAGGGTCAGAAGGCTCGTTCGGGCGGAAGCATACGTCCGGGTTTTGAGGGCGGTCAGATGCCGCTGCAAAGACGTATTCCGAAAAGAGGATTTAACAATATTTTCGCCAAGAATATCGTAGCAATTAACGTTTCGGCTTTGGAAGCGTTTGACGACGGTTCTGAAGTTACGGCGGATTCTCTTATTGAAAAGGGCATTGTAAAAAAAGAATATGACGGGATAAAAATTCTCGGTAACGGTACTCTTACAAAAAAGCTCAGCGTAAAGGTTGCTGCTTACTCTGAATCAGCTAAGCAGAAGATAGAGGCTGCGGGAGGAAAGGCAGAGGTGGTTTGATTTGTTTAAAACTATCGCTAATGCCTGGAAAATTCCCGACTTGCGCAAAAAGATGCTGTTTACTATATTTATAGTAATTATATTCAGAATCGGTTCGGTAATACCTGTACCGTTTTTGGACGTAAACGCACTTAAAACTCTTACAGAGGGCTGGAAAGACAGTCAAAATATGATTTCGTATTTTGATATGTTTTCGGGCGGCGCATTTTCAAACGCGACATTGTTCGCAATGTCGGTAACACCGTACATCAACTCTTCAATTATTATGCAGCTCCTTGCGGTTGCGATTCCGCCGCTTGAAAGGCTGACAAAAGAGGGTACGGAGGGACGCAAAAAAATCGCGACAATTACAAGATATGTAACGGTGCTTTTGGGTATTGTTCAGGGTACCGCTTACTATATTTGGCTTATGAGATCCAACATAGTGGATTATACCGGTTGGAATTTTGAAGGTATCTTTGCGGCACTTGTAATTATACTTGCCTTTACCGCCGGTACCGCACTTATGATGTGGCTGGGCGAGCAAATCAACCAGAACGGCGTCGGCAACGGTATTTCGATACTTTTGTTTATCGGTATTATTGCAAGACTTCCGGTTACATTCGGCGAGTTGTGGAGCAACTTCAACCTTGGTCTTGCCGGAGATGTAAGTAAGATAATTTATACGGTAGTGTTTATAATACTTTTCCTCGTTGTTATTTGGGTAATAGTATTTATGAACGATGCGGAGCGCCGTATTCCCGTACAGTACGCAAAGCGTGTTGTCGGCAGAAAAATGTATGGCGGTCAAAGCTCTCATTTGCCGATAAAAGTCGGTCTTTCGGGAGTAATGCCCATTATATTTGCAAGCTCAATACTTTCGATTCCGTCAACCATTCTTCTGTTTATCGGAGGAATAGAGAAGGTTACGTCGGACTTTTGGAAAGGGTTCTTTAATGCGTTCGATATGGGCGGCTGGATATATACATTATTGTATTTTATAATGATAATCGGTTTTGCATATTTTTATGTTGCAATTCAGTACAATCCGGTAGAGATGTCAAATAATCTTCGTCAAAGCAACGGTACTGTTCCCGGAATAAGACCCGGAAAGCCCACCACGGATTTTATTGCGAAAATTCTGTCGAAGATAACGCTTATAGGCGCTCTTTTCCTTGCGTTCATCGCTATTGTTCCGCTTATCTATGCGGACGTTACCGGAATGCGCGGATTGATGATGGGCGGTACGTCCGTAATCATTCTTGTAGGCGTAGCGCTTGAAACCATGAAGCAGCTTGAATCTCAGATGATGATGCGTCATTATAAGGGATTCCTTGACTGATGGAAGGAGTAACAATATGAACATTATATTACTTGGCGCGCCCGGAGCGGGCAAAGGCACGCAAGCCGAGGTTATTTGTGATCGTTTACAAATCCCGACAATTTCAACAGGAAATATTATCAGAGAAGCGCTGAAAACCGGCACTGAAATGGGACTTAAAGCAAAGTCGTATATGGAAGCGGGACAGCTCGTTCCCGACGATGTGGTTATAGGGATAATAAAAGAGCGTCTTGCAAAAGATGACTGCAAAGGCGGATTTATTCTTGACGGCTTTCCGAGAACCATTCCACAGGCCGAGGCTTTGGACAAAATGGGCGTCGTAATTGACAAGGTAATAGATATTGAGGTCAGTGACGAGGCAATAATAAAGAGAATGTCCGGACGCCGTGTCTGCGAAAAATGCGGAGCAAGCTATCACCTTGACTACAAAAAGCCGAAGGAAGAAAATGTTTGCGACAAATGTGCAGGCGCCCTTGTTCAGCGCAAGGATGACCATCCGGATACGGTAAAAGCTCGCCTTGACGTTTACCATAAGGAAACGGAACCACTCAAGGACTACTATGAAAAGCAGGGCAAGCTGTCAGTAGTTGAGGGACAGAACGAAATTGAAGAAACAACTGCCCTTATACTGAAAGCTATTGAGGCATAAGCTATGGTTATTCTGAAAACGGCCCGTGAACTTGCGGCAATGCGGAACGCGGGAAGAATTTCTCAGAGAGCTTTGCGCGAGGCAGGCAAGGCTGTCGAGCCGGGTGTTTCGACATACGAAATCGACAGAATTGTCCGCGAATATATCGAGAAGCAGGGGGCTGTCCCCTCCTTTCTCGGTTATGGCGGGTTCCCTGCAAGCGCGTGTATTTCGGTAAACAATGTAGTCATCCACGGCATACCGAGCAAGAAACAAATTCTTAAACAGGGTGACATTGTCAGTATTGATGTGGGTGCGTGTTTTGAGGGCTATCACGGCGACAACGCATGGACGTTTGGCTGCGGTGATGTGTCCGAAGAAGCGCAAAATCTTATGGACACGACCCGTGAGGCGCTTTTTAGAGGTATCGAAAGAGCGGTTGCGGGCGCCCGTACCGGTGATATTGGCAGTGCCGTTCAGCAGTATGCCGAGGCACGCAGTTACTCGGTGGTAAGAGATTTTGTCGGCCACGGAGTAGGTGCGAAGCTGCATGAAGATCCAAGTGTACCAAATTACGGCACACCGGGGCACGGTGTGCGCCTGATGCCGGGTATGGCAATAGCCATTGAGCCTATGATCAATCAGGGTACTCATAGGGTAAGAGTACTTGAAGATGAATGGACGACCGTAACCGCCGACGGCAGGCTTTCGGCTCATTTTGAGCATACTGTGGCGATAACGTCAAACGGACCGGTTATATTGACTTTGCCGGACTGAGGTGGTAATATGCGCTTCAAAAAAGGTATGGTTGTCAGATCAAAAGCGGGTCACGACAAGGGCAGTTTTTTTGTTGTTTTATGTGTTGAGGACGGCACCGCCCTTATAGCGGACGGTGTTTCGCGAACTATAAACAAACCGAAACGCAAGAATCTGATCCACCTGTCGGCGACCGGAACGGTTCTTGATGAACGCTCAATGGAGGCTGACATTGAAATTCGTAAAATCCTTGTCGGGTTTAATGACAGGGTACGTTCTTCATAAGGAGGTTATTTAATTGTCAAAGCAGGATGTAATTGAGGTTGAAGGTACAGTAAAGGAAGCTCTTCCAAATGCCCAGTTTAAAGTGGAGCTTCAAAACGGACATATTATCCTTGCTCACATTTCCGGAAAGCTGAGAATGAATTTTATAAGGATACTTCCGGGTGACAAGGTTACGGTGGAGATGTCACCTTACGACCTGACAAAAGGTCGTATTACATGGCGCAGTAAGTAAAAACCGTTTGGTGATTATGAAAGGAATGATAACACAATGAAAGTCAGACCTTCAGTAAAGAAAATTTGTGAAAAATGTAAGGTTATAAAGCGTAAGGGCAAAATCATGGTTATCTGTGAAAACCCTAAGCACAAACAGCGTCAGGGTTAATGACGCCAAATTATTAACGGAGGTGCTAACATAATGGCGCGTATTTCAGGTGTGGACTTACCCAGAGATAAAAGAGTCGAAATCGGCTTAACTTATATTTACGGCATTGGCCGAAAAACTTCAAACGATATTCTTGCGGCAACAGGCGTTAATCCTGATACCCGTGTAAGAGATCTGACTGAGGACGATATTTCAAAGCTAAGAGAGTATATCGACCATAACTGCCGTGTTGAAGGTGACCTCAGACGTGACATTGCTTTTGATATTAAAAGACTTATTGAAATCGGATGTTACAGAGGAGTACGTCACCGCAAGGGTCTGCCCGTAAGGGGTCAGCGTTCAAAGACAAACGCAAGAACAAGAAAAGGCCCAAGAAAGACTATGGCTAACAAGAAGAAATAATCAGGAGGGATTAACTGATGGCAGTTCAGAAGAGTGCTAAGAAAACTACTGTACGCAGACGTCGTGAACGCAAGAACATTGAAAAGGGCTCGGCACACATTCAGTCCACATTTAACAACACAATCGTTACCATATCTGACGTTCAGGGCAATGCGATTTCTTGGGCAAGCGCAGGTGAGCTTGGCTTCAGAGGTTCGAGAAAGTCAACTCCTTTTGCAGCTCAGTCTGCGGCTGAAACAGCAGCCAAAGCTGCTATGGAGCATGGAATGAAGAGCGTTGAGGTTTATGTAAAGGGCCCCGGCGCCGGACGTGAGGCTGCAATTCGTGCGCTTCAGTCAGCAGGTCTTGAAGTAAGCATGATAAAGGACGTTACACCTATTCCACACAACGGTTGCCGTCCTCCGAAAAGAAGACGTGTATAAAATATCAGGGGGTGCGAGATTAAATGGCAGTAAACAGAGATCCTATTCTTAAAAGATGCAGATACCTTGGAATAAGCCCGGCAGTTGTCGGAATATCCAAGTCTTCAAACAGAAATCCTAACGCAAACGCAAGAAGAAAGGTTTCCGAATATGGATTGCAGCTTAAAGAAAAACAAAAGCTGAAGTTTATATACGGTGTTCTTGAAAAACCTTTTTATCATTATTTTGAATTGGCTTCCAAAATGGAAGGTCAGGCAGGTAACAATCTTATTACGATTCTTGAGTCAAGACTTGACAACATTGCTTTCAGAATGGGTCTTGCGCTTACAAGAAGAGAGGCAAGACAGCTTGTTACACACGGTCATTTCCTTGTGAACGGCAAAAAGGTTGACATTCCCTCTTACAGAGTAAAGGTTGGCGACGTTGTTACCCTTAGGGATACGAGCAAGAGCAGCTCAAAGTTTAAGAGTGTTGTTGAACAGACAAACGGTAGAGTTACTCCGCTTTGGCTTGAGGTGAACAAAGAACAGTTCTCGGCTAAAGTTGTTCGTATGCCTGCAATTGAAGATGTTGACTATGAAGTTGCGCCGCATCTTATTGTTGAGTTGTACTCCAAGTAATCCCATTAGTTTTTTCAGGTTACACATCATGGCGGTGTTTTGCCGCCTAATGTTAAGGAGGTTAGCTGATGATTGAGATTCAAAAGCCAAGAATAGATACCACAGAGCTTTCCGATGACGGTAAATTTGGCAGATTTGTTGTTGAGCCTTTGGAACGTGGTTTCGGCAATACTTTGGGAAACAGTCTTCGCAGGGTATTGCTCTCATCGTTGGAAGGTGTTGCGGTTACATCAATTAAAATAGACGGTGTGCTGCACGAATTTTCAACCGTTCCCGGTGTAAAAGAAGATGTAACCGCTATTGTCCTTAATATGAAGGGACTCATTGCAAAGCTGCACTGCAATGGTCCGAAAACGGTTGAAATAAATGCAGAGGGACCTTGTATCGTTACGGCGGAATCGATAAAAACAGATGCCGAGGTGGAGATACTTAACCCCGAAATGCATATTGCAACACTTGGCGAAGGCGCTAAACTCTATATGGAGATTACTCTTAACAAGGGTCGCGGATATATTTCGGCGGATCGCAACAAGGCAGAGATGGCAGGAAACGCAAGCATTATCGGCGTTCTGCCCATTGATTCAATATATACGCCTGTATTAAAAGTGAACTATATGGTTGAAAATACTCGTGTTGGTCAAATAACCGACTATGACAAACTGTCGCTTGACGTTTGGACAAACGGAGTAATAAGTGCGCAAGAGGCGGTTTCTCTTGCCGCAAAGGTTTTGACAGAGCATCTTAATCTGTTTGTGAATCTTTCGGATAAGGGAACAAACACGGAAATTATGATTGAGAAAAACGAGCAGGGCAAGGAAAAGGTTCTTGAAATGACAATTGAAGAACTTGATCTTTCGGTTCGTTCGTTTAACTGCTTAAAGCGTGCCGGTATTAATACAGTAGAAGATCTTATTAACAAAACGGAAGACGATATGATGAAGGTTCGTAACCTTGGACGCAAGTCGCTCGAAGAGGTTGTTGAAAAGCTGAACTCCCTCGGCTTCCGACTTCAGGCTGATGAGGAGTAATCCTCAACAATAATCAAAGAGATTAAGGAGTGAATATCAATGCCAGGAACAAGAAAGCTCGGAAGAGCGGCTGCTCATAGAAACGCTATTCTTAGAGCAATGGTTACTTTCCTTCTTGATAACGGAAAGATTGAAACAACTGTTTCTCGTGCGAAAGAAGTCAGTGCTATGACAGAAAAATTTATAACTATTGCGAAGGTAGAAAATCTTCATAACAAGCGTCTGGCATTTTCTTTTATAACTAAGGAAGATGTTGTAAACAAGCTGTTTAAGGAGATTGCTCCAAAATATGCCGACAGAAACGGCGGTTACACAAGAATAACAAAGCTCGGTCCGCGCCGCGGCGATGCTGCCGAGATGGCTGTTATTGAACTTGTTTGATTTAATTAAATAAAAATGTTTTGTCCCGACGAACTCCGGTCCGTCGGGATATATTTTTGAATAAACGAAAAATGAGCCGCTGCCTTTACAAAACACAGGCGGGAGTATGTTACATATAAGTATCATATATATTTGTCGATAAAAAAATATGACAAATATTAAATAGTATGTTATAATACATTGAAAAGATTTTATACTTATTTTTGAGTGAACCACGGGGTGAATTGCTGAATGTCTGAAAAAGTCGAAAAATATATTGCCTGCCCAAAATGCTCACAGCAAACTTTGAGCGAAATTGTATGCAGCGTAAATACCGAAAATGATACCGGTGTGAGAGATGCGGTTTTTGACGAAAGCATTTTTAGATGGAAGTGTAAAAAATGCGGCTTTCAAACAAAGATGATACATCCGCTGCTGTACAACGATGTGAAAAATAAATTTATGGTTTACCTTATTCCGAGAATCGACAGAAAAAAAATTGTTGATGAAGAACTGGAACTGGAATTTTCGGACTTATCTTATATAAAAAAAAGAGTCGTTCCGGATATAAATTCTATGAAAGAAAAAATTGTTATTTTTGAAAACAACATTGACGATATGGCGGTCGAACTGACCAAAAGCGCCGTTTCGGAGGTCGTTGCAAAAAGTACCTCACGTTCTGTTCATTCGGGGTATTTTATGGATATGGATACGGATAAAAATACGATTACGTTTCAGTATTTTGTCGGAGGAGATCACCGCTCATATATTCAAACAATACGCCTTGAAGTTTATAACAGATCTATGAGGATAGTTAAAAAATATTTTAGCAGGGAAAATAAAAAAACAGGTTTTTTAAATATAAATTCTTCTTGGGCTGAAAACGCTTTAAGAAAGTATAAAAATTCAAACTGACCTTTGGCAAAATTATTTGTTAAATATAATTAGTTTGCTTGTGAAACAATATATCGCTTATTTTATGGGGTTGTATATTTTTAATGCAATTTTTTTTATTTTTTTAGAAAATTTTTTAAAAAACAATAGAAATTTTTTACAGTCTATGTTATAATATACCAAAGCGACTTTGTCGATTAATATTTTATTAGGAGGTAATTCCAATGGCTAAAAAATGGGTCTATCTTTTCAGCGAGGGCGACGCAACAATGCGTGAGCTTCTTGGCGGTAAAGGTGCCAATCTTGCGGAAATGACCAAAATCGGTCTTCCTGTTCCACAGGGCTTTACTATTACAACAGAGGCTTGTACTCAGTATTATGAGGATGGCAAAAAAATCAATGAAGAAATTCAAGCTCAGATTATGGAGTACATAACCAAAATGGAAGATATTACCGGCAAAAAGTTCGGTGACAAGGAGAATCCACTTCTTGTTTCGGTTCGTTCGGGTGCAAGAGCATCTATGCCCGGTATGATGGATACTATTCTTAACCTTGGTCTTAATGAAGAGGTTGTTGAGGTTATCGCGGCACAGTCGGGAAATCCCCGTTGGGCTTGGGACTGCTACAGAAGATTCATTCAGATGTTCTCAGATGTAGTTATGGAAGTCGGCAAGAAGTATTTTGAACAGCTTATTGACCGTATGAAAGAGAAAAAGGGCGTTACTCAGGACGTTGAGCTTAATGCCGATGATTTGAAAGAACTTGCAGGTCAGTTTAAGGCTGAATATAAGTCAAAGATTGGCAAGGACTTCCCGTCTGATCCAAAAGAACAGCTTATGGAGGCAGTTAAAGCCGTATTCCGTTCTTGGGACAACCCGAGAGCTAACGTTTATCGTCGTGACAATGATATTCCGTATTCATGGGGTACAGCGGTAAATGTACAGTCAATGGCATTCGGTAATATGGGTGACGACTGCGGTACAGGCGTTGCGTTTACTCGTGACCCCGCTACCGGCGAAAAGGGTCTTTTCGGTGAGTTCCTTACGAATGCACAAGGTGAGGACGTTGTTGCAGGCGTTCGTACACCTATGAAAATTCAGGAAATGGCTGACAAATTCCCTGAGGCTTTTGAGCAGTTCAAGAATGTTTGCAAAACTCTTGAGGATCATTACAGAGATATGCAGGATATGGAGTTTACGGTTGAACACGGCAAGCTCTATATGCTTCAGACAAGAAACGGCAAGAGAACAGCTAAGGCTGCTCTTAAAATTGCATGTGACCTTGTTGACGAGGGTATGAGAAGCGAAAAAGAGGCTGTTGCGATGATAGATCCTCGTAACCTTGATACACTTCTTCACCCGCAGTTTGACGCAAAGGCTCTTAAAGCCGCTACACCTATCGGCAAGGGTCTTGGCGCATCTCCCGGCGCAGCGTGCGGTCAGATAGTATTTACTGCTGAAGATGCAGAAAATTGGAACGCACAGGGCAAGAAGGTAGTTCTTGTTCGTCTTGAAACATCACCTGAAGATATTACCGGTATGAAGGCATCACAGGGTATACTTACTGTTCGCGGCGGTATGACATCACACGCAGCCGTTGTTGCCCGCGGTATGGGTTCATGTTGTGTATCCGGCTGTTCCGAAATAGTTATGGACGAGGAAAACAAGAAGTTTACACTTGCCGGAAAAGAGTTTACAGAGGGCGATTATATTTCAATTGACGGTTCCACCGGTAATATTTATGACGGTGTTATACCGACTGTTGACGCTACAATAGCAGGCGAATTTGGTAAGGTTATGGCTTGGGCAGACAAATACAGAAAGCTCAAAGTAAGAACTAATGCCGACACACCTGCCGATGCTAAAAAAGCTCGTGAGCTTGGCGCTGAAGGAATCGGTCTTTGCCGTACCGAGCATATGTTCTTTGAGGGTGACAGAATAGACGCATTCCGTGAGATGATTTGTTCTGATACCGTTGAGGAAAGAGAAGCGGCTCTTGCAAAGATTCTTCCCGTACAGCAGGGCGATTTTGAGGAACTTTATGAGGCTCTTGAAGGCAACCCTGTAACAATTCGTTTCCTTGATCCTCCGCTTCACGAGTTTGTTCCCACAGAGGAAGCAGACATTAAGAAGCTCGCTGACGCACAGGGCAAAACCGTTGAGCAGATCAAGGCTATTATTGATTCTCTCCACGAGTTCAACCCGATGATGGGTCACCGTGGCTGCCGTCTTGCGGTTACATATCCGGAAATCGCTAAGATGCAGACATCTGCTGTTATCCGTGCGGCAATCAATGTAAAGAAAGCTCATCCCGATTGGACAATTGAGCCTGAAATTATGATTCCGCTTGTTGGCGATGTTAAAGAGCTTAAATATGTTAAGAAAGTAGTTACCGAAACAGCCGATGCGGAAATCGCTGCTGCCGGTTCTGATATGAAGTATGCTGTAGGAACAATGATTGAAATTCCGAGAGCGGCTCTTACGGCTGATGAGATTGCTAAGGAAGCTGAATTCTTCTGCTTCGGTACAAACGATCTTACTCAGATGACATTTGGCTTTAGCCGTGACGACTCCGGTAAATTCCTCAACGCTTACTATGATGCTAAGATATTTGAGAATGATCCGTTTGCTAAGCTCGACCAGACAGGTGTAGGCAAGCTGATGGAGATGGCTATTAAACTTGGTAAGGCTGAGCGTCCCACACTTCACTGTGGTATCTGTGGTGAACACGGCGGCGATCCGTCCTCTGTTGAGTTCTGCCATAAGATTGGTTTGGATTATGTATCCTGTTCTCCGTTCAGAGTACCGATTGCTCGTCTTGCTGCCGCTCAGGCTGCTATTGCAGACGAATAATTTGTAATTTTAACAGAATGATAATTTTCTTAAAAGTTGTATGCAGCTTTTAAGTGATTTAAGGGGTTCGCCGCAATGAGCGGTGGATCCCTTTGTTAGTTTACGGGATTGGTATTCCATAATTGTTGTTAAAAACAAATTTAATTAATATTAAAAATATTTAAGCTCGCAGTTTATTTTCCGTGATAATATATATGAGGTTTGGTAAAATATTTGAAAACGAGAGTTAAGGGCTCCGGCGCAGTGCCTGCGCAGTTAAGGGCGTTGCCCTTAAAAACCCACCAAAGGCTCTGCCTTTGGAATCCGCAAGCCTTTGAAAAGGCTTGACCGAAACTTTTGACTATGGGAATATTAACTAACGCCGCGCGAACGTACCTATCTCTTGCAATAAGAGCGAGCGGAGTGAGCGACAACGCGAATCGCCCGCGCCGGCTCGGCGCCCGCAAGCCTTTGAAAAGGCTTGAGCGAAACTTTTAATTTTGGGAATATAAACTTATTGCGCGCGAATGTACTTATCGTTTGCAGTACGAGCGAGCGGAGCGAGCGACAACGCGAATCGCCTGCGCGGGCTCCGCGCCGCGAATTGAGAGCGCAGGCACTGCGCAATATAGGAGGGAAAAATATGCTGCTTACTATCAGCTTAAAAGGAAAAAATACTCAGGATTTGGGATACTTGCTGCATAAAAATCCTTATAGGGCTCAATGCTTTGATTTGAATTTCGGTAAGGTATATGTATTTTATCCGGAAGTGGGAGATGAAAAAACAACTGCGGCTTTACTTCTTGACATTAATCCCGTTGACCTTGCAAGAGGTAAGGTTGGATCGGAAAAAGATGGCTTGTTCGATTATGTGAATGATAGACCGTATGTTTGTTCGTCATTTATGAGTACGGCAATAGTTCGAGTGTTCGGGACGGCTGTCAGCGGTAAGTGCGCTAAGCGTCAGGAGCTTGCGGACAGTAAATTGGATTTGGAAGCAAGTATTTCAATGCTGCCATGTATGGGCGATATTGAATTTGTGAAAGAAATTTTTGAACCGTTGGGGTATGAGGTATATACAAAAAGCTATGTACTTGATGAATGTTTTCCGGAATGGGGACAAAGCCCATATATCAATCTTACAATAAAGGGTAAAGTGAAATTATCGGAGCTTCTTAATCATTTATATGTACTTATTCCGATGTTTGACAGACAGAAACATTACTACGTAGGAAGCGATGAAATTGAAAAACTGATTAAACACGGCGAGGGGTGGCTCTCAACTCACCCGTGCAGGAATAAAATTATAAGACGTTATTTTTCTGTGTGCAAAAGCTATGCAAATGAGGCGATAAAAATTATCTCCGAAAACGAATTGCAGTATGAGGCTGAACAGAATACGGACTTTGAAAAAGCCGGCGAAAACACCGAAAGTAAAAAACCTCTTAACAAACGTCGTCTTGATACGGTTCTGGAAAAGATACTTGAAAGCGGTTCAAACAGAGTTATAGATATGGGCTGCGGTGACGGAAAATTGACAAAAATGCTTTTAGACGAAAAAAGTATTTCAAAAATCGCCGCATTTGATGTGTCTGTTCAAGCACTTAAAAGAACCGCCGAAAGACTTAGACTTGATACTCTTTCTGATGTGAAAAGAAAAAAGGTCGATTTGTTCTTGTCATCGCTGATGTATTTAGATGATAGATTTAAAGGATATGACTGTGCGTGTATTATAGAGGTTATTGAACATCTGGATTTGAACAGACTAAGAACATTTGAAAATGTTGTGTTTGGGTATGCAATGCCGAAAACCGTTATAGTTACAACACCAAATATTGAATATAATAAATATTACGGTATAAGCGAAGAACAGCTTAGACACAACGACCACCGCTTTGAATGGACAAGAAATGAATTTGATAATTGGTGTCGGAACGTGTGCGGTAAGTTTGGCTATACGGTTAAAACGGACGGTATAGGAGATTTTAATGAGAGTTTCGGCTCACCTACTCAGATTGGAGTGTTTACAAAATGCGTATAGAAATACCTGAATTTTCACTTGTTGTAATGATTGGCGCAAGCTCTGCCGGAAAAACGAGTTTTGCAAAAAAGAACTTTTTGCCGACTGAAATTTTTTCATCGGATTTTTTTAGGGCAATGGTGTGTGACGATGAACAAAATCAGAGCGCGACCTCCGAAGCGTTCGACTTGCTTTTTTATGCTGTGGAAAAACGCCTAAAAGCAATGAAAACAACAGTTATAGACGCTACAAACCTTAAAATGTGTGACAGAGAAAAAATTATTGCACTTTCAAAGAAACACAATGTGCATACGGTTGCGATAGTGCTTGACCCGCCGGAAAAGGTACTTCTTGAACGCAACAAGGAACGTTCCGACAGAAATATTAGTGAAAGTATATTGAAAAATCAGAGAGCAAATTTGAAAAGCAGTATAAAGCACCTAAAAAAAGAGGGATTTTCGTATATATATATACTGAATACAAAGGAAGAAATTGATAATATTGAAATTGTTCGTACAAAGCTGTGGAACAACAAAAAAGATGAACACGGTCCGTTTGATATTATAGGAGATATTCACGGATGTTGCAGTGAGCTTGAAGCCTTGCTGGAAAAGCTCGGATATATAATAAACAAGGAGGGTGTTTATTTCCACCCCGAAGGGCGAAAGGCAGTGTTTTTGGGTGATTTGTGTGACAGAGGCGACAGAAACGCAGATGTACTGGATATTGTTATGAATATGGTCCGCTTTGGAAGTGCATTTGCCGTTATCGGGAACCACGATTATAAACTTTTGAAGTATCTTAACGGGAAAAATGTTAATACATCAAAGGGACTTGATATTACGATAAAGGAAATTGAGGATAAGGACGAGAAATATAAGGACGAATTGAGAAACTTTATTAGGGGAAGAATCAGTCATTATGTTTTTGACAATGGCAGGCTTGTGGTTTCTCACGCAGGAATAAAAGAGGAATATATAGGCAGAGGCTCCAAACGGGTAAAGGATTTTTGTCTTTATGGAGATGTTACGGGAGAAAATGATGAATACGGCGCTCCTGTGCGTTTGAACTGGGCAGCCGATTACAGGGGAAAGGCAATTGTGGTTTACGGTCATACACCGCGAAATGAAGTTGTTTTTGAAAACAATACATACTGTATAGATACGGGCTGTGTGTTTGGCAATAAGCTGACGGCGTTTCGCTATCCCGAAAAGGAAATTGTGAGCGTTAAGGCGTTAAGGGAGTATGCGGAACCCGTAAGACCTATTATTACGGAAAATGGTACCGATGACGGTAATTTGAAAATAAATGATGTTAGCGGAAAATTGCATATTATGACAGAACTTACGGGGGCTGTTACGGTGAACGAAAGTAATTCCGCAGCCGCATTGGAGGTTATGAGCAGGTTTGCCGCTAATCCGCATTGGCTGATATATCTTCCACCGACAATGTCGCCGTGTGCTACAAGCAAATTGGACGGGTACCTTGAATATCCGACTGAGGCGTTTGAATACTATAAAAATAACGGCATAAAAAAAGTTATATGTGAAAAGAAACACATGGGCTCCCGTGCGGTTATCGTTTTGTGCCGCAATGCCGAAACGGCAAGGAAGCGTTTTGGTGTTGACGACGGAAGCAGGGGTATTATATATACCCGTACAGGCAGACGCTTTTTTAAAGAAAGTTTTTATGAGGAAAGAATATTGAACCGTCTTGACAGTGTCCTTGAGAAAACAGGTTTTTGGAAAGATTTTGACACGGATTGGGTATGTTTTGATACCGAGCTTATGCCGTGGTCGGAAAAAGCACGAGAACTTTTGCGGAGTCAATATGCTCCGATAGGCAGTGCGGGAATACTGTCGTTAAGCTCGGCAGTTGATGCTTTGAAATCGGTATGCAAAAGGGAAAACAAAATGCCGGAGATCGACAGCGGAGTATCGGGTCAAAATGTGGACCCGATGGAACTTTTGAAAAAATACGAAACCAGAAAAGAAGCTGTTGAAAAATATACGGCTGCTTACAGAGAATACTGTTGGAGGGTCGTAAGTGAAAATGATTTTAGAATTGCGCCGTTCCACCTGCTTGCCGTTGAGGGCAGGGTATTTTCCGATGAAAAGCATATTTGGCATATAGAAACGCTTAAAAAATACTGTACCGGTATTGACGATATTTTTATTGAAACGGAATATACGGAGGTTGATACAGACGACGAAGAAAGCGTGCGGCAAGCTGTTGAATGGTGGTTAAACCTTACGAAAAGCGGCGGCGAGGGAATGGTTGTAAAGCCTGAATATTTTGTGTCAAAAAATAACGCACGGCTTTTGCAGCCTGCTGTTAAGTGCAGGGGAGCGGAATATTTAAGGATAATTTACGGTCCCGAATATCTGATGCCCGAAAATTTGAAAAGACTTAAAAAACGCCGCCTTGCGTTAAAGCAATCACTTGCATTGAAAGAATTTTCGCTCGGTATGGAATCGCTGAAAAGATTTACGGACAAAAAACCGCTTTATAAAATTCACGAATGTGTGTTTGGCATACTCGCCTTTGAAAGCGAACCGGTCGATCCAAGATTGTGATTTGTTATGAAAGAAATACTGATAATCAAGTTCGCAATTTTTTTTCCTTGATAACTTATGTTTAAAAATGTTAATATTTGGTCAGCATCGAGGCTCTTGCTTGTATGTATTAAAACATACGGCGGTGCATTAGGTATTCCGATATGTATGCCGAGCTTTTGATTGCGACATTCGTTAACCGCTTTGCGGTGCGAACGATTTTAGGAATCTGTATTTATATGATATAGGTTCTACCATTTTATGAACTGTCAATTCATAAAAGTTTTGGATATTCGTCTTTCCGTGTGGAAACTCGGATTTCCCCCTTTAGGTATTTTATTACCACCATCAATTTTGAATATTCGTCTTTCTCTTTGCATAGCGGGGCATAGCCCTTAAATGCAAAGAGATATACGGTCAAAGCCTTGTTCGGAAACGGATACCGTATATAAAATATATTAGTCAATCGGCAGTTGTGCCTTTCCACTTATATATTGGATATACTTAAATTTTTGACCGCTTTGCCCGTATTGACGGATAGTAGAACAAGAAAGGCAGTGAAATTAAATGAAAAAAATTATGATAAAAGAAAATGAACGCGGTTTGTTGTTCAAAAAATGTAAGTTTGAGCGTATACTTGAACCCGGAGAATATTTCTTTTGGTCAAATAATGCGGACATAAAAAAAGTTCCGCTCAAGGAGCCGCTTAATTGTTTAAGTCCTGATGTTGATATAAATGTATTGTTGAAAAACAAGAATATTGCGGAGCAAACAGATGTTTGCGAGGTTAAAGACGGACAGATAGGTTTTCACTTTGTAGACGGCGTTTTTAGAAATGCTATTTTACCAAACTCAAATAAATATTTGTATTGGAACGTGGAACACGAAAATAAGTTTATTGTTATGGATACATCAAATCCCGAAACTGCAGAAGATCTTCCAAAGTATATGTTTAAAGCTAATAAAATTCCTTGTAGCTATTATAGGGAAATAATTGTGCAGGAAAACGAAAAGGCTGCGGTTTTTTACAACGGCAAATTTGAAAAGCTCCTTGATCCGGGGACTTATTACTTTTGGGTATGCGGAGGAATTTCCGTAACGTATAGAATTTTTGATATGCGGCTTTTGAATATATCAATAAACGGTCAAGAGGTTCTTACCCGTGACAAGGTGACCATAAGAATTAATCTGACGGTAAATTATAAAATAAAAGACTGTATAAAAATGTATAACGAAACGGAAAATTGCAGCGAACAGATACATATTTTGGCACAACTTGCTTTAAGGGATTTTGTCGGCAGGTATAATTTGGACGAAATTTTGATGAGCAAAAATGAAATGTCCGAGTTTGTTTTAAAACGTCTTAAAGAAAATCAGGATAAGCTGTATATAGAAATTATGGAGGCGGGAGTTAAGGATATTATTCTTCCCGGCGAAATTCGTGACATTATGAATACAGTGCTTGTTGCGGAAAAACGCGCACAAGCGAATGTAATTACAAGGCGTGAGGAGGTTGCGTCAACACGTTCGCTGCTTAATACGGCAAAACTGATGGAAGAAAATAAAACGCTTTATAAGTTAAAAGAACTTGAATATATTGAGAGAATATGCGAAAATATTGAAAGCATAAATATAGGAGGGGGAGATATTCTTACGCAGCTTACAAAGCTGATTGCAAAAGATTGATATTGTGTTTGCAATTGTGCGTAAACGTAACATTTGTATTCATATAAAAACACCATTTGGAGTTTTAGGTTGAATCTTGACATATCGAAAAAAAAGAATTATAATTAGTTCGTAAGAGCAAAGGCGTTCTGCAGTAGCAGGACGCCTTTTTTAATGTTTTAATATCCAAAGGGAGGGATCGCTATGGAGCATTCGGAATTATTGAAACACAAAGACAGTATTAATGAATTGCTGGCACGCTATGGAGTGAAATTTGGAATTTATAAAAATAATGTTTTTAAAGAACAATTATTTCCTTTTGACTCCATACCGAGAATCATTGAACACGATGAATTTAGCCGTTTGGAAAAAGGCTTAAAGCAGCGTGTTATGGCGTTAAACTTATTTCTGAATGATATTTATGGGAAAAAACAAATCGTGAAAGACGGCGTTATCCCGGAAGATTTTATTTTTGCTTCAAGTGGGTATATGGCGGAGTGTGAAGGGGTAACTCCGGCAAAAAAGATTTATTCCCATATATCAGGAATTGATTTGGTCAAAGGAAAAGACGACTGCTGGTACATTCTGGAAGATAATTTGAGAGTGCCCTCCGGCGCATCTTATCCTATGATCGCAAGAGATTTATGCCGGAGAAGTTCTCCGGATACATTTCATAATAACAGGCTGGAAGATAACCGTAATTATGCGGATTTATTGCGGAAAACAATGGATTATGTAAATCAGGGCGGACATACGGTCATCTTGACGCCCGGAAGATATAATGCCGCTTATTTTGAACATTCCTATTTGGCGGAAAAGACAGGGGCGCATCTTGCGACAGATTCTGAGCTGATTGTGGAGAAGGACAGGTTGTATTATGTTTCTTCAAACGGCGCAAAAGAGAGGGTAGGAGCCGTTTATCGGAGAATATCGGACGAATATCTGGATCCGATGAATTTCAATCCGGAATCCCTAATCGGTATCCCTCATATTTATGAGGTATTCCGAAAGGGGAATGTGGCACTGCTTAATGCGCCGGGAAATGGTGTGGCAGACGATAAAGGAATTTATTATTTTGTTCCTAAGATGATACGGTACTATCTGAAGGAGGAGCCTATCCTTAGCAATGCGCCGACGTATCTGCCTTTTTATGAGGAGGATATGAAATATGTCCTTGAACATTTTGATGACCTTGTGTTAAAAGATGTGGCAGAGGCAGGCGGATACGGAGTAGTTTTTGGCAGCTCTATGACAAAACAGCAAAAAGAAGATTTTATCGCCTTGCTTAAAAGGGAACCAAGAAGATTTATTGCACAGGAAGTGATTGATTTCCAGGATTTAGATGTTTTTGATAATGGAGAAATTGTACCGAGGAAAGCAGACCTCCGCGCATTTGTGCTTATGGCGGAGGAACCGATGGTTTGGAAAAGCGGACTGACAAGATTTTCAAGAAATACGGATTCGTTTATTGTAAATTCATCTCAGGGAGGAGGATTTAAAGACACATGGGTATTATATCAGTAGAGCAGACAGATCATTTATATTGGCTGGGAAGATATACAGAGAGAGTATATACAACGCTTTGTTTTTATTCCAAGAGCTTTGATATGATGATCGATGAGAAAATAGAAAGTTATCAGGAATTTTGTAAATCAATAGATATTCCGAATATTTATTCGTCCAAGAAGGATTTCCTCAGACGTTATCCTTTTGATGATAAGAACCCTGACTCTATCATCAGCAACTTGAACCGAGCGTATGACAATGCCATTGTGCTTAGGGAAAGTATTGGATCGGAGGCACTCTCTTACATACAGCTTGCCATTTATGATATGAACAAGGCGGCAGCAAGCAACGCCCCGATGATAGAGCTTCAGTATATTATGGATCACATTTTGGCGTTTTGGGGTATCGTGGACGACCAAATCGACTCAGAGCAGGTAAGAAATATAATTAAAGCAGGAAAACGGATTGAAAGAATCGACCTATATGCGCGGTTAGGCGTGTCAAGAACAGAATTGGATAGAGAAGTATGCCGTATGGTTCCGCGTGTGGAAAGAAGCGGATTGATTTATGATAAGGCGATGCTGGAACAATTAAAAGTTCTTGTGCAAAATCCTGATTTGGATTACTATAAGATTGTATCAATTGTTGAGGCAATTATATAGTAAGCTGCAAAGTAGCGGCAGGATAGGAGTGATTTCGTGGTAATGCTGCACTTTGATTATAAGATGAAAATTGAGTATGAAGAACCGGTAGGAAGATGCTATTTTACTATCAAATGTATGCCGAGGGAAGATGCAAGACAGCATGTGCCGGAAACAAAGATTTCTATTTTCCCTGAAACGGAGTATTCCTTGGGAGAAGATTCCTTTGGCAATAAGCAAATCTATGGCTGCGAGACGGAACCTCACCGACAATTTATTTTGCATACGGTTGGCGATGTAGAAATTCTTCAGACGGATTATGAAGAAAAGAATTGCGAAGAGATAACGGGAATTTACCGTATGCCGCATGGCAAATGCGTTCCCGACGACGGATTGTTAGGATATTTTAAGGCTCAAGATTTTTCAAAGTATATGAGTCGGTATGAAATTTGTATGGAGCTAATGCACAGACTGCATCAGGATTTTAAATATACAGCGGGAGTTACCGGTATCGGGACGACAGCGGAGGAAGCGTGGAAACTGGGAGAGGGCGTTTGTCAGGATTATGCCCATATTTATATTACACTTCTTCGCCTGTTCGGGATCCCTGCCCGTTATGTGTGCGGTTTGATAGTTGGAGAGGGTCAAAGCCACGCATGGGTAGAAGCGTTGTGCAATAATGTGTGGATCGGTTTTGATCCGACGAATGATTGTTTGGTTTTAGACCATTACATAAAGCTCGGCCATGGCAGAGATGCGGCGGATTGCGCCATTAACCGAGGGCTGATGTGGAATGGCGGCGCACAGTCACAGAACATTTCTGTTCTGGTAGAAAAAAGAGAAAGGAAATAAAAAGTATGATAAAGACAATAGCCGCTGCCGGATTACCGGTAGACGAGGTGCTGGAAATCAAAAAAAACCGCCTTATGCCGGATAATCCGAAACAAGATATGAAAAGAATAAGTATCGTGACAGGAATCCATGGCGATGAGCTGGAGGGACAGTATGTATGTTTTGAATTACAGCGCCGC
Organism: uncultured Clostridia bacterium; assembly: GCA_947589485.1. Taxonomy (GTDB): domain Bacteria; phylum Bacillota; class Clostridia; order Oscillospirales; family Acutalibacteraceae; genus UBA1213. The sequence goes on along the minus strand of CANQBK010000005.1, from coordinate 21,063 downwards.
ATTAGCCAAAATAAGGAAAAGCTGACGGGAATCGTGGATATTTATCCTGCTATGAATCCGTTGGGAATAGATTCTATTACCAGAGGTATCCCTGCCTTTGACCTGGATATGAACCGCATATTTCCGGGCAATATAGATGGCAGTATGATGGAACATCTGGCGGCGTGCATCGTAGAAGATGTGAAAGGCTCGGATTGTGTTTTAGACATACATGCCAGTAATATTTATCTGACGGAAATACCGCAGATACGCATTAATGAACTGCATCAGGATATGCTGCTGCCGATGGCGCAGAATGCAAATGTTGACTTGATATGGGTACATGGAGCCAGTACGGTATTGGAAGCGACGTTTGCTCATAGTCTGAATTGTGCAGGTACGCCGGTTCTTGTTGTGGAAATGGGGGTAGGTATGCGTATTACACAGGAATATGGGGAACAGCTGATTGATGGCATTTTTAATTTAATGAAGCAGATGGGAATATGGAATGGAGAAGTGAAATCGGTCAAACAGCCGATAATTTCCCGTGACCCTGAGGACGTCAGTTATTTGAATGCAAGTGTCAGCGGAGTATTCCTGCCGTCGGTAAAGCATGGGGCAAGATTGCAGAAAGGACAGATAATCGGAAGAATCGTAGATCCCCTGCGGGGAAATATACTGGACGAGGTACAAGCACCGAAAGACGGTATGTTGTTTACGATAAGAGATTATCCTATCGTTGTGGAGGGCGCTCTTATGGGAAGGCTGCTAAAGAAAGAGGTGTGCGGATATGAATAAGAGAATCATCTATGAAATGAAAGAACTTTACAGGGACATCTTTCGTGTGACAGGTTATGAGTTTGGCGAGGGGGAAAAATCTGTCTGTATCGTGGGCAGCTCCAGAGGAAATGAGGTACAGCAGCTATATTGCTGTTCCTGCTTGATCAAGAAAATGAAACAGCTTGAGGAGGAAGGCCGAATAAAAACAGGTTATAAAATATTGATCCTGCCCTCTATCAATCCGTATTCGATGAATATACAAAAAAGATTTTGGTCGACAGACAACACGGATATAAATAGAATGTTTCCCGGATATGATTTGGGAGAGACAACGCAGAGAATCGCTGACGGCGTTTTTAGGGAAATTTCAGATTATCGGTTAGGTATCCAGTTTACCTCTTTTTATATGCCGGGGGATTTTGTACCTCATGTCCGCCTGATGGACGAGGGATTTAGTGATCCTGAGACGGCAAAACAGTTTGGACTTCCTTATGTGATCGTCCGCAAGGTGAGGCCATACGATACGGCGACCTTAAATTATAACTGGCAGGTGTGGGAGACACAGGCGTTTTCTTTATACACTTCTACCACATCACGAATTGATAAAAATAGCGCGGGACAGGCGGTTTTAGCTGTTATGAATTTTCTGTCGGCACAAGGTATCATAAAGTACACCATTCCAGGGAAATTACAGTCGAAAGTGGTGCAGGACAACGATATGTTTCCGGTCAAAACGGAAAAGTCCGGTATTTTCGAGGCAATGGTAAAAGCGGGGGAAGAAGTAAAGACCGGACAGCCGTTAGCAAATATTTTAGACCCCTATGAAGGAGATGTTCTCGAAACGCTTTACGCTCCTGCAGACAGAATCGTTTTTTTTGTGCATAATGAACCTATGACTTATGCAAGTACATCGGTTATAAAATTGATTGAGAAATGATTGGAACCTGTGCGGAGAAAATGGAGAAGATATAATATCATAGACAGAAAAATTCAAGGACGAACAGCATTTGTATTCATATAAAATTCATTTTGGTATTGTATTCCGTAAGGCTTGTGATATAATTGTTATGAATTTTCATAATAGGAGGACAATTTTATGGTAAAACGGGTGAATTTCAAAAATGAATTTTACAGACTGATGGTTTTTTTATTGGTACTGTCGATAGGTACAGCTTATTTCACATTTGACAGTATTCAAGTAAATGCTGCGGTATTTGCCGAAAAAAATTCATCTGTCAGCAGCGACAATGTATACATAGGCGAAAAGGTTATCATAAACTCGGTATTTGACGGGGGAATTAAACCTTATAAATATAAGTATTCGATACGGAACAGCGACGGGAGCTGGACGAATTTAAGTGATTATTCGGACAAAACAAGCTGCGAGATTAAAATGCCGTCCGTTTCGGGACTTTATACGCTTCGTACAGCCGCAAAAGACGCCAAGGGCGCTTATGCGTCAAAGTATTTTAATGTTGTTGTAAAGAAAAATACGTTGATGGATTTCTCGGAAAACGGTTCGAGTTTAAGCTCTGATTTTGCTTATTCGGGAGGAACCTTAACGGCCTACGCAAAATTTAAGGGAGGTACAGAACCGTACAAATACAAATATTCAATAAGGCTGAACGGAGTATGGAAAGACTTAAAAACTTATTCGTATTCGGATACGGAAAAAATTACGCTTCCGAAAAATATCGGCGAGTATACGGTAAGAATAGCCGCTAAAGATGTGAACGGCGAGTATGCGTCAAAATATCTTACGGTAACGGTGGGTAAAAATACAGGCACGGCATTTAAAGAAAACGGTTCATACGCAAGCAAAACAAAGGATTCAGTCGGTGAAAGCGTTGTGCTTTATGCAAAGTTTAATGGAGGTACACAACCGTATACTTATAAATATTCCGTTAAAAACGCAAACGGGACGTGGAATGATATTAAAAATTATTCTTCGACTGCAAGCCTTTCGGTCAAGCTGCCGTCAAGTATCGGCAGAGTTACATACAGAATTGCCTCGAAAGACGCCGTTGGAACATATACATCAAAATATATATATGTTGATGTTGTAAATAAAACGGGGAAAAAGTTTGAGGATAACGGTTCGTATGTGAACAAGAGTTCGATATATAGCGGAGATTCGGTAACGGCTTACGCTAAGTTTAAGGGAGGCACTCAACCGTACAAATACAAATATTCGTACAGACTTAACGGCGGAGCGTGGAAAGACGAGGGCGGCTATACCGACGCCGCAAGCAAGAAAATAACACTGCCGTCTGTGGGAAATTACACGGTACGGGTCGCATCTTTGGACAGCAACGGTAATTACGCTTCAAAATATATTACGGTAAAGTCAGACAAAAAAGCAAGCGAGCCTTTTAAAGAAAACGGTTCATACGCAAGCAAGACTAAGGCTTCAGCAGGTGAAAGCATTGTGCTTTATGCGAAATTTAAGGGCGGTACACAACCGTATACCTATAAATATTCCGTTAGAAACGAAAACGGGACGTGGAATGATATTAAAAATTATTCTTCGACTGCAAACCTTTCGGTCAAGCTGCCGTCAATCAGCGGCAAGGTCACATACAGGATAGCCTCGAAAGACGCCGTCGGAAATTATACCTCGAAATATATCTACATAGATGTTGTAAACAAAGAGAAGACTAAGTTTGAGGACAATGGTTCGTCTGTAAACAATGATTGGATATATTGCGGAAGTTCGGTAACGGCTTACGCTAAGTTTAAGGGAGGCACTCAACCGTACAAATACAAATATTCGTACAGACTTAACGGCGGAGCGTGGAAAGATGTGAGCGGCTATTCCGATGACGCAAGCAAGAAAATAACCTTGCCATCTGTGGGAGATTATACGGTACGGGTCGCGTCTTTAGACGCCAACGATAATTACGCTTCAAAATATCTTTATGTAAAGTCAAGATATTATCTGCCCGTAAACAATATATGTCAGTACAGCTACCCGTCATTGCCGACGGGATGTGAAGTAACCGCTTTGACTTGCTGTTTGAATTATTACGGTTTTAATATAAGTAAAAATACTATTGCGAATCTATATTTGCCAAAGGGCGGTTTTTACTATTCAAACGGCGAGTTGTACGGTCCCGATCCGTTTACGACCTTTGTGGGTTCACCGACAACAAGCGATTCTTACGGATGTTACAGCAAATGTATTGAAACGACCGCCAACAATTATTTGAAAAGTCAAAACTCTTCAAAAAGAGCAAAAACCGTAAACGGACAGTATCTTTATAAATTGTTTGAATACCTTAAACAGGGAAAGCCTGTTTTGGCTTGGGCAACGATGAATATGGAGCCGACAATTTTGACGACCTCTTGGAAAACGCCTGACGGCAAGCAGGTAACGTGGAAAGGAAATGAGCATTGTCTTGTTATTGCGGGATATGATCCCGAAAGAAAAATTATTTATGCGGCAGACCCGATGCAAAGTACAACGGGTCTTACCGAGTACAATTATGATCTGTTTAGGCTAAGATATGACGAACAGGGCAGAAATGCTGTTATTATTGACGGTTGACGGAAGCGGTAAATCCCGAATAGTGCATTGTCAGTAATGTCGATTTAAATATTTTTCCCGAAAATTAAATAAATTTTTGAAAATTCGACCTTGGCAGGTCGAATTTTTTTGTTTTTAAAAGGGTGATTGAAGGGAGGTATGGGAAATATACAGAAACAGAAAGGGGCTTAAAGCAAAAGAAAAATTGTTCTGTTTTTATTTTGCAGAGAGCGGAAACGCGGAAAGGGCAGCAGCAAAGGCAGGATATTTAAATCCAGCTAAGACAGCGGCGGCGTTGGCAGTAAGGAAAGACATAAATGAGGAAATGGAGGAATTGTACCGCCAAAGGGAAAAGAACATAAGACATAAGTCGATTTGCGGATATGAACGCATTGCGTTTGGAGATGTAAGCGACGCTGTAAGGCTTATGTTTGAAAATGAATACCCTGAAGAAAAATGCGCCGAATATGATTTGTTTAATGTTGCGGAAATTAAACGTCCGAAGGAGGGGGCTATGGAAATAAAATTTTTTGACAGGCTGAAAGCTCTTGAAAAGCTCGAAAATTTGAAAAATGCCGATAAATCGGCGCAGTCGGATTTTTACAATGCCGTTATAGGCGGTATTGCACAATACGGGGAATGTGACAAGGTTGACGAAGAGGAATAAGGAACGGCGGAGGTGAAAGAATGAACTACAAGCCGTTTTCAAGAAAACAGCTTGAGGTGCTGGGCTGGTGGTCGCCGATGCGTGAAAGTTCAAAGTATGACGGTATTATATGTGACGGCGCTGTCCGCAGCGGTAAAACTCTGTGTATGAGCGTATCGTTTGCGGCGTGGGCAATGTTCTGCTTTGACGGCGGCAGCTTTGCTGTTTGCGGCAAAACCATAAAATCCGTTAAGAGAAATGTTGCCGAGCCGCTGATACCCGTTTTGAGAGAGCTTGGGTTTGATGTTGAAGAAAAGCTGTCGTCCAACATATTAGATGTGTGCCGAAACGGCAGGAAAAACAGATTTTATTTTTTTGGCGGACGTGACGAAAGCTCGGCGTCGCTTATTCAGGGAATGACATTGTGCGGAGTTATGTTTGACGAGGTCGTGCTTATGCCGAGGTCGTTTGTTGAACAGGCTCTTGCAAGATGCTCGACAGAAAATTCAAAGCTGTGGTTCAACTGCAATCCCGAGTATCCCCAGCATTGGTTTTGCAGAGAATGGGTAAAAAAAGCAAAGGAGAAAAATATATATTATCTGCACTTTAAAATGGAGGATAATCCCTCCCTGTCGGAAAAAATACTTAGCCGTTACAAAAATCTGTATTCGGGAAGTTTTTATGACCGTTTTGTTTTGGGAAAATGGACGGCAAGCGAGGGACTTATTTATCCGTTTATGTCCGACGACAAAATGATTTATGATGTGCCGAACAAATTTGACGAATATGCCGTTTCGTGCGATTACGGTACGGTCAATCCCTCATCATTCGGATTGTGGGGATTAAGCGAGGGGGTATGGTACAGAATTGACGAATATTATTATGATTCAAGAAAGCAGGGAGGCTCTAAGACAGATGAAGAGCATTACCAAGGGCTGTGTGAGCTTATAGGCGAAAGAGAAGTAAGGAAAATTGTTGTCGACCCCTCCGCCGCCAGTTTTATAGAGGTTATAAGGCGGCACGGAAAATACAATGCCGTTCCCGCAAGAAACAATGTACTTGACGGAATAAGGAAAACCGGTACGGCGCTTAAGGAGGGGAAAATACGAATATGCAGGGTTTGCGAGGACTGTATAAGAGAGTTTGGACTGTATCGGTGGGAGAGCGGAGGAAAGGACGCTCCTAATAAGGAAAATGACCACGCAATGGACGATGTGAGATATTTTGTTTCTACCGTTCTCGGTGAAGATGAAAACGAAATATTTGCGTTTGCATCGGAAAGATAGGGGGTGAATGTGTGAGGTTCAGTTTCGGTAAAAAAAGAAAATCCGACTTGACCGTGCAGACTGCGGTAAGCGACGTATATAACGAGGGGCTGTTTTCGTACTTCGGGACGTGTGCGCCTGCAGCAGCCTGTGAAAGAAAAATGTATAAATCACTTAGAGAAAATGTACCCGTTATTGATGCGGCAATATACAAAATTGTACGTCTTGTCGGAGGGTTTGAGGTTTTGTGCGGTAACAAAAGGATACAGTCGGAACTGAAAGATTTTTTGATGACGGTAAAGGTGAATAGCTGTGAAACGGGCATAAACAGCTTTGTGTCGGGGTATCTTGAACAACTGCTTACTTATGGGACAGCAGTGGGTGAAATCGTTACTGACGGGTCAAGGGAAATTTCCGGATTGTACATAGCATCTCTTGACGATGTGGAGCTTTGCGCGGGAAAGAATCCTTTTGATTTGAAAATATACTCAATCGGAGGATACGGGGAAAGGACGCTTGTACCTTATCCTGAACTTATTCTGTGCGGAACGCTGATGCCGGAACCCGGAAATGTTTACGGCACGTCTATTTTGAGAGGGTTGCCGACGGTAAGCGATATTTTAATGAAAATCTTCCGTGCAGTCGGGACAAATTGGGACAGAGTAGGAAACGTGCGTTTTGCCGTTTCTTATAAGCCCGGTGAGAACGAAAGAGGATTTTCAAAGGAACGTGCAAAACAAATTGCCGGAGAATGGAGCAAGGCTATGAAAAGCCGTGAACCTAAGGATTTTGTTACGGTCGGAGATGTGAGCATTAAGGTTATCGGCGCAGACAACCAAATTCCCGACAGCTCCGTATCGGTAAGGCAGCTTACGGAACAGATAGTTTCAAAGCTCTCGATACCTCCGTTTTTGCTTGGGCTTACATGGTCATCTACGGAAAGAATGTCGTCGCAGCAGGCGGATATTTTGACAAGCGAGCTGGAGTATTACAGAAGGGCAGTTGATTGTACCGTCAAAAAAATATGCGATGTATATATGAAGATGAAAGGCGTTAGGGAGAAGGTCGAGATAGTTTGGGACAACATTAATCTTCAGGACGAGGTGGAGCTTGCGCGGGCAAGGCTGTTGAACGCTCAAGCCGACAAACTTGAAAAAGGCGGGTGAAAATAAGTTGAATGAAAACAGCGGTAAGCCGCTTAACGGCGAATTGGAGCTTATAAACAAGTACGCAAGAAGCAGGTTGGAGGAAAATGACGTTTATGTTTTTTCGGTAGTGCTTTGTGATAATGAAATCGACAGGGATTTTGAGAGATTTTCAGATGACGCGCTTGAAACTCTTAAAGATTTGTTTGTGGGTGTTACGGGCATATCGGACCATAATCCGAAAACGCAAAATCAGAACGCAAGAATTTTTGCGTGCGTTACGGAAAAATCGGAGAATAAATTATGCTCTGACGGAAAAATATACCGCAGACTTTGTGCAAGGGCATATATACCAAAGAGCGACGGCAACATGGAATTTATATTATCGCTTGACAGCGGTATAAAAAAAGAGGTCAGTGTGGGCTGCGCCGTGAAAAAACGTATATGCTCTGTATGCGGGGAGGATATATCCCGATGCGGTCATATTAAAGGGCAAAAATACGGTGAAAAATTGTGTTACGCAGAGCTGAGAGAACCGGTGGACGCATACGAATGGTCGTTTGTTGCTGTTCCGGCTCAAAAGGCGGCGGGCGTAATAAAAAGCTGTCAATATGGGGGAGGAAGTATGGACGTTGAAAAAAAGCTGCTTGGCGGAGAGGAACTTAATCTTACGGCAGATGAGGTAAAAGAGCTTGCGGAGAAATTTAAGAATCTAAAGAGCGACGCACTTCAGGGAAAATATTATCGCAGCAGGGTCATTAATGATGTAATGACATTGTCGGCAGCGGCTATGCCTGAGCTGAGCGAGGAAACTATTAAGTGTATAACTGCAAATATGAATATTGAACAGCTTGACGAGCTGAAAAAGGCGTTTGAAAAAAAGGCGTCAAGGGTCTTTCCTATCAAACCGCAGCTTTTCAAGGACAGGGAGAACTTTAAAAACGGTAATTCGACATACAAAAATATTTAAGGGGGATTGTGGTATGGATATATCTTTTAACGGTTATGATGAGGGCATAGTTACTTTTGAGGCGGAAAGCGATGTTCAGGTCGGGCAGCCCGTTATGGTTTGTGACAGCGGTAAGGTAAAGGCTGCTGCGGGTGCGTTCTGCGGAATATGCACCGGATTGAGAAACGGATATGCGGCGGTTCAGCTTAGAGGTTATGTTAAGGTTCCTTATAATGATACGCTTGCCGTTGGCTACAAAAAACTGTCGGCAAGCGACGGAAAAGTAAGTGAGGATACGTCCGACGGCAGGGAAATACTTGTTTTGGACATAGATAAGTCTGCCGGCTGTGCCGGAATAATTCTTTGATAACGGGAGGTTGATGTATTATGGCATTTTATGATTCTTTAAAGCTCGAAAAAGGTATGTACGGAAGAGGCGGTTCCCTTACAGAGGTGCTTGAAAGTCTTGACCCGTCCGAAAATTACATAGGTTCCGAACTTGAGGGACTGGACGCATATCAGCGGCAGTTAAAACGCTTTGACATAAAGGTCGGAGGGGATAGGTCGGATTGTGTGCGTAAGTTTTTTGAAACATCGGATTCGGCGGCGCTGTTTCCCGAATATGTTTCGAGAGCTGTAAAACAGGGAATTGACGGTGCTAATCGTCTTAACGATATTATTGCGGCAAGAACCATAATAGACGGTATGGACTACCGCTCGGTCGTGTCCGACCCGACGGAGGACGAAAAAGCGTTAAAGCCTGTTGCCGAGGGTGCGTACATTCCACAAACAAACGTAAGGACAAGCGAAAATCTTGTGAAACTGATGAAACGGGGAAGAATGCTTGTGGCGTCTTATGAGGCGGTTAAATATCAGCGTATTGACCTTTTCACTGTAACACTTCGTCAAATCGGAGCATATATAGCAAGAGAACAGCTTAAAGACGCAGTAAACGTCCTAATTAACGGGGACGGCAACAGCAATCCTGCCGAGGTGGTCACCTGCGGTCAGACAGGAAAGCTGAGCTATGGTGACCTGCTCAGTCTGTGGGGAAAAATCAATCCGTATGAGTTGAATACGCTTTTGGCTCCGACAGATGTAATGAAGGAGCTTCTGGCAATGGACGAAATGAAGGATTCCCGTGCGGGACTTGATTTTCAGGGAACGGGCAAAATGATTACTCCCATCGGAGCGTCCCTTATTCATATTCCGTCAATCGAGGAAAAAACGATTATAGGTCTTGACAAAAGCTGCGCTCTTGAAATGGTGCAGTCGGGCGGCGTCATAATGGATACGGATAAGCTGATCGACAGACAGCTTGAACGTGTGACTATAAGCTGTACCGCAGGATTTGCAAAATTATTTCCCGACAGTGTAAAAATATTGAAATATTCGGAGTGACAGGGCGATAACCTTATAGTTTTGAGTTGCTTTTAAAATTACGATAGTTGTGAATTTTTGGAAATTGTTTATTCGGGGAGGTAAGGCGTATGGACATTGAAAATGTTACGGAAATATTTTGCCGCCTTTCCGGTCTTGACTCAGACGGTGCATTAAAATTCCGTTTTATGTGCGAATCGGCTTTGGAGCATATCGTGCGTAAAACGAGGGGTGCGGAAAATATACAGCGCTGCGGCAGATTTGAGTTTGCCGCAGCCGCGCTTGCGTATTACAGATATGTTCTGTGGTCAATGACCAACGGGGAAGGGGACGACATTTCTGTTGGAGAAATATCGGTGAAAAAATCAGCTTCCCGACAGCTTAAAGCCGCCGAAAAGCTATGCTGTGAAGCGTTTCAAGGTATTTCCGATATATATGAGGGTGATGATTTTGTTTTTGAAAAAATATGAGAGGGTGATGAATAACATTAAAAACGCAATAGATAAAATAGGGCTGAATGTCAGCGTTGAAACAAAGTGCGGAACACGGGAGGGGATAGCGGTGCTGTATCCCGTAAGATATGACAGGAATTTGTTTGGCGGTACGGAAAACGGCATTGAGGGAAGAACAAATCCCGAAAGATATATGATGTTCTGTGAAAGCAGGCTTTTGAAAAATGCAGAATACGGTGATGTGGTGTATGAGGGGGAAAATAGTTTTACGGTTTTGTGGGTCGATGAGTATGAAAGTCGGATAGGAAAATATATCAAGGCTTGCCTTAGAAAAAGAGGGTGACGGTTTGTTTGGCGGTTTTACCGACGATATATACGAAAGGGCAAAAAAAGATAAGTTTTTTGAAGATTTTATCTTGAAAAAAGAATATGATGGAGAAAGAGTATGTTACCCGATTGAAAAGCCTATTGTCGTGTTCGGTTGGGAAATGTCCGACAATATGGAATTTTTGCTGGGATATGATGTTTTTGAGGTTACGGGCAGGAAACTTAAAATTACCGTTATGACCGACGGTCAAAAGGGAGGAGCATATTGTGAGGAATGTGCAAAAAGCGTATGTATGGAGATATTTCGGCTTGATCCCGAAAAATTGATAACCTCGATTTTTGTGGATAAATGTATGTATGACAAAAATAATTTTGCCTGTAAGGTGAATATAAAATTTACAATCAGAGATTTTGTGCCGATTGAACAGGGGGGATAGTGTGAGCGAGATAAGGGCGGTACACGGCAGGGACGTTGTTGTTTATATTGACGGCAGCAGGCTTTTACAGGCAAACAGCGCCGAACTGAAACAAATTGTTACAATACACAAGGTACGTTCCTGCTTTTGTGGCGAGGATAAGGCACATATAAGAGAAAAGTGTGAATATAAACTGATTCTTACGGGATTGAGGTTTTTAAGACCGTTTGAAAACTGCAATTTCGGGGATTTGGACGATTTTGAAGCAGTAGTTGAAATTGACGGTACATTTTACAGACTGTGCCATTGTATGTGGGACGATTACAAGTTTACCGTTGACAAAGAGGCTATGCGGGAACATATAAGCATAACAGCCCTTACATTAAAAACAGAGAAATCGGAGGAGAAGAATGAGGGAAATTGAAAATTTTATCGGTAATATGCAGGGAGTGAAAAATGACGAGGATATTTGGGGACTGTATAAAATTTCGGAGGCGATTGAGCGTGATATGCTGAGATATGAAAGGATTCTTGACGCGGAGGAAGAAACCGATGAAAGCTAAAGGCAGAATGAGTTTTAAGGATTATGTGTTCCCGATAAATCCGTCTGTTATAAGGATCACGCACAAAAGACAGGTTGCAATAAACAAAATACCCGGAGGTTTAAGCAAAGTTGAGGACCTTGGAATAAAGGGCAGAATTATAAGCGGAGAGGGTGAGTTTTTTGGCAGTGAATGTGAAAAGCATTTTGAGGAACTGAAAGAATTGTTTGACAGGGGAGGTGGCGGAATGCTTTACATTCCGTCACAAAAACCTATATATGCCGTTTTTGAAAATTTGGAGCTTATCGGAAAGGATATTGAGGGACTAATAAAGTACGGTTTTGAGTTTGCCGAGAGCTTTGACAAGGAACATCGCGACGAGTGCGCCGAGTGTATAGGCAACGGACAAAATACGCTGTGGGACTTTGCGTATGAGTACAATACCGATGTTGAGGAGCTTTTGGAACTGAATCCTGATATATCAAGACCGGATATTTCTGTGCCGAGGGGAAAGAGGGTAAGGCTGTGCCGACTTATGTTTTAATTGATGTCAACGGAAAAAAATCATATTTGCAAAAGCCGATAAAGGTCAATATAATATCGTCTGATGATGCGCCTGCCGACAGTCTTTATGCGGTGTTTGCCGTCAGCGGTCCTGTGCCTGTCTTGGACACGGCATATATCTTTGACGGAAAAGAAAAAATATTTTCGGGAAAGGTGGATTCTCAAACTCAGGAAAAAACGGTAAACGGAAATTTGCTTACGGTTAGGGCAAGAAGTATGGAATGTATACTGCTTGATAACGAAGCCGAACCGCAAACTTATTGTATGCCGTCAATGCCGTTGCTTATGAAAAGGCACTTTGAGCCTTTGGGATTTTATAAGTATATTGGGTCCGAAAAAGCGTTTAACGGAGAATTTGATGTTGTCAAGGGTATGAGCGAATGGTCTGTACTTTGCAGGTTCTGTAAGTATTTTTTAAATACCGTTCCTCATATAGACCGCAGCGGGGTTATTGATATTACAGGTGCGGAAAACAATGAAACGGTTTTTTTAACTTCCGACAGGTGCAAATATGTTAAAAAAACGTGGGACCGCAGCAGCTTGATTTCCGATATTTATGCACGGACGTATACTGCAGGAGGATATGAGATGCCGCTTGAAAACGATAAGGCAAAAAAATTGGGCGTAATGAGAAAAAGATATGTTAATTGTATTGACAGTGATACACGAACTGTTTTGACGGCAAGGGATATGATAAGAAAGTCTAATAGTAAGTATGAGAGAATAGAGGCGGAATGTACAGGCTGTGTATTTTGTACCAAGGGTGCAAAATTGATTATGGACGGCGAGGACAAAAATTTCAGAATAAGCGAAGTGCATTATGCGCTTGACGAAAATGGAGAAAGTACGACATTGTATGCGGAGGCGAGATACTGATGCGTTTATCAAAAAATATTTCAGAGATGGGAAGTAAGGGGGTGTCGTGTACATCGGGAAGAGTACATTACAGTGCGGACAGAAGAATAGCGGCATCGGCGGCTGACGGAAGAAGTCAATTTGCGCTTATTGCTCCGAGCGGTATGTATTATATACCTTCTAAGAATGAGGACGCTGTTGTAATACCGACCGATTCGGGGAGAATGTGTATAGGCGTGAGGATACCGTATAATACATACAATCTGGAGCCGGGAGAGCTTTTGCTGCGTTCGGAGGGGGGCGCAATGATTGTACTTAAAAATGACGGCAAAGTAATTATAAACGGAGAGGAGTATTGATATGGATAATGTACTCGGTTCCGTCGGCAGTTTTAATATGGACGGACGGAGTGAAACCGAACAAAAGATTTATATAATACTTGCCGCACACAAGGGAAAATTTATATATGACAGAGAGCTTGGAAGTGAGATATATAAGGTCGATATAAGCGGCGCAGACCCTGTTGGGGAAATTGAAGCGAAAGCAAGGGACGCACTTAGCGGTTTCCCTTGGGCGGAGGTTGCCGGAGTTTCGCTGGCTGACGGTAAAATTACGGTCAGTGTGGAAGTAGAGGGCAAGGTATCGGACTTTGTTTTAAGTGTGGGGGAGGTTTGATATGCAGTACAGCTATGATAATATTCTGTCGAAAATGAACGATAAGTTTATGGAACTGTCGGGGTATGAGGCGGACGAAGTAAGCGACGTCGGCATAAAAATGAAAGTGTTGGCGGGGGAAATATTTTCCCTTGTGTCTGAAATAGAGTCTGCTAAAAAGCAAATGTTTGTAACAACCGCAACAGGTGAAAAGCTGGAACTTCATTCGGCTTTGGCAGGTACAGAGCGTCTTAGGGGAAATAAGTCGCACGGTATGATAATGTTCAGACTTGATGTTCCTCTTGAATACGAAGTGACTATTCCGAAAGGAACGGTTTGTACAAATTCCAACGGTACTTTAAATTTTGTGACCTCGGAAGATGCCAAAATAGAAAGAGGCGAAACATTTGCGTTTGTGGAATCCGAAGCCGAAAAAAGCGGCAGTCAGTATAATGTTTCTCCCGGAGAGGTTACCACTATTGTTACATATTTTTCGGTTGGCATAGGTATTTCAAATTCCACATCTTTTGTTGGAGGAAGTGATGACGAAAACGATGAAGAACTTAGAAAAAGAACAGTGGAGCTTATGAGGAACAAGCCTAACGGACTTAACAAAAAATATTATATTTCTCTTGCGGAATCGGTTGAAGGGGTAAATTCCGCTTCTGTTTCCGAGGGCAATTCACAAAAATATTCAATTTCGATTTATATTGCCGGTAAGGGCAAGACCGTAGAAGAATCCGTTTTGAGAAAGGTGCAGGATAAAATAACTGCGAACAAGTCCGTCGGCATAGATATATCGGTATCAAATGCGTCGGCTGTGAAAGTTAATGTGTCGGTTCAGCTTACGACTATAAACGGATATTTGTTTAATGACGTTAAGGGACCCGTTGAAGATGCGATACATAAATTTTTTGAGAATATTGCTATCGGTAACAGCGTAACGGCAGCCGCATTGGGAAATGTAATATATTCCGTTCCGGGGGTAGGTAATTATAAATTTATTAACTTCAATGACGTGAGCATAAGTCTTAGACAATTTGCGGTTTTGGGTACTTTGACTGTTGAACAAATACCCAATTACACGGGGGTTATGTAAAATGAGGGCGTTTGATTCAATGAAAGATAAGCTGTCAAAAACGGGTTTGTATCAAATTGAAGAAGGAAGTATGATTTATAATGAATTGGCGGCTTATGCCGTAGGGCTGGATATTATATACAGCGCAGTTGAAGAGCTGATAAGGGAATGTTTTGTACAGACAGCGGTTGATTACGGTTTGACGATAAGGGAGAGTATACTTAGAAAATGCAATACCGATTTAACCGTTGACGGCAGAAGAAATGCGATAACTGCGGCAATGTCAATCGGGAACATTGACAATACGGTTTCTGCGCTGGGAAAGTATCCTAAAATATTTAATATAAACGGTGAGTTTACCGAGAAAATTTCGGAAAATAAGATTGTTTTTACTTGTGATGATGTTTTGACAGATGAGCAAAAGGAACATATTGAGTTTCAGATGGGAGAATATATGCCGTGCTGGCTTGATTTTGAATTTACATTAAGCGGTGGGTAATATTTTATGCAGACCGTGAATCTTTTTACGGTATCCTATACATATAGGAAATAAAAAACAGCCGATGCGTAAGCGTTATAAAAACGCTGTGCATCGGCTGTTTTAGGGTAATTTATTCGGAAACGGTAACAGCAGCGGATTCTTGTTTGAGCGAAGCTGTTTTTTTAACCTAAATAGGCAAGAAGTCCCCCGCTTCTAAAGCGGTGGGATGAATTGCCGGTCAGCCGCAGGCTGACTTTTTCTTGACATTATGAAATTACAGTGATATACTAAAATCAGATGAAATCGAAATAAGCCTGTATTACAATAGAGCGATAACCAAGCCGTAATACAGAGAATTACGAAAGGAGAACGGATTAGAGGTAATCATTCCTCTATGATAAGGGTGTCAGGTATCCTCTTTTTCCCGTAACCAGTCGGGATGTAAAATGTGCAAAGTCAGTTTTGCGGACAGCCTGAAATAACCGTGGGACACACGGGGTTAGCTCGTTGATACTGTATGGGTTACCATACTTGAGCGAGAAGCCCCCGCCTCTAAGCGAAGCGTAGGCGGCGGGAGTATGTCACTGTCAGATGTAAAAATAAGTCTAAAAATTTTGCGGACAAGCGGCTGTATGAAAAGAAGCTGGGAGAAAAACGCAAACGGCAAATTGAAACAAACGAGTTTGAACCATGTTGAAAGCAGAGTAATTATATTAAATCCCGTATAGAACGGATAATAAATTACCGATGCGATGAAGCTCATCATAGGACACATAAGTGCTACTGTGGCGCAGATTATTGCCGTTTCAAAAATTAAAGGATTTGTTTGTCTCGGGTTAAAGTGCTTTGACGCAATTTTAAAAGACAACGGGCTTCCTACCGTAATTTCAAGAATATAAGCAAAGATAAATTCTGTAATTATAATAAGCCATACGGGCAAATATGAGCCGAACATATAAATTCCGCCCTGTTTGTTTACTGCGTCGAATACATTATCGGTGCCGTTTGCGGACATAAGCATTGAACCGTTTACAACGTAAATGTTGTAAAAGACAAATGCGTGTACGGTAATAACGACTGTGATAAACGCAAAGACCATTCTTTGAAATTGATTTCTTGGCATAATAAAACCTCTCCTTTTTGCATAATAAAACACAAGCGGTAATTTAAAAGGCAAACCAAAACGGAAACGCATTGTTCCGTAATCAGATTTACATACTTAAAAAGTACCACTTGTGTCGTTATGCATTATTGTTTTAAATTATTATACTGTGTAATTATTATATCATTTTAAATTTTTGTGTGTCAAGAAAAGCATTAAAAAATTGGTAAATAAGTGCAATCAAACAAATTTAGGAAGTAATTATTATATAATTTAACAATTGCTTCACGAAACTTTTGATTATGGCTAAAATAACTAACGCCGCGCGAATATACTTATCGTTTACAGTAAGAGCGAACGGAGTGAGCGACAGCGCGAATTGAGAGCGCAGGCACTGCGCTATTTTAAGGAGTGGACGTTTAGCGAACATTATGGTATAATAAAAAAATCCATAAGGAGTTGAAGAAAATGAGAAAGGCAACGATAGAAGAAGGAAAGATATGTCCAAATTGCAATAAACAGGAAAATTAAATTAAGATAGGATATAACAGATCAGGAACTCAACGCTGCAGGTGTAAAGACTGCAGTACAGGGTATACGCTTAATCCAAAAAAGCACGAATATCCTGATGTTGAAAACTTGCCGTCGGAACGCGAGTTAGATGAACTTTATTGGTTTGCAGGCAAAAAAGGTACTTGCGAAACTCGTGAAAATTTTATTTAATAAAGATGATAAGCTGAAAACCACGTTTGATAGTCGGTTTTGACGTTGCGTCTGATAAATCGAGTGAACGAATACAAAATATTGTTGACAATTCACCCGAAGCTGATTTTTATTATACAGGAGGTGCTATTATGTTTGAATTAGTAAGAAAACTGAATGAAGAATGTGGTGTAAGAGAGCCGGAAGATTGGGATCAAGACTGGGAATTCTGCGCAGGAGATTATACTCGAACAGAGGATTATATCAAATTTTATAAGAAGTATTCTGAGGAAATGGATTCATCAGGTAAGTATTCAGACAAAAGATTATTAAGCGATATGATAATTCAAGGCATTGAAGATCTATTGAGGTTCACTGATGATACGGAATATGCTGAAAGGCTATGGAAAGAATTTCGTCAGATACTAATCGACGATGAACTTTACGATAATATTGTATATTGGTCTTGTATAGGTCAGCCTATTGAAAACTGCTGGAAAATCACTTCAAGAATGAGGGATTTGCTCAGAGAACTGATTTAAGCTAAGATATGTGTTTATTATCAAATGTAGTAAATCAACTTTAAAACCACTGGATTCAAAGCTCCCCATAAAACGAAAAGGACGGTGCACAAACCGTCCTTTTTCCGTTATTTCTTTTTATTTATTTGTACTTTACAAAATAGAAATGTTTTGTTATAATATACTATACAATTTTAATGAGGAGGATTGAAAATGTCAATCAAAAGTACAATTGAAAAATGCGGAAAAAAGATTTTGTCGGCTGCTCTTGTGTTGACTCTTGCGACAGGAGTTGGAGCGGTTGCATCAACAACCGGTTATGTGCAGGACTTCGGCTCGATTACGGCATCGGCAGCAACAAAATTCGCAGACAACGGCTCGTCGGTAAGTGCTTCTTCTATTTGGGTGGGGTCATCACTGACGGCATACGCACGGTTTAAAGGAGGCAGCGGTACATACAAGTATAAGTATTCATATCGTTTGAATAACGGAAGCTGGAGAGATGTTACGGGATATACCACAAAGAACAGTCAAAAAATAACTCTTCCGAGTGTTGCGGGACATTATACCGTAAGAGTAGCTTCACTTGATTCCAAAAATAATTATGCTTCAAAATATTTGTATGTAACAGTTAAAAGAAATACAAATAGTGCTTTCAAAGTCGGTGTTACCTATCTCCAGCAAAACACAACATGGGTAAACTGGACGGTTGAAGCGCACGCGGGATTCAGCGGCGGAGTTGAACCCTATACCTACAAATACTCGTATCATAACGGAAACGGAAAATGGGTTGACGCAACAGGTTATGTAAACAATAATGTTCAAAAAATTAAAATGCCCGGAACACCGGGTTATTATACCGTAAGGATTGCGGCAAAAGACGCAACAGGCAAGTATCTTTCAAAATATTGTTATATACCGATAAAGAAGGATACAAAACAAAAATTTGCTGAAAACGGTTCCAAAATCAGCACAAATTCTACTTGGGCAAATTGGACGATAACTGCAAGCGCTAAATTTAAGGGCGGCGTTGCTCCGTACAGATATAAGTTTTCATATCAGAAGGAGGGCCAAAATAATTGGGTCGATGTAACTGATTATGTTTATACCGACACCAAAAAGATAACTATGCCGAATGACGGCGGTTATTATACCGTAAGAATTGCATCGCGTGATTCAAAGGGTCAATATGCCTCCAAATATATGAAAATTACCGTAAAGAAAGATACGAAGTCAACATTTAGGGACGCAGGAAGCGAAATTTCCTCCGATTTTGTGTTTAACAACAGCACGGTTGCAGCTTATGCCGATTTTACGGGCGGCGTAAAGCCTTACAAATACAAATTCGATTATAGAATAGGAAACGGCTCTTGGAAAACGATACAAAATTATTCAACCAATGATATGGCCATATTTAAAACCGAAAATAAGACAGGGTCATATACAGTAAGAATATGTGCAAAAGATGTAACAGGACGTTATACCTCAAAGTATGTTTATCTTACCGCTATTTCGTCTTCACCTACAATTACAAGCGATATGAACCATGAACTCAGTCTTATTAACAATTACAGACAGCAGGCGGGTCTGAAACCTCTTACACTCGACAAAAAACTTACGGCTGCAGCTCAGGTTCGTGCACAGGAAATTGAAAAGAAGCAGTCACATACAAGACCTGACGGAAGAGAGTGTTTCTCAATACTTGAGGACTTGAACATCGGATATGGTCTGGTAGGAGAGAATATTGCTTGGGGCTATCAAAATGTTGATTCGGTAATGAGCGCGTGGATGAGTTCCGCCGGACACCGCGAAAATATTCTTCATAATCAATTTTCTAAAGTGGGCATAGGAATTTATAAAAATTACTACGTTCAATTATTTGATTAATAATTATTGGTTTGACTTGAAAAAATAAGTCCGCCGTAATATCACCGGCTTTATACGGTGAATGGTTCATAAATACAATATCGAATAAGTAAAATAATCCCCGTGTCGGACAATGCGTTTTATATGCAGGACACGGGGATTATATTTTATATTGCAATTTGGAAATATAATATGAGTTGGTAAGTTGTATAATAAAATGACCAAAAAGGTAAAAATCAATCGGCAAATTCTGTGTTATTTTCGAGAAAGGAAATACCTCGTTTCATAAGCAATCTAATAAATTTCAACTCTTTTCTTGTAAATACAGGCGTGTATTGACATTCATCAGGTGTGATTGCAGGAAGATTGGAACCATAAAATAATTTGTTATAGCATTTTCGGGAACGTTTTGTTATTTGAGATTCAAATTCTGAATTTAATGATTGAAAAATATCATCAAACAAATTCCAAAAATTTAATAAAAAGTTACAGTCGATTTCACCGGAGGAGGGATTTAAAATCTGTGATTGACTATTCGTAAGTACCCAGTATTCAAGCCGTTCCAAATCATAGGTTTCCGTATCCTTATATTGAAAATTCAGTTTTGCCATTGCTTCATACGCTGAACGTTCAGAATCAAAAACGGCTATTTTATTGTGCAGTGAAAACACACGGGAATTTTCATTTTCATCATAAAACCATATTAAGTATTCATTCAAATTATCATAATAAGAAAGATTTAATTCGATAATCCAAGCATCTTTCATTGCTATCCCTTCTTAATGCGTAGTTCATCTGAATTTCCATATTTAACTTTTTCCGATTTAGTATCGCCGTAATCAAAACATTTGAAGTTATTTCTTTTACATTTATCACCCTATAAATTCTATCAGTAGATGTTAAGTGAATAAATCAACATAATCGGAGGAAACAATATGTGTCACTTAGACAATACCACAAAAGACAGAAAAGGTAAACACCTAAATTACAAAAGGAAAAATCAATATGATTCAATATTGGATTAACAACTATCCTTGTTGTATTTTCAATAGGCGTTCCGCTTGTAAGTTTCTCAATAAGTTAAATATAAATCATTTAATCACTTGATTTACGGATATTTTATATTGCAATTTAGAAATATAATTTGAGTTTAAAAAAATACTTGATATTTTGAAACTAATATGGTAATATATTATTGTTGTTTTATTGCCGGTATGGCGGAATAGGCAGACGCAAGGGACTTAAAATCCCTCGGAGTAAAATCCGTACCGGTTCAAGTCCGGTTACCGGCACCAAAGGCACCGAAACTGTTTAAAGGTTCGGTGCCGAATTTTTATTTTGGATAATATTTTTCGGCAAGTAAACATAAAAAGAGTTTTTGACATTATCGGCTTTAGGTCATTGGAGTGTGCAGACGGTATATAAATGATTTATTTGAGCTTTGTGAGGTAAAGTTATGGAACTTTGGGATTTGTATGACGAGAACAGAATAAAAACAGGTGAAACCGTTAAAAAAGGAGATTATTTTCCTCCCGACAGATACAGATTGGTTGTACATTTGTGCATAATCGGTTCGGACGGTAAAATGCTGATTCAGCGTCGGCAAAAGGATAAAAAGAGCTACCCCGATTTGTGGGATTTGTCCGTGGGGGGTCACGTTATATCGGGCGAAACAAGCAGTGAGGGAATACAGCGTGAGCTGTATGAAGAATTGGGACTTTCTTTTGATATGTCAAAAATGCGTCCGTCTTTGACCGTGAATTTTAACCTAAATGGGCAAGAAGTCCCCCGCCTCTAAGGCGGTGGGATGAATTGCCCGTCAGCCGTAAGGCT